>NZ_JALQDN010000029.1:0-51417 GCF_023631205.1 Caballeronia sp. NCF2 | reverse complement strand
GGACCGTGAAACGACTCCACGCCGATGATAGTGCGGATACCCGTGTGAAAGTAGGTAATCGTCAGGCTCCTCATGCTCCAAACAAAAACCCCACCCCAAAAAGGTGGGGTTTTTGCGTTTGAAGCGCGGTATCGCGAATCCGCGAAGTGCGCGTTGCGCAAGCGCTAGAATCTCTCTACGGCTTTTCAAAAAGTACGGCAGCGCCGTCGACTTCCCATGCTACGTCTAAGCGAACTCAAGCTCTCGCTCGATCATCCCGAATCGGCTATCGAAACTGCGGTTCTCGCGCGTCTCGCGGAAATCGGCGTTGGCGCGAACGAACTCGTGAGCTTTCACGTATTTCGCCGCGCACACGATGCCCGCAAGCGCGCCGATATCAAGCTCACCTACATCATCGATGTCGAGTTGCGAGACGAAGCGTCGGTGTTGAAGCGACTGGAAGCGCATCCGCATCCGCACTGCGGCGTGACGCCCGACATGGCGTATCGTTTCGTCGCAAAAGCGCCGGCGCAATCGACGATGCTGCGTCCCGTCGTCATCGGCATGGGACCGTGCGGGCTTTTCGCCGGCTTGATCCTCGCGCAGATGGGCTTTCGGCCGATCATTCTCGAACGCGGCAAAGCGGTGCGCGAGCGGACGAAAGACACGTGGGGCCTCTGGCGTCGCAACGAGCTCAATCCGGAATCGAACGTGCAGTTCGGCGAAGGCGGCGCAGGCACGTTCTCGGACGGCAAGCTCTACAGCCAGATCAAGGATCCCAAACATTACGGCCGCAAGGTGCTCGAAGAGTTCGTCAAAGCTGGCGCGCCGGAAGACATTCTGTATTTGAGCCGGCCGCACATCGGTACCTTCCGGCTGGTGAGCATGGTCGAGAAGATGCGCGCGCAAATCCATCAGCTTGGCGGGGAAGTGCGATTTCAGCACCGGGTCGAAGACATCGACATCGATAACGGCAAGGTGCGCGGGCTCAAGCTTTCGACGGGCGAAACGCTGCGCTGCGATCACGTCGTGCTCGCCGTCGGTCACAGCGCACGCGATACGTTCGAGATGCTGCACGAACGCGGCGTCTACATGGAGGCCAAGCCGTTCTCGCTCGGCTTCCGGATCGAGCATCCGCAAGGCGTCATCGACAGAAGCCGCTTCGGGAAATTCGCCGGCCACGAAAAGCTCGGCGCGGCCGACTACAAAGTGGTCCATCACTGCAGCAATGGACGCGCGGTCTATAGCTTTTGCATGTGCCCGGGCGGCACGGTCGTCGCAGCGACGTCCGAGCCGGGCCGCGTCGTGACGAACGGCATGAGCCAGTATTCGCGCGCCGAGCGTAACGCGAACGCGGGCATCGTCGTCGGCATTACGCCGGATGACTACCCGGGCGGCCCGCTGGCCGGCATCGCGTTTCAGCGCAAGTGGGAAGAGCGCGCGTTCGAACTCGGCGGCGGCGACTACTCCGCGCCGGGGCAACTCGTCGGCGATTTCATCGCGGGGCGCGCATCCACTTCGCTCGGTTCCGTGGCGCCGTCCTACAAGCCGGGCGTAAAGCCGACCGATCTGAGCACCGCGCTGCCCGATTACGTGATCGAAGCGATTCGCGAAGCGTTGCCCGAGCTCGACAAGAAGATCAAGGGATTCGCGATGCACGACGCAGTGTTGACCGGTGTCGAGACGCGCACGTCGTCGCCGATCCGCGTGCGTCGCCAGGACGACTATCAGAGCGTCAATGTGGAGGGGCTTTATCCGGCGGGAGAGGGCGCGGGCTACGCTGGGGGCATCTATTCGGCTGCGATCGACGGCATCGAAGTGGCGGAAGCCGTCGCGTTGCAGATGATGGCGCAACACGCCGAGACGGTCTGATCGTCCGCGCTCCCAACGAGGTCGCGAACATGCCATCCGATGCGCTTCTCATCACCAATCGAGCGGTTGCTGTCGTCTTGCCGAAGCAGCCGTTCGTCGATTGGATCAACCGCGCCGATCCGGCACCAGACCCGCAGCGTCCCGTTCTTTTCGACGAGGCGCGCGACGACCCAAACACGTTCCTGATTCCATGCGGAGGCGACGATGTTATCGAGTCCGCCGAGAAATGGATCAACCGAAACTGGCAGACGATTTTCGAACAGATGCTCGACGACTGGTACACGGACGACGCATTGTGGCCGCAGAAGCGATCGCTCAAACTCTTTCGCGAATGGTGCGAAGTGCGGCTTCACGGCACGGTGTTCGACTGCTCGCACGAGCCAATCCAAATCGACCTCGGACCGGCCTGATCAAAGAAAAACGCGCCGGAACACGGCGCGTTTTTTTCACCAAAATAGAAGCCTCAAGTCACCACACCCACCTGCCAAGGCACGAACTCACTCTGCCCATACCCGTGGAGTTCGCTCTTCGACGCCACGCCTGACGCACAGTCGAGCATCATCTGGAAGATTTCGTCGCCGAGTTGTTCGATGGTCGCGGAGCCGTCGATCACGCCGCCGCAATTGATATCCATGTCCTCTTCCTGGCGTTCCCACAGCGCGGTGTTCGTCGCCAGTTTGAGCGACGGCGACGGCGCGCATCCATAAGCCGAACCGCGTCCCGTCGTGAAGCAGATCAGATTTGCGCCCGATGCAACCTGGCCCGTCGCCGACATCGGATCATAGCCGGGCGAATCCATGAACACGAAGCCTTTCGCGTCGATGCGCTGAGCGTACTCGTACACTTCGACGAGATTCGTTGTCCCGCCTTTCGCGACCGCGCCGAGCGATTTTTCGAGGATCGTCGTCAATCCGCCGACTTTGTTGCCTGCCGACGGATTGTTGTCCATCGCCGCGCCATTGCGCGCGCAGTATTCTTCCCACCACTTGATACGCGTGAGCAGTTTCTCTCCGACCTCGCGGCTCACCGCGCGGCGCGTCAGCAGATGCTCCGCGCCATACACTTCCGGCGTTTCGGAAAGAATCGCCGTGCCGCCATGCGCGACGAGCTTGTCGACCGCCGCGCCCAACGCGGGATTCGCCGAAATGCCCGAATAGCCATCCGACCCGCCGCACTGCAAACCGACGATCAGGTGCGACGCCGGCAGCGGCTCGCGCTGCACGCGATTGGCATCGGCGAGCATTTCCTTCACCAGCGCGATGCCGCGTTCGATCGTCTTGCGCGTGCCGCCGCTATCCTGAATCGTGAAGCTCTTCAGATGCGAACCGTCCTTCAGCCCGCTCGATTCGAGCACACCGGAAATCTGATTGGTCTCGCATCCCAGACCCACGAACAGCACCGAATGAAAATTCGGATGCACCGCGTAACCCGCAAGCGTGCGCCGCAAGATGCCGAGCCCTTCGCCCTGCATGTCGATGCCGCATCCGAGACCGTGCGTCAGCGCGATCACGCCGTCGACGTTCGGGTAATCCGCGAGCGCTTCCGGATGCACGTCGCGCCGGAAATGATCGGCGATCGCGCGGGCGACCGTCGCCGAGCAGTTCACGCTCGTCAGCACGCCGACGAAATTGCGCGTGGCGACGCGGCCGTCCTCGCGGCGGATGCCCATGAAAGTCGCGGGCTTGTCGACGAACGGCGTCGGATGCAGATCGACGCCGAACTCGTGCTCGCGCGCGAAATCGGCCATCGACAGATTGTGCGTGTGGACGTGCTGCCCGCGCGCGATCGCTTCCTTCGCCACGCCGATGATCTGGTTGTAGCGCTTCACGGGCGCGCCCGCCGCGATATCGCGCGTCGCGATCTTGTGGCCCGGCGGAATCAGCCCGGCGACGACGAGATCCTCCGACGCGATCCGCGCGCCGGAGAGCAACTGACGCGTCGCGATCACGACGTCGTCGTTGGGATGCAGCCGGATGACCGCATGGTCGGTGGATGTGGTGGACATGGTTTTGTTCTCAGACTCAGACCGTGGAAGGTGCGCGACCGTCGTCGCGCCGGGCTTGCTCTTCTTCGGCGCGATTGAGCGGTTCGATCTTGCCGACAATGAAAAGATAGCTGAACGCGCCGAGGAAGCAGAAGCCGCCCGCGACGCACAGCGGAATCACGAACGAGCCCTTGGTGATCGCGAGCATCACGCCGGTGAACGTGGTGATGACGATGCCCGCCAGATTCGACGCGAAATTCTGGATGCCGCCGATCGACGCGACGTGATCCGGCGTCGGCGCGACGTCGCTCGGGAGCGACCAGATCGATGCAGCGGCGAACGCGAGACTCGCGTAAGCGATGCCGAAGAACGCGAGCATCAGATAAATGTTTTCGACGAACGCGCACAGCGTGATGACGGACGACATCAGCATGCCGCCGACCATGCAGGTCTTGCGTGCGGCGGTCAGGCTCCAGCCGCGCTTGAAGAGCGAATCGGAGATGAAGCCGCCGAGCCAGCCGCCGGGAATCGACATCAGCGCGGGAATCGTGCCGAGCGTGCCGAGCGATTTCAGCGAGAAGCCGTGCGCCTGTACGAGATAGCTCGGGAACCAGGTGATGAAGAAGTAGATCACGAAGTTCAGGCAGAAGAAGCCGAGCATCATGCCCCACAGCGTGCGGTACTTGAACAGCGACGCCCACGACACCTTGTTCTTCGGCGCAACCGGCACCGGCGCGACATCGGTCTCGCCGGTGAGATCGCCCTTCGACTTGTTACGGTAGATCAGGAACCAGCCGAGAATCCACACGAAGCCGATCACGCCGGTAATGACGAACGACGCTTCCCAGCCGAACGAGCTGATGATGAACGCGACGACCGGAATGGACAGTGCCGAACCCACGCGCGAGCCCGAATCGAAGATGCTGGTCGCGAATGCGCGCTGCGATTTTGTGAACCATTGCGACACGAGCTTCGCGCACGACGGATACGCGCCCGCTTCGCCGACGCCCAGCATCAGGCGGCAGCCGAACATGCCGACGACGCTCGTCGCAACCGCGGTCAACGCCGTGAACACCGACCACCAGCCCACCGCGAGCGGCAATGCGATGCGTGCGCCGACGCGATCGACGAACCAGCCGAACGGCATCTGCATGAGCGCGTAGCTCCAGAAGAAGCCGCTCAGGATGAAGCCCATTTCGGCCGGGCCGATATTGAGCGCTTTTTCGATTTGCGGCGCGGCGACCGCAAGGTTTGCACGATCGATGTAATTGATCGCGATTGCCAGAAAGGCCAGAAATATCACTACCCAACGCATTTTGCGCATCGTTTGTCTCCTCAATGGGGCGGCACTTCAATGTGTTCCAGCTCGATCCGCGATGCCGGCGCGGTGAGCCGTGATTGAAAATCGGTCGGGCCGGTCGTCAGGCGGTTTCGAGTGCGTCGCGAAGACGCGTTTGTTCGATGTCGAGCTTCAGTTCGCGCGCCAGATCGATGACGGGCTGAAAGCGTCGAACTTTCTTCTCGTCGTGATTGCGCGCGATGTCAGCGAGCCGATGGACGAGAAACGGGTTCTCGAAGCGGTCGCGCACGCTCGCGAGGTAGTCGGCCGCAACGTCGCCTTTGCCGAGCGCCGCGAATACGGGAAGCACTTCGTCGCGCCACGTCGCTTCGAGCGGCTCGCGATAGGCCGGATCGCGCATCGCGTCGAGTACGGTCATGTCCGGCGAGCCGTCGCGCGTGCGCCAGATCTGCGCGAGCATCGTGTGACCGAGATTCAGCATCAGAAGCTTGAGGCGTTCGTAGTGCGCGAGATCGTCGGTGACGACGATGTCCTCGTGCTCGCACGGCAATACCATGCCGTCCTGACGCTCGATCGCCCACAGCGCGTACGGCTCCGCGATCGCGCCGACAGGTTGTATCGGCTCCGACACGATGCGGTCCACGAGCGAATTCACCCACACGCAGTCGTTCGTCAGATAAGCGATGAACGCGTCGTCGACGTTCCAGCCGCGCGCCACGCCGATGACCAGATCGCGCAGCGTATCGCCGTTGCGCGAAACGAGTTCGCAGGGCAGAAGCGTGATCGGCGCGCCGCCGGCGCGATGCCGCGCGTGCAGCAGCACCGCGAGCTTCGCCGCGAAGCCGCGCGGCGTGCGCTGGCCGTCGAGCAGATCGGCGGTGTCTTCATCGAAAAGCGCGTACCCTGCGTCGGCGGTGTTCGAGACGATCACTTTCACGTCGCGCTTCACGCGCTCGATCAGCAAGGGCCAGTCTTCGTTCGCGTGCAGCGCTTCGGTGATGGCGTCGCATTCGACCGTCATATCGATGGTTTCATCGCGCTGACGGCCACGGATGCGCACCGGATAACGCCCGGCCGAGCGCAAGGCCTCGACACGCGCGCGGCTGTCGGCGCTCGACGTCGTCTGGACGACGGTAATCTTGCCGAGCGCTTTCGCCGGATCGCGGCGCGCTGCAACGGTCACGAAAAAATCGACGTGTGCCTGCAAAAAGCGGCTGGTGCCGAATTGGAGAATCGGATTGCTCATCGTCGCGCGCGCTAGGGATGAATTTGGTCTGGGAACGGTTCCAGATCGCCGTAAAAAAATTGGCCCACCTGGCCTTACCGGATTGCATACTAGTGTCTTGAAATAGAATTGGTCAAGCCACTTGTAAGCAGTCTGCGGACGGCAAACGCCCGCCCCACGGCGCGTCAACCCTTCCACTGATTACAATCCACGTTTTCCCCGAGACGAAAAGCAGGAGCCAGCTCGTGAGCGTCAAACCAGCCGAAACGCGTCGCCTCTATCTACAGATCGCCGACAAGCTGCGCGGGCTGATCGAGCAGCAGGATTTCGCGCCGAACGCCCGCTTGCCGTCCGAGCGCGAACTGGCGCAGACGCTCGGCGTGTCGCGGCCATCGGTGCGCGAGGCGCTTGTCGCGCTGGAACTGGAAGGGCGCGTCGAAATTCGCATGGGCTCGGGCGTGTACATCGTCGCGGCGCCGTCGGCGAAGCCGGCGACGAGCGAAGCGGAACTGGGCGAAAGCCCGATCGAGATCATGAACGCGCGCGGCGTAATCGAGGGCGCGATCGCGGCGAGCGTCGCGCCGTTCTCGAAACCGAAAGAGATCAAGGCGTTGCGCGCCGTGTACGAGACGATGGCGCGCGAAGTCGCGAACGGCCAGGTGCCGATGGCGGCCGATCGCGCGTTTCACATCGCGATCGCGCAGATGACCGGCAACGACGTGCTCGTGCGAACGGTCGGCAGTCTGTATGACGAGCGGCATAGTCCGCTGTCATCGACACTACGTGGGCACTTCGAAGGAGAGGAAACGTGGGCGGCCGCGCTTGGCGAGCATCGCGAGATTCTGGAAGCACTGGAAGCGCGCGACGCCATACAGGCGCAAGCCGCGATGCAGCGGCACATGCGTCAGTCCGCGGCGCGCCTCATGACCAAACGCAAAAGCTGACGCCGGCGCGCGCTCGGAACGCGCACCGGTTTCAGACGCGCGATCGCGTCAGCCCGGATAGGCTTCATCGACCTTCAGACCCGCCAGCTTGAAGATCACGCGCAACGTTTGCGGCGCAATCTCGCGGCGTGACGCGAGCGTCGTCAGGACGAAATCCATCACCTTGGCGTACTTCAGCATGGTCAGGCACGTTTCGATATCGGTGGAGCCGTCGCGCATCGATTCGGCGAGGCGCAACATCTCCACGGAAATCTCTCGTGCCATTTCGAGTTCGAGTTGCTGCTTTTCGCTCCACGCGGGCATCGCGGTCAGTGCCGCGAGCATCTCCTGAAATTGTTTCTCTGCTTTCTTGTCCGGGATCGCATCCATCGCCGTCCTCTCATGTTCATGGCGCCGGCGAGTCGCATTCGCCGCGCTGTGCGTTAGGTGTTACGTAACAAGGTGGGCGCGGGTGACGACGTTCGACGTGTCGAGGCACGGCTTGTTACTGGCTTGTTGCTCCTGCTTGCTGCATCGGTACGCAGCCGCGAGGCCACGCTGTGTCGTCTTTTCCAATGGCCTCATTGTCCGACGATGCACAATCCGTTCCATGCGTTTGCTGCCACGCATTGGCCGATCAGCCGTGGCTGGAACAAGAGCGTCTTCGCGCTTTTGGGTAAACTTCCCCTTTTGAGACGGCAGAACCAGCGGTTAGCGCACATTCGGCGCGAACTGCTCCGCTTTTTTTATTCAACACACCTTCAAGATGACCAGGAAGTCCTCCGCGTCGGCTCCGGGCACACCCGACCCATCCACCAAACACGAGATTCGTCCAGGCCAGTCGATCGAACTGCTGAAGGAACTCCATATCCTCACGCGCGACGGCAAGATGAATCAGGACAGCCGCCGCAAACTGAAGCAGGTCTATCACCTCTATCAGTTCATCGAACCGCTTCTCGCCGAAGTTCACGAGCGCCAAGGGGCCGTATCACTTGTCGATCACGGTGCAGGAAAATCCTATCTTGGGTTTATTCTCTACGATCTCTTCTTCAAGACTCTGCGCGATCGGTCACACATCTTTGGAATCGAGACGCGCGAAGAGCTCGTAAAAAAATCGGAAGAATTGGCTGGCCGACTCGGGTTTACGGGGATGTCATTTTTGAATCTGTCGGTGGCCGAATCAATTGATTCAGATCGTCTACCTGATTCGATCGATATCGTCACCGCGCTTCACGCGTGCAACACCGCCACCGACGACGCCATCCAGTTCGCTCTGCAAAAGAAAGCGAAATACATCGTCGTGGTGCCGTGCTGTCAGGCGGAAGTGGCTTCGGTGCTGCGCAAGAACAAGGGCCACTCGCTTTCGAAGAACGTGCTGACGGAAATGTGGCGGCATCCGCTGCACACGCGCGAATTCGGGAGCCAGATCACGAACGTGCTGCGCTGCCTGCAGCTCGAATCGCACGGTTATCAGGTGAGCGTAACGGAACTCGTCGGCTGGGAACATTCGATGAAGAACGAGCTCATCGTTGCGCAATTCAAGGACCTGCCGCGCGGCCGGCCTGCGCAAAGGCTGTCTGACGTGCTGGAAACGCTCGGGCTGGACGAGTTGCGCGAGCGCTTTTTCGCGCCCGCGCACTGATCAGGACTTCTCTTTCATCCACGCTGCGAAGCCGTCGTGCCCGAGACGGCGCAGCGTTTCGATATTGCGTTCGTAGATGTCGGCTGCATCGGGAAATGCAGCCACCGCGCGATCGATGCTCGCTTCGCGGATCAGATGGAACGTCGGGTACGGCGCGCGATTCGTGTAGTTGTCGATATCGTCGGGCCCGGTGCCTTCGAACCGATAGTCCGGATGAAAACTCGCGATCTGCAATTCGCCCGCGAGTCCCAATTGATCGACGAGGCGCTCGGCGAAGAAGAGCGCGTCGTTATAGTCGGCGAAATCGGCGAACGCGTGCGGCGTGATGAAAAGCGTCGTGTCGATTACTTCCGCGTCGGTGTCGCGCAAGAGGCGAAGTTCATCGGTCAGTTCCACGACGAGGTCGTCCACGCCGCGCGCCTCGCTCACCACATAGCGAATCTGCTCTTTGACATGCACGCTCTTCGCGAACGGGCACAGGTTGAGTCCTATCACCGCGCGGGTGAGCCAGTGTCGGGTCGCCGCGATCACTTCGTCGCGGTTGCTGCTGTCATTCATGAATCTTCCTGTTTGCGATGCCCGGCGCAGGCCGCCGCGATCAGCGTGCGCGCGATGCGCGGCGCGGCGAGCAGCGGGCCCGAACCGGGGCCGTAGGTCTGGCTCGTCGCGTAGATGCCGTCGACGAGCAACGCGAGCGATTCCGCCAGCTCGACGGGATTATCCGCTCCGGCGGCCGCCGAAATTTCGGCGAGACGGGTCATCAGGTAACTTTTGTTGCGCTCGACCGATTGGCGCGCGGGATGCGCCGGATCGCCGAATTCGCACGCGATGTTCACGAACGGGCAGCCGCGGTAATCGGGCGACGACGCGCGCTTCACCAGATCTTCGAGCGCCTGGACGAGCTGTTTCGCCGGCTCGCCGGGATGTTTCGCGACGCTCGCCTCGAAGCGCCGCCGGAATCTTTCATCCATGCGCTCCAGATACGCGACGACGAGTTCGTCTTTCGACGCGAATTGCCGATACAGGCTCATTTTATTGACGCCCGCCCGCTCGACGACGGCATCGACGCCGATCGCGCGGATGCCGTCGCGATAGAAAAGCTCCTGCGCCGCGTCGAGCAATTGCTCCTGCGCGGTCGCCGCGTCCGTGCGCGCGTTGCGACGGGCGGCGGTTTTCGGCTGATCGGACGTTACTCGGGTCAAGATCGGATCCTCGATGATTTCTGCTGCATGCTTGACATGTTACCGATCGGTAACTAAGCTCGCAACTCTGATGTGACAGAGCGGTAACGAAGGTTCTTGCTTGAGATAAAAATCAACCTGACGGAGCAGCGATGAATTGGGTAGCGAGACGGCTGAACGGCCGTATGCATTACGGCTGGGTCGCGGTGGGCGTCGTGTTCCTGGTGTTGCTCGCGGCGGCTGGCACGCGCGCAACGCCGAGCGTCATGATGTTGCCGCTCGAAAAGCAGTTCGGCTGGTCGCGCGGCACGATTTCGCTGGCGATTTCGATCAATCTCGCGCTCTACGGTCTCGCGGGCCCGTTCGCCGCGGCCGCGATGCAGCGTTTCGGCGTGCGCCCGACCGTGCTGGCCGCAATTGCGACGCTTGCCGCCGGCGTCGGCATTTCGTCGATGATGACCGAGCCGTGGCAAATGGTGCTCGTCTGGGGCGTGATGGTCGGCAGCGCGACGGGCGTGGCCGCGCTCACGCTGTCCGCGACGATCGTGAATCGCTGGTTCACGACGCATCGCGGCCTCGCGATGGGCATTCTCACCGCGAGTTCCGCGACCGGCCAGCTCGTGTTCCTGCCGTTCCTCGCTTCGATCTCCGAGCATTACGGCTGGCGTCCGGTAGTGTTCGTCGTCGCGGCGGCGGCGGCGATCGTGTTGCCGCTCGTCGCGTGGCTGCTGCCCGAGCGCCCGGCCGATCTCTCGCTGCGTCCGGTCGGCGAGACCGCCGACTTGCCGCCCGGCGCGCTCCCGCCGCCGAAAAATCCGATCAAGGTCGCGTTCGGCACGCTCGCGATGGCCAGCAAGACGCGCGATTTCTGGCTGCTGTTCTTCAGCTTCTTCGTCTGCGGCGCGAGCACGAACGGTTACGTCGGCACGCATCTGATCGCGATGTGCTCCGACTACGGCATGACGCAAGTGCAGGGCGCGACGCTGCTCGCCGCGATGGGCATTTTCGATCTGTTCGGCACGACGCTCTCCGGCTGGCTTTCCGACCGTTTCAACTCGCGCGTGCTGCTGTTCTGGTACTACGGCCTTCGCGGACTGTCGCTGATCTATCTGCCATATGCGTTCGGCATCGATTTCTTCGGCCTGCCGCTCTTCGCCGTGTTCTACGGGCTCGACTGGATCGCCACCGTGCCGCCGACCGTGCGCCTCGCCACCGATGTCTACGGCAAGGAATCGGCGCCGATCGTGTTCGGCTGGGTCGTCGCGGGCCATCAGCTCGGCGCGGCGTTCGCGGCGCTCGGCGGCGGCATGCTGCGTTCGAGCCTCGGCAGCTATACCGTCGCGACGATGATCTCCGGCGGCCTGTGCCTCGTCGCCGCCGTGACGGTGCTGCGCATCAATCGCGCGGGCCGGACGATGGGCGTCGCCGCGACCTGACGATCTGCACGCGCGCGCGAGCTTGTTTATCCTTGTCGCGTTGAACGGCGCGCATCTTTGCCGATGCGCGCCGTTTGTCTTTCATCACGCCAACGAGGACCAACATGAGCACGAAACCCGCTCCGACCGATGTCGACATCCACGAACTGATCGCCGGCCGCTGGAGCCCGCGCGCCTTTTCCAATGCGCCGATCGAGCGCACGACGTTGCATCGCCTGCTCGAAGCGGCGCGTTGGGCGCCGTCGTCGAACAATTTGCAGCCGTGGCGTTTCATCGCGTTCGATCGTCATCGCGACGAAGCCGCGTTCAAACGCGCGTTCGATACGCTCGCGCCGTCGAATCAGAAATGGAACGTGAACGTGCCGCTGCTCGTCTGCGTGACGGCCTCGACGCTCACGCCGAAAGGCGACGCGAACCGCACCGCGACTTATGACACCGGCGCGGCCGCGATGGCGCTGGTGCTCCAGGCGCACGCGCTCGGACTCGCGACGCATCAGATGGGCGGCTTCGACCGCGACGCCTTCCGTCAGGCGTTCTCGGTTCCCGCCGATGTCGAGATCATCGCGATGATCGCGATCGGGCATCACGGCGACGCGAGCGAGCTCGACGACGCGCTGCGCGAGCGCGAAGCGGCGCCGCGCGCACGCAAGACGCTGGCTGAAACGGCCTTCGAAGGCGCGTGGGACAAGGCGTTCAAGTAAGCGCGGTCAGTGCTCGTCCGCCGCCGACAGCGGACGAGCGACATCTTCGAGCGATTTGCGCTCCGCCGCGACGCCCCAGATTCCGGCGACGACCGCCGCCGCGATCATCAGCAGCGAGCCGATCAGATAGCCGATGAACACAGGGCCGCGCTCGTGCGTGTCGATCAACTGGCCGAAAAGCGTCGGCCCGATAATGCCGCCGAGCGCCGTGCCGAACGCGTAGAACACGGCGATGGCGAGCGCGCGAATTTCCAGCGGGAACGTCTCGCTCACGGTCAGATACGCGGAACTCGCCGCCGCCGACGCGAAGAAGAAAATCACCATCCACGCGATGGTTTGCGTCGTCACGGTGAGCATGCCGTGCATGAACATCCAGCCGCTCACCGTCAGCAGCACGCCCGAGATCGCATACGTCGACGCGATCATGCGACGCCGTCCGAGCACGTCGAAAAGTCTGCCGAGCAGCACCGGACCGAGAAAATTCCCGGCGGCGAACGGCAGCACGTACCAGCCGATGTGATCGCCCGGCACATGATAGAAATCGGTCAGCACGAGCGCGTAGGTGAAGAAAATCGCGTTGTAGAAGAACGCCTGCGCGGTCATCAGCACCAATCCGACGAGCGAGCGGCTGCGATGCGCCTTGAACAGCGTGTGGACGACTTCGCGGATCGGCGTGCCATCACGCGCGTGCAGACGCAGCGGCTTGACGGGCGTGTCGGGAATCTCGATGCCGTGCTGCCGGAAATGCGCCTCGATTTCCTCGACGACGAGCCTCGCCTCGTCCGCGCGATTGTGCGTGATGAGCCAGCGCGGGCTTTCCGGCACCCACATGCGCATGAAGAGAATCGTGAGCCCGAGCGCCGCGCCGAT
This sequence comes from Caballeronia sp. NCF2, assembly GCF_023631205.1. NCBI lineage: Bacteria > Pseudomonadati > Pseudomonadota > Betaproteobacteria > Burkholderiales > Burkholderiaceae > Caballeronia > Caballeronia sp. NCF2. Next base: position 38,304 of record NZ_JALQDN010000029.1, on the reverse strand, counting down.
CAGAAAGCACGCCCGCCAGCCCCAATCGGGCGGAAGCAGCGCGGGATCGAGCAGCACGATCGAGCCCGCCGCGCCGATGCCCGCGCCGACCCAGAACGTGCCGTTGATCGCGAGATCGGTCCAGCCGCGCAGGCGGGCGGGCGTGAATTCCTGAATCGTCGAATTGATTGCCGTGTATTCGCCGCCGATGCCCGCGCCCGTCAGAAAACGGAACAGTACGAACGTCGCGAGATTCCACGAGAACGCGGTCGCGGCGGTCGCGGCCACGTACAGAAAGAGCGTGATGAAGAACAGCTTGCGCCGGCCGAGCCGGTCCGTGAGCCAGCCGAACCCGAGCGCGCCGAGCACCGCGCCCGCGATATACGCGCTGCCCGCGATACCGACATCGGCATTCGAAAACTGCAGCGCCGGGCTCGATTTCAGCGCGCTCGCGACCGCGCCGGCGAGCGTCACTTCGAGGCCGTCGAGCAGCCAGGTGATGCCGAGCGCAAGGACGATCAGCGTGTGAAAGCGTCCCCACGGCAGGCGATCGAGCCGCCCGGGCAGATCGGTTTCGATGATGGCCGGGCGATCGCTGGCTGTATCGCTCAAACGGGTCTCCCGTGGCGTGGCGGTTTCGTTCATGCGTCCGGAGCGTGCTCTCGAAATCAAACAAATTGCCGCGAGGCGAGCAAGTTATATTCCGCTTTTGTCGAATAAACTCAATGGTTTAAAAATATCTGAAATGCGGTTGATGCGCCCGCGCGAACGTGTTAAAAACGCCGTCCATGTTTGAATGCGGCGTCTTCAGGACGCCGCCGATGCCCATGACTTATTGCGCGATCGATTTCGGCACATCGAATTCAGCGGTGGCTTTGCCCGACGGATTGTCGATCCGGCTGGCGCCCGTCGAAGGCGAAGCGACGACGCTGCCCACCGCGGTTTTCTTCAACACCGACGAGAATAACCAGTCCTACGGCCGCGCGGCGCTCGAAGCGTACATCGACGGCTTCGACGGCCGCCTGATGCGCTCGATGAAGAGCATTCTCGGTTCGCCGCTCGCGGACAACAGCACCGACCTGGGCGACGGCTCGGCGATCAAATACACCGATGTCATCACGCTCTTTCTGCAGCATTTGAAGCAGAAGGCGCAGGCGCTCTCCGCCGAACCGCTCACGCGCGCGGTGCTCGGCCGCCCCGTATTTTTCGTCGACGACGATCCGCGCGCCGACCATCTCGCGCAAAAGCAGCTCGAAGCGTGCGCGCACGCGGTCGGCTTGCGCGAGATCCATTTCCAGTACGAGCCGATCGCGGCGGCCTTCGACTATGAGGCCGGGCTGACGCAGGAAGGCCTCGTCCTGGTCGCCGATATCGGCGGCGGCACGTCGGACTTTTCGCTCGTGCGCGTCGGTCCGGAGCGCGCGCGGCATCTCGAGCGCAAGGGCGATGTGCTCGCGCACCACGGCGTGCACGTCGCCGGCACGGATTTCGACCGGCGCGTGGAACTCGCGACGGTGCTGCGCGAACTCGGCTATCAATCGCTCGATCCGAAAGGGCGCGAAGTGCCGAGCCCCGTGTATTTCGATCTCGCGACCTGGCATCTGATCAACACGGTCTATACGCCGAAGCGCGTGAGCGAATTGCAACTGATGCGCCATCTCTACACCGACGTGCGGCATCACGATCGGCTGATGCGCGTCGTGTATCGCCGGCTCGGGCACGCGCTGACCGCGCACGCCGAGGAAGCGAAGATCGACGTCGCCGCGGGCGGCACGACCGAAATCGACATGGAAGAGGTGGAAGAAGCGCTGCGCGTCGGGTTCGACGAGACGCAGCTCATCGCGGCCGGCGCGGACGAAACGCGGCGGATCGTCGAGGCGGCGCACGAGACGCTCAAGCGGGCGGGCGTCGCGCCGGCGGACGTGGGCGCGGTCTATTTCACAGGTGGCACGACGGGCCTGCGATTCCTGTCGGACGCGCTTTCGGCGGCGTTTCCCGGCGCGAAACCGGTATTCGGCGATCGTCTCGCCAGCGTGGCGAAAGGACTCGGAATCTACGCGCAACGCATCTTCGCCTGATGCGGATCACGCAGCCGCGCAGAAAACAAAAAACCCCGCCGAAGCGGGGTTTTTCATACGAATTCTAGCGGGTCTTAGACCGGCTTGATGTTCGCGGCTTGCTTGCCCTTCGGGCCGGTCTTCACTTCGTAGGAAACCTTTTGGTTTTCCTGAAGCGTCTTGAAGCCTTCGATGCGGATTTCCGAGAAGTGCGCGAACAGATCTTCGCCGCCGCCATCCGGAGTGATGAAGCCAAAGCCCTTTGCGTCATTGAACCACTTGACGGTACCGGTTTCCATGTTACTTGTTCCAAAAAAATGATGAATAAGGCCGAAGCCCAGGGGTGCGGAAAATCAAGGAAGGGGCAATGGGACCAACCGGAGTACCGTGATGGCGAACTCGAAAGAACCAATTCACTCGCCACTTGAAATCCTGCAAGAAGCTTTATACGGCGAAACGATTTCGCGGTCAATTAATATCCGACAACTCTGAAGGGATTTTTTTGAGATGCGTAAGCAAATTTTACAGCGCTTGCGCATCCGGTCTCGACTGGCTCAAGGAATCCCCGCTTTGGGGCGAACTTCTCTCCAATATGCACTGCATTCGAAAGGTGCAACCGTTAAACTACGCGCCTTCTTGACGGTTGCACCGATATCGCCGGCTGCCAGCCATGGTCGTTGCTAGATCGGGCAACGGCGGCTCCGCGAGCCGTTTCTATTCCGGCAGTGCGAGATATTTGGAGGAAAAGTGACAGAGAAGTCGATTAAGCGAAACATCGGTCCGTTGGCGCTGATGCTGACGGGCCTCGGATCCATCATCGGGTCGGGGTGGCTGTTCGGTGCGTGGAAGGCGTCGCAGATCGCCGGACCCGCCGCGATTTGCGCGTGGATCATCGGTGCGGTGGTCATTCTGGCGATTGCGCTGACCTACGCCGAACTGGGCGCAACCTTTCCCGAATCCGGCGGCATGGTGCGCTACGCGCGCTATTCGCACGGCGCGCTGGTCGGATTCATCAGCGCTTGGGCGAACTGGATCGCGATCGTGTCCGTCATTCCGATCGAAGCGGAAGCGTCCATCCAGTACATGAGCACCTGGCCGTACGAATGGGCGCACGAGCTGTTCGTCGGACATACGCTCACGACTACTGGCCTGCTGTTGTCGGCCGTGCTGGTCGTCATTTACTTCCTGCTGAACTACTGGGGCGTCAAGCTGTTCGCGCGCGCGAACTCGATCATCACGATCTTCAAGTTCCTGGTGCCGGGTTTGACGATCGGCGGCCTCGTCTTCTCGGGCTTCCATTCGGAGAACTTCGGCACGGCGTCGAATTTCGCGCCGTTCGGATGGTCCGCGGTTCTCACCGCCGTGGCGACGAGCGGGATCGTGTTCAGCTTCAACGGCTTTCAGAGCCCGGTGAACCTCGCGGGCGAGGCGCGCCATCCGGCGAAAAGCATCCCGTTCGCCGTGGTCGGTTCGATCCTGATCGCGCTCGTGATCTACGTGCTGCTTCAGATCGCGTACATCGGCGCGGTGAATCCGGCGGATGTGGCGAAGGGCTGGCAGCACTTCAACTTTGCATCGCCGTTCGCGGAACTGGCGATCGCGCTCAACCTGAATTGGCTCGCCATCCTCTTGTATGTCGATGCGTTCGTCAGTCCGAGCGGCACCGGCACGACCTATATGGCCACGACCACGCGCATGATCTACGCGATGGAGCGCAACAACACGATGCCGAAGATGTTCGGCAACGTGCATCCGTTTTACGGCGTGCCGCGTCAGGCGATGTGGTTCAACCTGTTCGTGTCGTTCGTGTTCCTGTTCTTCTTCCGCGGCTGGGGCACGCTCGCGGCGGTGATCTCGGTGGCGACGGTCATCTCGTATCTCACCGGCCCGGTCAGCCTGATGGCGTTGCGCCGCGCGGCGCCGGATCTGGATCGCCCGGTCAATATTCCGCTGATGGGCCTGGTCGCGCCGTTCGCATTCGTGTGCGCGTCGCTCGTGCTGTTCTGGGCGAAGTGGCCGCTGACCGGCGAGATCATTCTGCTGATGGTCGTCGCGTTGCCGGTGTACTTCTATTTTCAGAGCAAGGTCGGTTTCGCAGGCTGGGGCCGCGATCTGAAGGCTGCTTGGTGGCTCGTGGCCTATCTGCCGTCGATGGCGGTCATGTCGCTGATCGGCAGCAAGGACTTCGGCGGAAACGGATTGCTGCCGTACGGCTGGGACATGGCGGCGGTCGCCGTGCTCGCGCTGATCTTCTATTACTGGGGCGTGCACACGGGTTATCGCACGACCTATCTCGAAGAACGCGAAAGCACCGACGACATTCTTCACGAAGTCGGCGCGTAAGCGTTTCGCCTTCGCCGAACAAAGCCCGCCTGAGCGATCAGGCGGGCTTTTTTTCGATCAGTCGTCGGTGAAGACGTAGTTGGTCATCGCGAGCGCACGCTGGAATGTGCCGAGCGACTGGATGCCGAGCCGATAATCGTCCGCCGCCGCGCCGAGCGCGCTGAACACCGGCAGCAGATGCTCGTCGGTCGGATGCATCAGCGCGGCGTGCGGCGCGCGTGCATGATAGTCGAGCAGGGCGTCGATGTCGCGTTCGGCCATGCGGCTCTCGAACCAGTCGGTGAATTCGGCCACGCGCGGATCGGCGTCTTCGGGGCGAGCGCTGAAATCGGCCATGCGCAGATTGTGCGTGATCTGCCCGGAACCGACGATCATCACGCCGTCATCGCGCAACTCGCGCAGCGCCCGGCCGATGCGGAAATGGTGCGCGGCATCGAGATGCGGCTGAATCGATAGCTGCGTGACCGGCACCTCGGCGTCGGGGAACATCAGCAGCATCGGCACCCATGCGCCGTGATCGAGCCCGTGATTCGTCGTCGCGGCGGGAATGCCTTGCGCGCCGAGCAGCGCGGCGGCGCGCTTCGCCAGATCGGGCGCGCCGGGCGCCGGATAGCGCAGTTCGTAGAGCGCGCGCGGGAAGCCGTAGAAGTCGTGGATGGTTTCCGGGCGCTCGGCCGTGCTAGCGACCGGCTGCGCCGTGCCCCAATGCGCGGACAGCATCAAAATGGCGCGGGGGCGCGGCAGCGTCTGACCGAGCGATGCGAATTCGGCGGACGGCATCGACGGGTCGATCGGCAGCGTCGGCGCGCCGTGGGAAATGAAAACGGTGGGGAGTCGGCTCATGGCGGCAAATTCCTAAGCGGTATGCCGTCAATGTAGTACCGCTAGCTTCGTTTATAAACGGTCCGGCGGGCAACGAATTGTGTCGCCGGCGTTGTCAATCCGACGCTTCGCCGCGCAGCCCGCGCCACGCGGGTGCAACCGGTTGGGCAAAGCCGAACAGATCGATGACGCGCGCGACGGTGTGATCGACCATTTCGTCGATGCTCGCGGGCTTCTGATAGAACGCCGGCAACGGCGGAAAGATCACACCGCCCATTTCGGTGACGGCCGTCATATTCCGCAGATGCGCGAGGTTGAACGGCGTTTCGCGCACAAGCAGCACCAGACGGCGACGTTCTTTCAGCACGACATCGGCGGCGCGAGTGATGAGATTGTCGGAGAGACCGTGCGCGATGCTCGCGAGCGTTCGCATCGAACAGGGCGCGACCACCATGCCGTCGGTTGCGAACGAACCCGACGCAATGGTCGCGCCGACATCGCGCACGCTGTGGACGACATCGGCGAACGCGTGGACCGCGGCTTTATCGAGTTCGAGTTCGTGCTGGATATTGAGCCAGCCGGCGCTGGAAACGAGCAGATGCGTCTCGACGCCGGACAGCCGGCGCAGCGTCTCGAGCAGACGCACGCCGTAGATGGCGCCCGTTGCGCCCGTGATCGCGACGATGAGCCGTCGTTTCGCGGCAGCGGGCGCGCTCACTTGCTAAAGACTTAAGCGGCGGCGAAAAGCTGTTGCAGTTCGCCCGATTGATACATCTCCATCATGATGTCCGAGCCGCCGATGAACTCGCCCTTCACGTAGAGCTGCGGAATGGTCGGCCAGTTGGAGAATTCCTTGATGCCCTGGCGGATTTCGTCGTCTTCGAGGACGTTCACGGTCTTGATCTGATCGACGCCGCATGCCTTGAGCACTTGGATTGCGCGGCCGGAGAAGCCGCACATCGGGAATTGCGCCGTGCCCTTCATGAAAAGGACGACCGCGTTCTGATCGACGATTTGCTTGATGCGTTCTTGCGTATCCATGGCATTCCTGCGCTTGAGATTTCGGTGAGAGTTCTCGAAATGATAGCGGATTTCGATTGCACGAGCCGGGCCGTCAGGCCGCGAACCGGCCGCCCGAGCAACGTTCGATGCCCGCGAGATCGCGCATCGAGTGCACGTCGCTGAAACCGCGTGCGGTGAGCAGCGCGCGCACCGATTCCGCCTGGTCGTAGCCGTGCTCGATCCACAGCGCGCCGTCGTGCGCGAGAAGACGCGGCGCGTTATCGACGATCGTGCGGATCGCGGACAAACCGTCGGCGTCGTCGGTGAGCGCGCCGCGCGGCTCGAAGCGCAGGTCGCCTTGTTCGAGATGCGGATCGCCGCTCGCGATATACGGCGGATTGCTGACGATCGCCTCGAACCGCAACGACGGATCGATGTTCGCGGTCCAATCGCTTTCGACGAAGGTCACGTTACCGCTCTTCAGCAGGCGCGAAGCGTTGCCGCGCGCGACATCGAGCGCGGCGCGCGACCGGTCGACGGCCCACACGCGCGCATCGGGCCGCGCGTGGGCGATCGAAATCGCGATCGCGCCGGTTCCCGTGCCGAGATCGAGCACGCGCGGGTTCGACGCATCGGCGATGGCTTCGAGCGTGAGTTCCACGAGCAACTCGGTTTCCGGCCGCGGGATCAGCACGTCGGGCGTCACCTCGAATTCGAGGCCGAAGAATTCGCGCTTGCCGATCAACTGCGCGATCGGCTCGCCGTTCGAGCGCCGCGCCGCGAGCGCCTCGAAACGCGCGACCGCGTCTTGCGGCAGCGTCTCGCGATCGCGCGTGATGAGTTCCGTGCGCCGCCAGCCGAGTACGTGCATCAAGAGAATGCGCGCTTCGAGCGGCGGCAGCGCGCACGCGCGCAATAACGCGGCGGCGTCGCTCACTCCGTTTCCCCGAGCGCCGCGAGCTGCTCCGCCTGATGCTCGGACACGAGCGCGCCGATCAGTTCGTCGAGATCGCCGTCCATGATGTACTCGAGCTTGTAGAGCGTGAGGTTGATGCGGTGATCCGTCATGCGCCCTTGCGGGAAGTTGTACGTGCGAATGCGTTCCGAACGGTCGCCCGAGCCGATCAGACTCTTGCGCGTCGCCGCTTCCTTCGCGTGCTGCTCGTGATACTGCTTGTCCTTGATGCGCGCGGCCAGCACCTTCAGCGCGCGATCCTTGTTCTTGTGCTGCGAGCGGTCATCCTGACATTCGACGACGATGCCCGTCGGCAAGTGCGTGACGCGCACCGCCGAATCCGTCTTGTTGATGTGCTGCCCGCCCGCGCCTGACGCGCGGAACGTATCGATGCGCAAATCGGCCGGATTGATGACGACTTCGCTGATCTCATCGGCTTCCGGCATCACCGCGACCGTGCACGCGGACGTATGAATGCGGCCTTGCGTTTCCGTCGCCGGAACCCGCTGCACGCGATGCCCGCCCGATTCGAACTTGAGCCGCGAATACGCGCCCTGTCCGGCGAGCCGCACGATCACTTCCTTATAGCCGCCGAGATCCGAGACGCTTTCCGACATCGTCTCGGCCGTCCAGCGATTGCGTTCCGCATAACGCAGATACATGCGCAGCAGATCGCCCGCGAACAGCGCGGATTCGTCGCCGCCCGTGCCCGCGCGAATTTCGATGAAGATGTTGCGATCGTCGTTCGGATCTTTCGGCAGAAGCATCGTCTGCAGTTCGCCTTCGATCTTCGTCATGCGCTCGCGCGCCTCGCCGATTTCCTCTTCGGCGAAATCGCGCATCGACGGATCGGAAAGCAGTTCCTGCGCGGTCGCTTCGTCGGTCAAAGCCTGTCGCCACAGAGCGTATTGCTCGACGATCGGACTGATTTCCGCGTGCTCGCGCGTGAGTTTCCGGTACTGATCCATGTCGGAAGTCACGTCTTCGCGGCTCAACAGTTCGTTGAGATCGACCAGCCGCTTTGCAAGCTGGTCGAGCTTGCCTTGCATGCTCGTTTTCATCGGACGGAGATGACGCGGTGAGCGTCAGGAAGAACTGCGATCGGAAAGCCGCCGCGTAAATCGCGGACAGCCTTTGAGAATAGCAAAGAGAAGGCCGCTAACGTTCCGACGAATCGGACGACGAGCCGTGACGGTAGAAGCCGCTCATCAGGTCGATGAGCTGGTTGCGCTCCTCGCTGCTTGCTCGGTTGAGCGCGTGCGTCGGACCGTGAATCAGCTTGTTCGTGAGCGATTGCGAGAGCGCTTCGAGCACGGCGGCGGGGTCGTCGCCGCGCGCGAGCATCTTGCGCGCGCGTTCGAGTTCGGCGCGGCGCAGCGCGTCCGCCTGCGTGTGCATGTGGCGGATGACCGGCACGATGCTGCGCGCATCGAGCCATTGCATGAAATTCGCGACGCGCGTCTCGATGATCGATTCGGCCTGCGCGACCGCCGCCTGACGCGACGCGTTGCCCTCGCGCACGATCGCACCGAGATCGTCGACGGTGTAGAGGAACACGTCGTGCAAATTGCCGACTTCCGGCTCGATATCGCGCGGCACGGCGAGATCGACCATGAAGATCGGGCGATGCCGGCGCGCGCGCACTGCACGCTCGACCGCGCCGAGACCGATGATCGGCAGCGTCGACGCCGTGCACGACACGATGATGTCGAACTCGTGCATGCGCGACGGCAATTCGGAAAGCGGAATCGCGCGGCCGTTGAAGCGGCCGGCGAGCTTCTCGCCGCGCTCCGCCGTGCGGTTCGCGACGACCAGCTCACGCGGATTCTGCGCCGCGAAATGGGTGGCGCAGAGCTCGATCATTTCGCCCGCGCCGATGAACAGCACGCGCTGGCTGGAGATATTCTCGAAGATGCGCTGCGCGAGGCGCACGGCGGCGGCGGCCATCGAGACGGATTGCGCGCCGATTTCGGTCGTCGTGCGAACTTCCTTCGCGACTGCGAACGTGCGCTGGAACAACTGATTGAGATACGTGCCGAGCGCGCCGGCTTCGGACGCGGTGCGCACCGCGTCCTTCATTTGTCCGACGATTTGCGTCTCTCCGAGCACCATCGAGTCCAGCCCCGATGCGACGCGGAACGCGTGACGCACCGCTTCCGACTGCGGCAGCGCATAGACATGCGGCGCGAGCTCGGGAACGGGGATGTTGTGGTACTTCGAGAGCCACTGGATCGCAGCTTCGCGGGCGGCGGAGTCGTCGGTGGCGCAGTAGAGTTCTGTGCGATTGCAGGTCGAGAGAATCGCCGCTTCGGGCGACGCCTTCGCGAGCGGGCCAAGCCAAATGTCCTTCAGCGCGCCCAGCGCGGGCTTCAGCTGTTCGAGCGGAAACGCCACGCGTTCGCGCAGAGCGACAGGCGCAGTGTGGTGGTTGATTCCGATCGTGAGGAGCTGCATTTTTTTGGGCTGATGCTTTGGGCCTAAGCCGATGGCCTTTCAGATAGCCCAATATTATAGCCTTTTGCGTATTTCTTCATTTATAGGTGGCATTTGGGGCGCGACCGCGCCCGAAGTGCCGAAAACGCCCGCGCAGCCGGGCGTCGAGCGGTTTGCCGGAACCAGCGTGTGGCAGAAAGCCGCGCCGGTCAGCGGAAATACTTCGCAAGCTCGAGCGCTCGCGCCTCCAGTTCCTTGATCGGCATTTCATCGGTTCGGCGCGCCATTTGCCGGTTTCGCGCGCTATGTTCTTCCTCGCACATCGCGGCGCGTGACGCGGAGTCATGATTCAGATGAAACAGCGAGGAATCCGGTCCGGCAAGTGCATGCCAACGCAGACCGAGCCGCGCGCCGCGGATGAACAGGTCGTCGTCCTCGCCGCCCCAGCCCGTGAACTGCGGATCCACGCCGCCGATACGGATGAATTCCGGGCGTTTAAAAAGGTTGATTGCGCCCGGCGTGTTGGCGTAGAGCACATTGATATCGTCCGGTAAATCGCCTTCCATGAACGGAGCGAATTCGTCGAAGTTTCCCGATTCGATAAACGTTTGGCGTCGATCGCCTGAAACATTCAGCACGCGCGAGAAGGGGCAAAGCACGTCGCTGGCATCGCCGTCCATTAATGCGTCGACGGCCGATTTCATCATGCGTGGATTGGCGATCATATCGGCATCGTGCATGCAGATAATCGGGCTTTTTGCCATTAACGCACCGAGATTGACGAGCCTCGCTTTCGGAAACGGGCCGGTATCGTGCACGAATACGTGCCGGATGCGCGAATCGCCGATCTCGGTCCAACTGAACGTGGGCGCGGCGTCCGCTTCGATCAGCCAGATGTGAAAGTCCGAATAGGTGCGGACAAGGTGGCGCAGAACGCCACGCAGGTTATCGCGCCTTTCCTGACCGGAGCCGCGATACGTGACGATCATTTCGAGACCACGCAGGGAAAGTGGATTGGCTTCAGTCATAGGAAAATGCCGCCTTTTGAAAACGTCAATTCGTCGCGTGAAAATCAGTAACGCGATTAACGAAGTGGCGATAAATGTGAGGTTCGCTTTATAAATGGCAAGAATATATATAAAGCGCAAAGATGAAAGGATTTTATCATTCGACCGAGCGGCGGAGTTTCGGAAAACTCGCATAATCTTCTCAAAAAGAAGAAGCGCGCTTTTGGTTCCCTTCGATGCGATTTCGGTACGCGCATTCCGAGCCTTGCGCTCCCCATATCCGGCCCCTAAACTCAAGCGCTACGTCGCGCCGAGGATTGCCCGAAATCATGTACATCCACCGATCTGCTCCGCTTTGCAACGAATCGACACCGATGGAGCATCGCCGCTGATGGGCTGGATCGGACTGATTTTTCTCGGTGCGGTGATCGGCGCGGCGGGCTGGTGGCTGCATCCGCTGCGCCGTGCGGGACGCGTCGCGCGCGGTCCGGCGGGCTACGTCTGGACGGCCATCGCCGCTGGCATACTGGCGACGGTTGTTGCGCGCATGCTCGGCAATATCGTCGATGTATATCACGACGGCGACACGCTCGAATGGCTCGCGTGCGCGGTCTTCGCGCTCTTCGTCGTGACGACGACTGTCGGACTGGCGGCGCGCCGCTGATCTCGATTTTGTGACGCGGGCGGGTGATCCTTGCCGCGCGTCGTGCTCTTCGCGCCCTACGCGGGCTTTCAAGCAGGTGACTTCATGAACGATCGCATTGCAGATTCAGCCATTCCGGAACCCGCCATGTTCGCGAGCCGCATCGAGTCGTTGCGCGGCCAGATGGCGCGCGAAAAGCTCGCCGCCGTGCTGATTCCATCGGCGGATCCGCATCTTTCCGAATATCTGCCGGAACGCTGGCAAGGGCGTCAGTGGCTTTCGGGCTTCACCGGCTCGGTCGGCACGCTCGTGGTGACGGCGGACTTCGCGGGCGTCTGGGTCGACAGCCGCTACTGGACGCAAGCCGAGACGCAACTCGCCGGCACCGGCATCGTGCTCATGAAGATGATGGGCGGGCAGCAGACCGCGCCGCACGTCGACTGGCTCGCTGAAAACGTCGCATCGGGCGCGACGGTCGCCGTCGACGGCACCGTGCTCGGCGTCGCAGCGGCGCGTGCACTGTCCGATGCGCTGAGTGCGCGCGGCATCGTATTACGCACCGATGTCGATCTGCTCGATGCCGTGTGGCCCGCGCGCCCCGGCTTGCCGGAGGCGGCCGTCTACGAGCATGCGGCGCCGAATGCGAGCGTCGCTCGCGCGGACAAGCTCGCGCAAGTGCGCGACGCGATGCGTGCCAAAGGCGCGCAATGGCACTTCGTTTCCACACTCGACGATCTCGCGTGGATCTTCAATCTGCGCGGCGGCGACGTGAGCTACAACCCGGTTTTCGTCGCGCACGCGCTGATCGGTCTCGACGACGCGACGATTTTCGTCGCGGACGGCAAGATTCCGGGCGCGCTCGTCGAATCGCTGTCGCGCGACAACGTGCGCGTCGCGCCGTACGCGGCCGCATCGGAATCGCTCGCGTCGCTGCCCGCGGGCGCGACGCTCCTGATCGACCCGCGCCGAATCACGCACGGCTTGCTGGAGAAAGTGCCGTCGGCGGTGAAAATCGTCGAGGCGGTGAATCCGTCGACGTTCGCGAAGTCGCGCAAGACCGCGGCGGAAGCGGAGCAGATCCGCGCGACGATGGAGCAGGACGGCGCCGCGCTCGCCGAATTCTTCGCGTGGTTCGAGGAGGCGCTGGGATGCGAGCGCATTACGGAACTGACCATCGACGAGAAGCTGACTGCCGCGCGTGCGCGCCGCCCGGGTTTCGTCACGCTGAGCTTCGGCACGATCGCGGGCTTCAACGCGAACGGCGCGATGCCGCATTACCGCGCGACGGAAGCGTCGCATGCGGTCATCGAAGGCAACGGTCTGCTGCTGATCGATTCGGGCGGCCAATATCTGAGCGGCACCACGGACATCACGCGTGTCGTGCCGATCGGCGAGATCACGGCCGAGCACAAGCGCGATTTCACCGTCGTGCTGAAGGGTACGATGGCGCTTTCGCGCGCGCGTTTTCCGCGCGGCATCCGTTCGCCGATGCTCGATTCGATCGCGCGCGCGCCGATCTGGGAAGCGGGCGCGGACTACGGCCACGGCACGGGACACGGCGTCGGCTATTTCCTGAACGTGCACGAAGGCCCGCAAGTAATTTCGCACTACGCGCCCGCCGAACCGTGGACGGCGATGGAAGAGGGCATGATCACGTCGGTCGAGCCGGGCATTTATCGGCCGGGCAAGTGGGGCATCCGCATCGAGAATCTCGTGATGAACCAGGCGGCGGGCAAGACCGAATTCGGCGATTTCCTCGAATTTGAAACGCTGACGCTTTGTCCGATCGACGCGCGCTGCATCGATGTGTCGTTGCTGCGCGAAGACGAACGCGCGTGGCTCAACGCGTATCACGAAACCGTGCGGCGCCGCGTGTCGCCGCATGTGACGGGCAAGGCGCTGGCATGGCTCGAAGAGCGGACCAAGGCGATCTGACCCACGGAGCAGCGAGCAATGACCATCAAGGCAGTCGTATTCGATTTCGGCGGCGTGCTGATCGACTGGAATCGCGAATATCTCTACAAGCATCTGATTCCAGACGACACCGAGCGCCGCTGGTTCCTCGACAACGTCTGCAAGATGGAATGGGTCGTGCAACAGGACGGCGGGCAGACCATCGAGGACGGCACCGCCGAACTGATCGCCGTCTATCCCGAGCACGAAGCGCTGATCCGCGCGTTCTACGCACGCTGGCCGGAAATGGTGTCCGGCGTGCTGGAAGAGGGCGTGGCGCTCGTCGACCGGCTCGAAGCGGCGGGCGTGCCGCTCTTCGGCCTCACGAACTGGTCGGCGGAGACGTTTCCGTATGCGTGGGAACGCTTCGACGTCTTGCGGAAGTTTCGCGAGATCGTCGTGTCAGGGCGCGTGGGCCTCGTGAAGCCTGATCCGCAGATTTTCGGTTTGATGCGCGCGGAAATCGAACGGCATCTGCCGGGCGTTCAGCCGAACGAACTCGTGTTCATCGACGACAACCCGATGAACGCGCAAGCCGCGACGGCGCTCGGCTGGCACGGCGTTCACTACACCGGCGCGCTGGAAACCGAAACGAAGCTGCGCGCGCTGGATCTGCCGATCTGAAAGTAAAGCGAGAAGGCGACGCGCTATTGCCCGAGCAGGTTCTTCAGCGCGTTGCCGATTCCCCGAACCGTATCGCCCGCGCCGCGCGCGACGCCTTCAGCGCTGACGCCCAGCGCCTTCGCGAATCCCGCCGCGAGCTTCTTCGACAGACTCTCGCTCAGCGAAAATTTCGGATCGCGCAGATCGCCTTCGAGCGTGAAGTCGAGCTTGATCTGTTCCTTGCGGTCTTTGAGCGCGGCGATCGCGGCTTTCGTCGGAATCGAGAGAAAGGTGTCGAGCGCGTTGCCGGTATCGCTGATCTGCAGATGATTCAGCGTCAACGTGCCGGGCGCGTGAATGCGGTAATTCTTCACGGTTGCATCGATCGTCATGTCGATGGTGCCGCCTGTCACCGCCGCCTTTGCGCCGGCCTTCTTCAGCAGATACGGATCGAGCGTCGCGACATCGACGTTGCGCAGCGTCGCGCGCGTCTGCGAATCCTTGTTGGCGATGATCATCCAGCCGCCCCACGTGACGTTGCCCGTGTGCGACGGACCTTTGATGGAACCGGTCATCGAAAGCTCGGTGCGCTCGGTGAGCGCGGGCAGATGCAGATGATCGACAGTGGCGCGCGCATCGCCGATCAGCACGCGATACGGCGGGTTCGGCACGGAGCCGTCGAAGAACTCCATCGAGCCGCGCTCGAACGACACGCGGTCGATGATTTTTTCTTCTTGCGCGTGCTCCTGACGTTCCTTGCTGTCGGGCCGGGCGTCGGCTTCGCGCGCGGTTTCCTTGAGGCCGGGCAGGATGCGTACGCGGCCATCGGCGGAGCGGACGATCGACAGATAGTAGTTGTCGACGCTCACGCTGCGCAGATGAATCGGCCTCGAGATGAGCGATTGCATGTCGACGTCGAGCACGATGCGCTCCGCGCGCATCGCGTCGCCGGCTGGCCAGTCTTTCGGGCCGCGCAGCCGCACGCGCGAGAGCGTGACGTGCCCGAAGCCGACGTCGATCTCTTCCACCGAACCGTTCGGGCCGAGCGTCTCGAGGATCCGCTCTTTCATCTGATGGACGACGAAAAACCAGCCGCCGATCACCACGACGACGAGCGCCACGACGATTCCGATTGCCCAAAGCGCTCCCCGCCGCGCGCTCGATCCCGCCATCTGCGTGTGTCTCCGTGTCGGCTTACTGGAAAGCGTCGCTCGAAAAAGTAAGTGGCGACTGCGCCCTACACAGTCGCCACTTTTACGCCTGATGTCGGTGCGCGCGCCCGCATAGGCTATTTCGTCAGACGTTAGCGCGTGATCGGCTTGTAGCGCAGACGCTTGGGCTTCGCGGCTTCCTCGCCGAGACGCTTGCGCTTGTCGGCCTCGTATTCCTGATAGTTGCCGTCGAAGAATTCGACGTGCGAATCGCCCTCGAACGCGAGGATGTGCGTCGCGATGCGGTCGAGGAACCAGCGGTCGTGCGAAATCACCATCACGGAGCCGGCGAATTCGAGCAGCGCGTCTTCGAGCGCGCGCAGCGTTTCGACGTCGAGGTCGTTCGACGGTTCGTCGAGCAGCAGCACGTTGCCGCCCGCGATGAGCGTCTTCGCCAGATGCAGACGTCCGCGCTCGCCGCCGGACAGATTGCCGACGAGTTTCTGCTGATCGCTGCCCTTGAAGTTGAAGCGGCCGATATACGCGCGCGACGGCGTTTCGTATTTGCCGACCGTGAGGACGTCGGCGCCGCCGGAGATTTCCTCGAAGACGGTCTTGTCGGCGGCGAGCGCATCGCGGCTCTGATCGACGTACGCGAGCTTGACCGTCGGTCCCTTGACGATTTCGCCCGAATCCGGCTGCTCCTTGCCGGTCAGCATGCGGAAGAGCGTGGACTTACCCGCGCCGTTCGGCCCGATGATGCCGACGATCGCGCCCGCCGGAATCTTCATGTTCAGGTTGTCGATGAGCAGGCGGTCGCCATACGCCTTGCTGACGTTCTTGAACTCGATGACTTCATTGCCGAGGCGATCGCCGACCGGAATGAAGATTTCCTGCGTTTCGTTGCGCTTCTGGTATTCCTGGCTGTTGAGTTCCTCGAATCGCGCGATACGCGCCTTCGATTTCGCCTGACGTCCCTTCGGATTCTGCCGCACCCATTCGAGTTCTTTCTTGATCGCCTTCTGACGCGCGGATTCGCTCGCCTCTTCCTGCTTCAGGCGGTCTTCCTTCTGATCGAGCCAGCTCGAATAGTTGCCCTTCCACGGAATGCCGTGTCCGCGGTCGAGTTCGAGAATCCATTCGGCGGCGTTATCGAGGAAGTAGCGATCGTGCGTCACCGCGACGACGGTGCCCGGATAGCGCGTCAGAAACTGTTCGAGCCATTCGACGGATTCGGCGTCGAGGTGGTTGGTCGGTTCGTCGAGGAGCAGCATGTCGGGCTTTTGCAGCAGCAGCTTGCACAGCGCGACGCGACGCTTTTCGCCGCCCGACAGATGTTCGATTTTCGCGTCCCACGCGGGCAGGCGCAGCGCGTCGGCGGCGACTTCGAGTTGCTGCTCGGGGCTGCCGCCATCGCTCGTCGAGAGGATGGCTTCGTACTTCGCCTGTTCGGCGGCGAGCGCGTCGAAATCGGCGTCGGGTTCGGCGTAGGCGGCGTAGATTTCGTCGAGCTTCTTTTGCGCCAGGAAGACATCGCCGAGACCTTCTTCGACGGCTTCACGCACGGTCTGCTGCGGATCGAGCTGCGGCTCCTGCGGCAGATAGCCGATGTTCAGATTGGGCATCGGCGTGGCTTCGCCTTCGATGTCCTTGTCGACGCCCGCCATGATGCGGATGAGCGTCGATTTGCCGGAACCGTTCAGGCCGAGCAGACCGATTTTGGCGCCGGGGAAGAACGAAAGGGAGATGTCTTTCAGGATCTGACGCTTCGGCGGGACGATCTTGCCGACGCGGTTCATGGTGAAGACGTATTGGGCCATGTTGTCCTAGCTGGATGGATGAATGCGGGGCGCCCGGTTCGGCGCGCGAGGATGTTCGGTGGCGCGGATTCGCGCGTTCCCGCCGTGGCGTTTCGCGCAGGCGGGATTAGGTGGCATTGTACTTCGCGGTGGAGGCGGTCATTGCCAGGCGGCTACGCCCCCGTGCCGCGAGCATGTGCCGCTGTGATGCTGGCTGAAGCTGTAGGAGCCGTCGCGGCATTGCGCGGTCGCGCCCGCGGGGACAGCGCCGGAGCGCGTGCGCGCGGGCGAGTGGACGACGTTGCCGTCGCGGTTGACGTAATGACCGTGGTTGTCGAGATCGGACTCGTCGGGCTGCGGTTGATACTGGTACGGGTTGCCGCGATAGGCGAAGGCGTCGGACGTTGCGAGCAAGCTCGCCGCGATCAGCGTGAAAGCTGTGAATGCGCGCAGTGCGTGTCTCTGCATCTCGTGGTTATGTCTCGTTGTTTTTGTCGATCGCAGCGTTGCTGCGTTGTCTCGTCCGCGCAAGAAAAAAGCGGAGTGTCCATGAAAAGACACTCCGCTTCGCGAGGCAAGCAGCTTTGACGTTTCTTTACGTCGCGCGTCAGACGTTAAACAAGAAATTCATGACATCCCCGTCGTGCACGACATACTCCTTCCCTTCGGCGCGCATCTTCCCGGCTTCCTTCGCCCCTTGCTCGCCCTTATAAGCGATGTAGTCATCGAACGAGATGGTCTGCGCGCGAATGAACCCGCGCTCGAAATCCGTGTGAATGGCACCCGCCGCCTGGGGCGCCGTATCGCCGATATGAATCGTCCACGCGCGCACTTCCTTCACGCCCGCCGTGAAGTACGTCTGCAGGCCGAGCAGCTTGAAACCCGCGCGAATCACGCGATTCAAGCCCGGCTCGTCCATGCCCATGTCGGCGAGGAATTCGAGCTTGTCGGCATCGTCGAGATCGGCGATTTCCGCTTCGATCGCCGCGCACACCGCGACCACCGGCGCGTTTTCCGCTTCCGCATGCTTGCGCACCGCGTCGAGATGCGGGTTGTTCTCGAAGCCGTCGTCCTTCACGTTCGCGACGTACATCGTCGGCTTGGACGTGATCAGACAGAACGGCTTGATGAGCAGCAGTTCTTCTTCCGTCAGCGAAAGGCCGCGCACCGGCTTCGCCTGATCGAGCTGCGCGCGCACTTTTTCCAGCACGGCGACGAGCTTGATCGCTTCCTTGTCGTTGCCCGACTTCGCCGCCTTCGAATAGCGCGCCTGCGCTTTTTCGACCGTCGCCAGATCGGCGAGCGCGAGTTCAGTGTTGATGACTTCGATATCCGCGATCGGATCGATCTGGCCCGCGACGTGGATCACGTTCTCGTCCTCGAAGCAGCGCACGACGTGCGTGATCGCGTCGGTTTCGCGGATGTTCGCGAGGAACTGATTGCCGAGGCCTTCGCCTTTCGACGCACCGGCGACGAGCCCCGCGATATCGACGAATTCGACGACCGCCGGCAGGATGCGCTCGGGCTTCACGATTTCGGCGAGCGCGTTGAGGCGCGCGTCCGGCACTTCGACCACGCCGACGTTCGGCTCGATGGTGCAGAACGGATAGTTTTCGGCGGCAATGCCCGCCTTGGTCAACGCATTGAAAAGAGTGGACTTGCCGACATTAGGCAAGCCGACGATGCCGCATTGGAGGCTCATGGAATCCTTCGAACTGGTAAGACGGCGCGGGCCGCGCGGGTTTCGTCAAAAATGGTGCGCAATGAGCGGGCGAGAACCGCCCGCCACGCTACGGCCGCGTGCGGCGGCCAGGCAAACCGCTATTGTACCGCCGCACCGTCGCGGGCAAGCGCCGCCGCCGGCTCGCAAACCCGTTCGAACCCCACGGCTATAATGCCCGGATGACTCCGCATCCACTGAAATTTCACGCTATCGTCGTCGGCGGCGGGCTCGTCGGCAAGACGGCGGCGCTCGCGCTCGCGCAATCCGGGCTGCGCACCGCGCTCGTCGCGTCGCGCGCGGCTGGCCTGCCGCCGGGCGCGGCGTTCGATTCGCGCATCTACGCGCTGTCGTCGAGCTCGCAGGCGCTGCTGGAGCGTCTGCGCGTCTGGCAGGCGCTCGATCGTTCGCGGCTCGGTCCCGTCTTCGACATGCGCGTGTTCGGCGATGCCCACGCGGAATTGCACTTCTCGGCGTTTCAGGCGTCGGTGCCGCAGCTCGCGTGGATCGTGGAATCGTCGCTGATCGAGCAATCGCTCGATGCCGCGTTGCGCTTTTCGCCGAGTCTTTCGTGGTTCGAATCGCGCGCGCAGGGCATGACGGTCGAAACCGACGCCGCGCACATTGCACTCGCGAGCGGCGAAATGCTGGAGACGGATCTGATCGTCGGCGCGGACGGCGCGCATTCGTGGGTGCGCGCGCAAATGGGCGCGAAGATGAATCGGCGCGATTATCGGCAGACGGGCGTCGTCGCCAATTTCAAGGCCGAAAAGCCGCACGGCGAAACGGCGTACCAATGGTTCCGCGATACCGAAATCATCGCGCTCTTGCCGCTGCCGGGCGATCACGTTTCGCTCGTGTGGTCCGCGCGCACCGAACACGCCGACGAACTGCTCGCGCTCGATCCGGCGCAACTCGCCGCGCAAGTCGAAACGGCAACGCAAAACCAGCTCGGCACGCTCGATTGCGTGACGCCGGCGCAAGGCTTTCCGCTCGGGCTGCAAACCGTCGACAAACTCGTCGCGCCGCGTGTTGCGCTCGTCGGCGATGCCGCGCATCTGATTCATCCGCTCGCGGGGCAGGGCATGAACCTCGGCCTGCGCGACGTCGCCGCGCTCGCGGACGTCATCGCGAACAAGGAGTCGTTCCGCGATCTCGGCGATCCGATCCTCCTTCGCCGATACGAACGCGCGCGCCGTGAAGACATCCAGAAGCTCATGTTCGCGACCGACGGCCTGCAGCGGCTTTTCGCCGTGCCGGGTACGCTCGCGCGCGCGGTCCGCAACACCGGCATGGCGTTCGTCGGCGCGCAGCCGCTCATCAAGCGCTGGCTCGTCTCGGCGGCGCTCGGCTGAAACAATCTCACTTTCTCGGGCGCGATGCCGCACGACTCACAGGAAACCGCATGAAAACCACCCTCAGACTGGCCCTGGCGACGGCCGCGGCGCTCGCCGTGACGCTCGGCGTCGGCTGTTCGGCGCAGGCCGATCAGACCACCGACAAGCTCAAGTCGGCGCTCGAATCGCGCATGGGCGACGCGACCATCAAGAGCATCGAAAAGACGCCGATTCCCGGTCTCTACGAGGTGAATCTCGGCTCGCAGATCGTGTATAGCGACGCGAGCGGCAATTACGTGCTGATCGGCGATCTCGTCGATACACGGAACAGCAAGAACCTGACCGAGGCGCGGCTTGCCGAAACCAACAAGATCGACTTCGCGAAGCTGCCGTTCGAGAACGCGGTGAAGGTCGTGAAGGGCAACGGCAGCCGCAAGATCGCGGTCTTTTCCGATCCGAACTGCCCGTACTGCAAGCAACTCGAATCGACGCTGAAGTCGATCGACAACGTGACGGTCTACACCTTCCTGTATCCGGTGCTCTCGCCCGATTCGACGGCCAAGTCGAAGTCGATCTGGTGCGCGCAGGATCGCGGTGTGTCGTGGGAAAGCTGGATGCTCGATCACAAGGCGCCGACCGCGTCGGCATCGTGCGATACGACCGCCATCGACAAGAATCTAAAGCTCGGCCGCGCGATGAACGTCACCGGCACGCCGACCGTATTCCTCGCCGATGGCCGGCGTCTGCCAGGCGCCGTGCCCGCCGACCGGCTCGAAAAGGAACTGTCCGCCGTGCGCTGAGCGCGGTCCGAAACGAAGAAGGGAGGCGCGTCATGCGCCTCCTGTGTTTTTACGGCCTTGCTTTTCCGAAAGCGCAGCGTAAACAAGCAAGGCGCCGGGCGCGGTTCGTTCAAGATCGACGCGCCCAGAACAAGAACAAAGGACATCGAGATGACTACGCTTTTGCAAACGGTGCAGCCCGTCCGCTACCGCATCGTTCCGAAAAATCCCGCCGCGCATCTCTTCGAAGTGACGCTGACCGTAGCCGTTCCCGATCCGGCCGGCCAGCGCTTCATGCTGCCGGTCTGGATTCCGGGCAGCTACATGATCCGCGAATTCGCACGCAACATCGTGACGCTGCAGGCGTTCAACGCGGCGGGCCGCAAGATCGCCATCGAAAAGATCGACAAGCACGCGTGGCAAGCCGCGCCGACCGACGGCCCGATCACGCTGCGCTACGAGGTCTACGCGTGGGACATGTCGGTGCGCGCCGCGCATCTCGACGACACCGTCGGCTTCTTCAACGGCACGAGCACGTTCCTCGCGGTGGAAGGGCAGTCGGGCGCGCCGTGCGTCGTCGATATCGAACCGCCGCAGGGCGGCGCGTATCGCAACTGGCGCGTCGCGACGGCGCTTTCAGAAGCGCGCGGCACGAAGCGCTACGGTTTCGGCGGCTATGAAGCGGCGAATTACGACGAACTCGTCGACCATCCGGTCACGCTCGGCGAATTTGCGCTCGGCAGTTTCAGCGCGCACGGCGTGAAGCACGACATCGTGATTTCGGGGCGCGTCGTCAATCTCGATATGAACCGGCTCGCCGCCGACCTGAAGCGCGTCTGCGAAGCGCAGATCGCGCTCTTTGAGCCGCGCACGAAGAAAGCGCCGATGGATCGCTACGTGTTCATGACCGTCGCCGTCAGCGATGGTTACGGCGGGCTGGAGCATCGCGCATCGACGGCGCTCATCTGCAATCGCACGGATCTGCCGGTGCAGGGCCGCCCGGAAACGACCGAGGGTTATCGCACGTATCTCGGCCTGTGCAGCCACGAGTATTTCCATACGTGGAACGTGAAGCGGATCAAGCCGGCGACGTTCGCGCCGTACGATCTGTCGCAGGAAAATTACACGACGCTCTTGTGGCTCTTCGAAGGCTTCACGTCGTACTACGACGATCTGATGCTCGTGCGCAGCGGCCTGATTTCCGCCGGCGATTATTTCAGTCTGCTCGGCAAGACGATCGGCGGCGTGCTGCGCGGCTCCGGGCGGTTCAAGCAATCGGTCGCGCAAAGCTCGTTCGACGCCTGGGTGAAGTACTACCGCGCCGACGAAAACGCGTCGAACGCGATCGTCAGCTATTACCAGAAAGGCTCGCTCGTCGCGCTGGCGTTCGATCTGTCGATTCGCGCGCAGACCGACAACCGCAAGTCGCTCGACGACGTGATGCGTCTGCTTTGGCAGCGCTACGGTCGCGAGTTTTACAACGGCAAGGGGCGCGGCATTGCGGAGGAAGACGTCGAGGCGCTTTTCGCCGAAGCGACCGGCGCTGACCTGCGCTCGCTGTTCCGCGACGGCGTGCGCGGCACGCGCGATTTGCCGCTCGATGCGCTTTTCGAGCCGTTCGGCATCGCGCTCGCCCCCGATCTCCCGGGCAACGGCGCGGCGGTCAAGCCGTCGCTCGGCGCGCGCGTGCGTGGCGGCGCGGATTGCACGCTGGCCGTCGTCCACGAAGGCAGCGCGGCGCAGAAGGCGGGATTGTCGGCGGGCGATGTGCTCGTCGCGATCGACGGACTGCGCGTCAACGGCTCGAATCTCGATGCGCTGCTGTCGCGTTATCTGCCGGGCGCGAAAGTGGAGGTGCACGCGTTCCGTCGCGACGAGTTGCGCCGCACCGAGGTCAAGCTGGACGGACCGGAAGTCGCGCGTTACGTGCTGACGGCCATCGACGGTCGGGGTCCGTCGAAACAATGGCGCGAGCGCTGGCTGAAAGGCTGATTGCCGGAATATGTGGCGGATTGTTCTATCGGTGCAACGATCCGTCACGATCTGACGGCTTTTTCCCGAAGGTCGAAATGAGAAGAATGCTTCCTAACGGGACGCCGAGTGCGCCCGAACCTCTCAGAGACAGGAAGCCATCATGACGACGATTCTCCAGATCAACTCCGCCGCCCGTTCGCAAGGCGCTCAATCGACGCTGCTCGCCGACGAACTGACCGCGAAACTGCAACAAAGCAATCCGGGCGCGAAGGTGGTCGTGCGCAATCTGCTGGGCGACGCGCTGCCGCATCTCGACGACGCCACGCTCGGCGCGTTCTTCACGCCCGCCGATCAGCGCACTGCGGAGCAAGCCGCGATCAACGCGAAGAGCGAAGCGCTGATCGCCGAGCTGCAAGCCGCGGATATCGTCGTAATCGCAGCGCCGCTGTACAACTTCGGCATCTCGTCGCAACTGAAGACGTATTTCGACTGGATCGCGCGTGCGGGCATCACGTTCAGCTACACCGCGAATGGTCCGGAAGGTCTCGTGAAGGGCAAGAAGGTGTACGTGGTGTCGGCGCGCGGCGGCAAGTACGCAGGCACGCCGAACGATTCGCAGACGCCGTTCCTCAAGACGTTCCTCGGCTTCCTCGGCATGACGGACGTGAACTTCATCTACGCCGAAGGCCTGAACATGGGACCGGAAGCGGCTGGCGCGGCACTCGCGTCGGCGCGTGAGGCGATCGCAGCGGTTTAAGCGCTTTCGTATCGAAGAAAAACCCCGCGTGGCGGTCCGCGTGGCGGGGTTTTTTGCGTTTCAGGCGAGCAATTCGGGCTCGGCGGGCAGACGCCAGTCGATCGGCGCGCGTCCGTGCTTCGTCAGATATTCGTTCGCGAGCGCGAAGTGCCCGCAGCCGAAGAATCCGCGATACGCCGACAACGGCGACGGATGCGCCGCCTCCAGCACGCAATGCGCCTTCTGCGTGTCGTCGATCAGCTTGCGCTTCGCCTGCGCGTGTGCGCCCCACAGCATGAACACGAGGCCATCGTGACGCTGCGCCATTTCGTGGATCAGCGTGTCGGTGCATTGTTCCCAGCCGCGTTTCGCGTGGCTTCCGGCTTTATCGCGCTCGACCGTCAGCGACGTGTTCAGCAGCAGCACGCCTTGTTTGGCCCACGAATCGAGGCAACCGTGCGCGGGCGCGGGAAATCCGAGACTCGCGTGAATCTCCTTGAAGATGTTGCGCAAGGACGGCGGCGGGCGCACGGGTGCGGGCACCGAAAACGCGAGGCCGTGCGCTTGCGGCGCGCCTTTGTCCTCGCCGTGATACGGGTCTTGTCCGAGGATGACGACCTTCACGTCGGCAGGACTCGTGAGGCGCAGCGCGCGGAAGACATCGGCGGGATAGACGGTCTTGCCAGCGGCGCGCTCGGCATCGACGAACGCGCACAACGCCGCGTAATGCTTGCTGTCGATGAACGGCTTCAGATGGCGGCGCCAGTCGGCGGGCAGCGCGTCGAACTGACTTTCGAGCGTCGTGGAGTTCGACGACGCGTTCGCGGCTTCGTTATCCGCGAAAAGGGAAGGCTGCTGATTCATGCGTTGCGGTTCTTGCCTTCGGGCGGCTCGCGCAGCAGATAGCCGCGCTGCGCCTTGCTGAGGTCTTCGGGAACGATCTCGGGAAACGCGCCGCGCAATTCCGCCGCGAGCATCGAAAGCGCGCTTTCCTCGCCGGATTTCAGTTCCAGCTCCAGCTCGCTGATATCCGCGCGACGCGTCGTGCCGTCGACGTCCGCCGTGATTTCGCCGCGATCCAGCGCGACTTCGATATGCGAACCCTCGCGCTCGATGTCCCAGACGATGCGCCTGAAATTGGTCTTGAACAGCGCGATCAGGTCCGGCGCGGCGCGTTCCAGCGCTTCGCGCGCGGCGTCGTTGTCGCAGGCGGCGATGAGCGCATCGATTTCGAGCGCTTCGCCTTGCACCGGCAACTCCCACTCGTGCCGGTTGCTCAGGCCAGCCACCGATTTGCCGAGCGTCTTGAACGTCTGCAGCCATTGCTCCGGCGTGCGGCGCAGGCGCAGCGCGGATTTCGCCTTCGCGAGCGCGCAGTCCGGCGTGTCGAAGTAGACGTTGGCAAGCTCGATCGGCTTGCCCGCGCCGGTGCGTTCGTCGAAGAAGCGCGCTACGTCGTCGTGTTGCGACGGCGCGAGCGCGAGTTTCAATTCCCGTTCGATGCCCATGCGGTTCCCGTCGATGAGATTTAGAAGAACATGCGCGCGAGTTCGGCGCCCGGATCGTCGGCGCGCATGAACGCTTCGCCGACGAGGAACGTATGCACGCGCATCGCGCGCAGCCGGTCGACATCGACGCGCGACAGAACGCCGGATTCCGTTACCACGATGCGGTCATCGGGAATCTGCTCCAGCAAGCCGATGGTCGTTTCGATCGTCGTTTCGAACGTGCGCAGATTGCGATTGTTGATGCCGATGAGCGGCGTCTTCAGCGTGAGCGCGTCGCGCAGTTCGTCGGCGTCGTGGACTTCGACCAGCACCGCGAGCCCGAGCGAGTGCGCGTAGGCTTCGAGATCCTGCATCTGCGAGAGTTCGAGCGCGGCGGCGATCAGCAGAATGCAGTCCGCGCCCATCGCGCGCGCTTCGATGATCTGATACGGATCGATGATGAAGTCCTTGCGCAGCACCGGCAGACTGCACGCCGCGCGCGCTTCCTCCAGATACGCGACGCTACCCTTGAAGAACTGCACGTCGGTGAGCACGGAAAGGCATGCGGCGCCGCCTTTTTCGTACGAACGCGCGATGTCGGCGGGTACGAAATCCTCTCGCAGCACGCCCTTCGACGGGCTCGCCTTCTTCACTTCCGCGATCACCGCCGCCTGATTCGCCGCATGCTTCGCGCGCAATGCGCCGACGAAATCGCGCAGGTCGCGCGAACTGGCTTCGAGCTTCAGCTCTTCGAGCGGCGCGCTTTGTTCGGCAGCGCGGACTTCCTCGCGCTTGACCGCGATGATGCGATCCAGAATGTCACTCATGTCGGCTTCCGTTCGGGTTCCGTTATTTCTTTGCGAATTGCTGCGTGAACTTCACGAGCGTCTCGACCTTCTCGCGCGCCGCGCCGCTCTCGATCGCTTCGCGCGCGGCGGCCATGCCGGCTTCGATCGAATCGACGACATCCGCGGCATAAAGCGCGGTTCCCGCATTCAATGTGACGATCTCGCGCGCGACGCCCGCCTTGTTGTTCAGCGCGCCTAGCAGCATTGCCTTCGATTCCTGCGCGTCCTGCACCTTCAGCGAACGATTCGACACCATCTGCAGGCCGAAATCCTCCGGATGAATCTCGTACTCGGTGACTTCGCCGTTTTTCAGCTCGCCGACTTTCGTCGCGGCGCCGAGCGACACCTCGTCCATGCCGTCCTTGCCGTACACGACAAGAACGTGTTTCGCGCCGAGACGCTGCATCACGCGCACCTGAATGCCGACGAGGTCTTCGTGAAACACGCCCTGAAGCTGATTCGGCGCGCCGGCCGGATTCGTCAGCGGCCCGAGGATATTGAAGATGGTCCGCACGCCGAGTTCGCGGCGCACGGGCGCGATGTTCTTCATCGCCGGATGATGATTCGGCGCGAACATGAAGCCCATGCCGGTTTCGGCAATGGAAGCGGCCACTTGTTCCGGTGTCAGATCGATGTTCACGCCGAGGGCTTCGAGCACGTCCGCGCTGCCGGATTTGCTCGACACGCCGCGGTTGCCGTGCTTCGCGACCTTCGCGCCCGACGCGGCCGCGACGAACATCGATGCCGTGGAGATATTGAACGTGTGCGAGCCGTCGCCGCCCGTGCCGACGATATCGACGAAATTCGAGTTGTCCGCCACTTCGACGTGATTCGCAAATTCGCGCATGACGGTCGCGGC
Organism: Caballeronia sp. NCF2; assembly: GCF_023631205.1. Taxonomy (NCBI): domain Bacteria; kingdom Pseudomonadati; phylum Pseudomonadota; class Betaproteobacteria; order Burkholderiales; family Burkholderiaceae; genus Caballeronia; species Caballeronia sp. NCF2. The sequence goes on along the minus strand of NZ_JALQDN010000029.1, from coordinate 11,817 downwards.
AGCGGCGATTTCGCCGATGGTTTCCTTCTTCACGCGCAAGCCGGTGATGATCGCGGCGGCCATGACGGGCGACATCTCGCCGCGCATGATCTGGCGCATCAGATGCAGCATTTCGTCGTGAAAGATTTCCCGATGTTCGATCGTGCGCTGCAGCGCTTCCTGTGCGGTGATGGTCATGTCGTCAGGCTCGCTTTCCGGTCGAAGAGTTTTTCACGAAGTTTTCGAGCAGCGCGTGGCCGTGCTCGGAAAGAATCGATTCCGGATGGAACTGCACGCCTTCCACTTCCAGTTCACGGTGACGAACACCCATGATTTCACCGTCGGGCGTCCACGCGGACACTTCCAGACAGTCGGGCAAAGACTCGCGCTCAATAGCGAGCGAGTGATAGCGCGTCACGTTGAAGTGTTTGGGAAGATCGGCGAACACGCCTTTACAGTCGGTTTCGATCTGGCTCACCTTGCCGTGCATGATCGTCTGTGCGCGCACGACGCGTCCGCCGAACGCCTCGCCGATTGCCTGATGGCCGAGGCACACGCCGAGAATCGGCAGCTTGCCGGAAAACTCACGCAACACGTCGAGCGTGATGCCCGCGTGTTGCGGATTGCTCGGTCCCGGCGAAAGACAGATGCGCTCGGGGTTGAGCTTCGCGATTTCGTCGAGCGTGATTTCGTCGTTGCGATACGTGAGCACGTCCTCGCCGAGTTCGCCGAAGTACTGGACCAGGTTGTAGGTGAAGGAATCGTAGTTGTCGATCATCAGCAGCATGGTCTTGTCTCCTCAGAAGTCGCTGTCGAGGCCGTCTTGCACTTGCTCGGCGGCGCGCAGCACGGCGCGCGCCTTGTTCTCCGTTTCCTGCCATTCGGATTCGGGCACCGAATCGGCGACGACGCCCGCTGCCGCCTGAACATAGAGATTGCCCTTGTGGATGAGACCGGTGCGGATCGCGATGGCCAGATCCATTTCGCCGCTGAAGGACAGATACCCGACAGCGCCGCCGTACAAGCCGCGCTTGATCGGCTCGAGTTCGTCGATGAGTTCCATCGCGCGAACCTTCGGCGCGCCGGACAGCGTGCCGGCAGGGAAGGTGGCGCGCAGCACGTCGAAATTGCTCATGCCTTCCTTGAGCTTGCCTTCGACCGAGCTCACGATGTGCTGGACGTGCGAGTATTTTTCGATGACCAGTTTGTCCGTCACGGTGACCGACCCGGTCTGCGCGATGCGGCCGACGTCGTTGCGCGCGAGGTCGATCAGCATGACGTGCTCGGCGACTTCCTTCGGATCGTTAAGCAGTTCGGTGGCGAGTTCGGCGTCGCGTTCGGGCGTGTTGCCGCGCGGGCGCGTGCCTGCGAGCGGACGAATCGTCACAATGCGATCGTCGGCGCGCTTTTCCTGACGCACGAGAATTTCCGGCGATGCACCGACCACGTGCACTTCGCCGCCGAAGTTGTAGTAGTACATATACGGCGACGGATTCAGCGAACGCAGCGCGCGATACAGCGAAAGCGGATTGTCGCGGAACGGCTTGATGAGCCGCTGGCCGACTTGCACTTGCATCAGTTCGCCGGCCGCGATGTATTCCTTCGCGCGGCGCACGGCGTTCAGATAATCGTCCTTCTTGAATTCGCGGAACGTTTCCGTACGCACGCTCGCGGATGTCACCGGCGGTTGAACCGTCACGCGCAAACGCGCCTTCAGTTCGCGCAGCCGATGCTTCGCCTTGGCATACGCTTCCGGCTTGGTCGGATCGGCGTAGACGATGAGATAAAGCTTGCCCGCGAGGTTGTCGATGACCGCGACTTCTTCGGTCAGCAGCAACTGGATGTCGGGAAGATCGAGATCGTCGGGCGGCGCACTGTGCGCGAGCTTCTTCTCGATGTAGCGCACCGCGTCGTAACCGAAGTAGCCCGCGAGACCGCCGCAAAAGCGCGGCAAGCCGGGCCGCGTCGCGACCTTGAAGCGCTTTTGATATTGCTCGATGAACGTGAGCGGATCGCCTTCATCCGTTTCGACGACGTTGCCATCGGTCACGACTTGCGTCTTGCCGTTTCGCACGCTCACGGTCGTGCGGGCCGGCAGACCGATGAACGAGTAGCGCCCGAAACGCTCGCCGCCCACGACGGACTCCAGCAGGAACGAGTTCGCGCCGTTGCGCTCCGTCTGCGCGAGCTTGAGATAGAGCGAGAGCGGCGTTTCGAGGTCGGCGAGGGCTTCGGCGATGAGCGGAATGCGATTGAAGCCTTCGTTCGCCAGCGATTGGAATTCGAGTTCGGTCATGTTGCGATCCTTGAGCGATGCGCGCTTTCTGGGTGGCGCGGTATCGGGGAGTGCAGGGCGCTGCGGTCGGTCGAATCTCGTGATGATCGCATACGACGGCCCCGCCGCTTCGATTTGCGGAAGCGGACAGGACGACTCGCGGCACTACACGACGCGTGCGTGAGCGAGGTTCGATATACGACGATTCAACGGAAACGGCGCGGGTATGCGCAGCGAAACAAAAAACGGATGCTGAAGCGCGATCACGCATGACGGCTTCAGCGCACCTCGGGCGAGGTTAGCGCGACCAGCGACGCCAGGGCCAGGCTCCCCGGTCGATGCTGCTCAGACTCCGTTTTCTGTTGAGAAACATGAATGGATGGACTTATTCAGTCAGTGTGGTGTCCGGCGGCGCCAAGGTGGCGGCAATCGCCGATGCTGCGGTGCGCAGCGAGGAAACTATACCATCGGATTTCACCGACTGTACAGGCTTCCCATGGTTGTAACCGTACGGAACGGTCAAGGTCGCGAGGCCGGCCGCGCGGCCCGCGAGCGCGTCGTTTTCCGAATCGCCGACCGCCACGGTCTCGCGCGGCAAGACGTCCAGTCGTTCGCATGCGGTGAGCATCGGGAGCGGATCGGGTTTCTTCGCGGGCAGCGAGTCGCCGCCGAGAATCACCTTGAAGAAATCCGCAATGCCGAAGTGCGCAAGCAACTCCACGGCGAAGCGATGCGGCTTGTTGGTCACGCATGCGAGCGCGACGCCGCTTTCACGCATCGCTTCGAGGCCTTCCCTCACTTCGGGGAATAGCGTCGAGTGCTTGCCGTTGACCTTCGCGTATTCGCTTTGATAGATCGCGAGCGCGTCGTCGAACTGCGCGACCGCCTGCGACGGCGACAGCCGCACGGCGAGCACGCTGCGGATCAGATTCTCCGAACCCTTGCCGACATAGCCCGTGACTTCATCGCGCGTGACCGGCTGTTCGATGGCGATGCGCGCAAGCATTGCATTCAGTGCCGCGACGAAGTCGTCGGCGGTGTCGACCATGGTGCCGTCGAGGTCGATGATCGCCGCGCGGATCGGACGATTCACAAAGGGCGATTGCGCCGCTGCGATCTCACTCATGCTTTCGCTCCAGATTCCACCTTCGCCAGTTCGGCGCGCATTGCGTCGATGACCGCCTTGTAGTCGGGCTTGCCGAAAATGGCCGATCCCGCGACGAACGAATCCGCGCCGGCCGCCGCGATTTCCGCGATGTTGTCGACCTTGACGCCGCCATCGACTTCCAGATGGATTTCGCGCCCCGTGCGATCCCGATACGCATCGATGCGCGCGCGTGCCTCGCGCACCTTGTTGAGCGCCTCGGGAATGAACGACTGCCCGCCGAAACCCGGATTCACCGACATGATGAGCACGAGATCGACCTTGTCCATTACGTGATCGAGGTAGATCAGCGGCGTGGCGGGATTGAAAACGAGGCCCGCCTTGCAGCCGTGATCGCGGATCAGCGACAGCGTGCGGTCGATGTGATCCGAACCTTCCGGATGAAAACTGATCACATTGGCGCCGGCCTTCGCGAAATCGGGCACGATGCGGTCGACCGGGCGCACCATCAGATGCACGTCGATGGGCACGTCCACGTGCGGGCGGATAGCCTCGCACACCATCGGACCGATCGTCAGGTTCGGCACGTAGTGGTTGTCCATGACGTCGAAGTGGATCCAGTCGGCGCCGGCGGCGACGACGTTGCGGACTTCCTCGCCGAGGCGGGAAAAGTCGGCGGACAGGATGCTGGGAGCGATGTGGAATTGCGCCATGGACGTATGCGGGTAGCGACCTAAAGCCGTGATTTTAACCCGCGTTTTCCGCGGAGTCCCTCGTCCGAATGGCCAACGGATGGCGCGCGGATGTGGCGGCGGGACGCCAATCGTGTTGCGGGCGCCGCTCGCATCAAGCAGAATGCCAGACCAATGGCCGCGCGCCGGCGCGCCCGTGTCTGGCGGCCAAGCGGCCGATCGAATTGGAATTGGAACAACGATGAGCCAGTACGAATTCAGCGTTTCCGTGCAGACGCGGTATTTGCCGGACCAATCAGACCCGGATAGCCGGCAGTACGCATTTGCCTACACGCTGACGATCCGCAATACCGGCCAGGTGGCGGCGCAGTTGATCTCGCGGCACTGGATCATCACCGACAGCAACGAGCACGTTCAGGAAGTGAAGGGGCTGGGCGTCGTCGGGCATCAGCCGCTGTTGCCGCCGGGCGAGCAGTTCGAATACACGAGCTGGGCGGTGATCGCGACGCCGGTCGGCACAATGCGCGGCGAGTATTTCTGCGTGGCGGAAGACGGCGAGCGCTTCGAAGCGCCCGTAGCGGAATTTGCGTTGCATATGCCGCGCACGCTCCACTGAGCGAAACAGCGGCAGGCGGCGCGAATCAGCGCCGTTTCGCGGGATCGTTCGAGCGGTTCTGGTTCTTCTTCTTGCCCGATGCCGTCCATACCACGATGAAGATCAGCAAGGCGAGCGCCACGAGCGACTCGAGCGCAAAAATAAGCATTGGATATTCGTCGAACAGATCAGACATGGCGGTTCCCATCAAGAACGAGCATTGTATGCGCTTCGTGCGGCCGGCCGCACGAGCAGCGGCCTGGGCCGCATCGATTGCAACCGCTGTCCTGCTCGCCTCGTGCGGCGGCGGCAATTACGTGAAGCCGGGGCCTGCGACGGCGACCGGCACGCCGATCATCACCGGACAGCGCGCCGCTTCGCGCCTGACTGCGGTGAGCTGGCAGCAGGTGCCGGGCTGGCAGGACGATTCGCTGATCGGCGCGACCGCCGCGCTGCGCCAGAACTGCAACCGGCTCTCGCGACAGGCCAACTGGCAGAAGGCGTGCGCGGCGGCCGAGCGGCTGGACGACCTCGACATGTCGGCGGCGCGCAGCTTCTTCGAAGCCTATTTCACGCCATTTCAGCTCGCCAACACCGACGGCACGCTCGACGGTCTCGTGACCGGCTACTACGAGCCGCTTCTGCGCGGGTCGCGCACGCGTCACGGGATTTATCAGTATGCGTTGTACCGGTGGCCGTATCGATACAAGCCCGGTTCGGCGCTTCCCGCGCGCGCGCAGCTCGAACGTTCGGGCGCGTTGAACGGCAACGAACTCGTGTGGGTCGACGATCCGATCGAAGCGTTCTTTCTGCAGGTGCAGGGTTCGGGGCGCGTCGTCATGGAAGACGGCAGCGTGATGCGCGTCGGCTTCGGCGGCACCAACAACCAGCCGTATCGCTCGATCGGCAAGGAATTGCTCGATCGCGGAGAACTCACGCCCGCACAGGCGACGATGCAAGGCATCAAAGCATGGGCGAAGGCGAATCCGGCGCGCGTCGACGCACTGCTCGACGTGAACCCGCGCTTCGTCTTTTTCCGCGAGATGCCCGCTAACGAAACGATGTCCGCAAGTCTCGGCGACGGTCCCGTCGGCGCGCTCGGCGTGCCGTTGACGCCGGAGCGTTCGATTGCCGTCGATCCGTCGGCGATTCCGCTCGGCACGCCCGTTTTCCTGCAGACCACGCGTCCGCTCAGCAATCAGCCGATGAATCGCCTCGTTTTCGCGCAGGACACCGGTTCGGCGATCAAAGGCGGTGTGCGCGCGGACTATTTCTGGGGACTGGGGGACGATGCCGGCGATCTCGCCGGGCGCATGAAGCAGGGCGGCAGGATGTGGCTGTTGCTGCCCAATTCCTGATATCGCCGGTTTCCCGGCAGCTTCACAAAAAGCTCGCGGCCATCATGGCTCGCGAGCTTTTTGCTTCACGACGCGACGTTGCGCCGGTCGATCACGCGCCGCGCCTTGCCGACGGATCGTTCGATGCCGTTCACCGCGAGCACGTTCACCACGGCGCTCACACCGATCAGCGCCTTGATGTCGTAGGCGAGCGCGGACTTCGCGTTTTCGAGCGCGGTCACATCCGGCGCGGATTCGGGGCAAGGCTCGACATTCAGCGTGAGTACGTCGAGCGGGCCCTCCTTGGTGAGCACGATCTGATAGTGCGGCGCGAGTACCGGGCGCTTGAGCAGCAACTCCTCGATCTGCGTCGGGAAAACATTGACGCCGCGCACGATCATCATGTCGTCGGAGCGGCCGGTGATCTTCTCCATGCGTCGCATCGTGCGAGCGGTGCCGGGCAGAAGGCGCGTCAGATCGCGCGTGCGATAGCGGATGATCGGCAGCGCTTCCTTCGTGAGCGACGTGAACACGAGTTCCCCGAATTCGCCGTCGGGCAGCACCTCGCCGGTTTCCGGATCGATGATCTCGGGATAGAAGTGATCTTCCCAGATCGTCGGGCCGTCCTTGGTCTCCGCGCATTCCGATGCCACGCCCGGCCCCATTACTTCCGAGAGTCCGTAGATGTCGACGGCGTCGATGCCCATGCGCGTTTCGATCGCGCGGCGCATGTCGTTCGTCCACGGCTCCGCGCCGAAAATGCCGATGCGCAGCGAGCAACTTGCCGGATCGATGCCCTGGCGCTCCAGTTCATCGGCGATCGACAGCATGTAGCTCGGCGTGACCATGATGATGTCCGGCCGAAAATCCTGGATCAGTTGCACCTGCTTCTCCGTCTGGCCGCCGCCGAACGGAATGACGGTGAGTCCCGCGCGCTCGGCGCCGTAGTGCGCGCCGAGTCCGCCGGTGAAGAGGCCGTAGCCGTAACTCACGTGCACCTTGTCGCCACGACGTGCGCCGGCCGCCCGAATGGAGCGTGCGACGAGGTTCGCCCAGTTGTCCAGATCCTGCGCCGTGTAGCCGACGACAGTCGGCTTGCCCGTCGTCCCCGATGACGCGTGGATGCGCGAGACCCGCTCCTGCGGAACCGCGAACATGCCAAACGGATAGTTGTCGCGCAGATCCTTCTTGGTCGTAAACGGAAAACGGCCAAGATCCGAGAGCGACGTGACGTCATCCGGATGAACGCCTGCTTCGTCAAACTTGCGCCGATAAACCGGCGAGTTCTCGTAAGCATGCTTGAGCGTCCATTTGAGACGCTCGAGCTGCAGCGCCGCGAGTTCGTCGCGGCTCGCCTTCTCGATCGGATCGAGCGGCAGCGATGTGGTCATTGCTGTCTCCTTGATGCTGACTACGCGGCGCGGCTTTTAGATGCCGCGTCCATTATATGAACGAGTCCGTCACACGGGAATTACGTTGCCTCTTATCTGAGCCGACTTGCCGCGGAACATCGCGACCGGCTCGCCTTCGCGATTCGTCACGCGGATATCGTAGATACCCGTGCGCCCGCTCAGCGTTTGCTCGATCGCTTCGGCAGTCAGGCGATCGCCGCCCTGCACGGGCCGCAAAAACTCGATCGAGCAGCCCGCCGCGACCGTGCTGATGTTGTACGAGTTGCAGGCGAACGCGAACGCGGAGTCCGCCAGCGTGAACATCAGGCCGCCGTGGCAAATCGCATGGCCGTTCAGAAAGTCGGGGCGCACGTCCATTTGCAGACGCGCATAGCCGGGCCGGACTTCGATCAGCTCGATGCCGAGCGCGCGCGAGCATGCGTCCGCTTCGTACATGGCTTTCGCCGTGGCTTCCGCGAGTTGTTGTGGCGTCACAGATATCTCCAGTTCGATTCGGTTCTCACAGACCTTCGAAGCGCGGTGCGCGCTTCTCCTTGAACGCGGCGACGCCTTCGATGTAATCCGGCGACGCACCGAGCTCGCGCTGAAGATCGCGTTCGAGATCGAGCTGCTGGTCGAAAGTCCTGTTCGCGCTCGCGCGGATCGCTTTCTTGATCGCGACGACCGCGCGCGCCGGCTGCTGCGCGAGTTGGGCGGCCAGGTGCGCGGCCGCTTGCTGCAGCTCGGCATCGTCGACGACGCGCCACACGATGCCCCACGCCTCCGCCTTCTCGGCGCTGAGTTTTTCGCCCGTCAGCGCGAGCCCGAGCGCACGCGCCTCACCGACGCGGCGCGACAGCAGCCATGTGCCGCCCGAATCGGGCACGAGGCCGATCTTCACGAATGCCTGAATGAAGCTGGCCGAGCGCGCCGCGACGACGACGTCGCACGCCATCGCGAGATTCGCGCCGGCTCCAGCGGCCGTGCCGTTCACTGCCGCGATGACCGGCATCGGCAAAGCCTGAAGCCTGCGCACGAGCGGATTGAAGTGCTCGTCGATGAGATCGCCCAGATCCGACATCGAGCCAGGCGTGAAATCCAGATCCGCGAGATCCTGTCCCGCGCAGAAGCCGCGACCCGCGCCGGTGATGACGAGCGCGCGCGCATTGCCCGCTTCTATTTCAGTGAGCGCCTGGTTCAACTCGCGATGCATCTCGCGCGTGAAGCTGTTCAGTTTGTCGGGGCGATTGAGCGTCAACGTCGCGACGCGCGTCTCGACATCGACGTGAAAGAACACGGACTTCTCTGTCATTACATTTCCTCTCTCGACGAATCCGGCTGCGGCGGCGCGTGCTCGCCGCCATTCCTTGCATCCGATACTAGCCGCGCGACCGCGAGCTTTCCATTAGGCCGAATGGCATAAGCCGTTTGCACGGCGATCGGCCTTTGGATCGTTTGTGTCGATTGGCTTATGCCGTCTGGCCAGCTTCCGCCGACGCGGCCTTCGGTGCAACATGGACGCGGCTTTGCACTACTCGGAAGCGATTTGCGACGAAAGCTGCATCCGAAAGCGCTGCGTTGGCCGCGGGGTTCGCGCCCGTGCCGTGGAAGTCGGAGAACGCCGCGGTCTGATTGACGAAGACGCCGCCGGTGAGGTTGATCGAGAGCGCGACACCGCCTTCAATGGCTGCTTCGTGCGCGGCTGCGATCACCTTGTCGTCGGTGCTGTAGACCGAGAACGTCAAGGCGCCGTGCGTGCGCGCGATCGACCCGGCGAGTTCGAGCGATTGCGCGGTCGAGTCGGTCGCGATGACGAACGAAATCGGGCCGAACCATTCCTTGGTGAATTTCGCTTCGTCGGTGCGCGCGTCGAGCTTGATCATGAGGGGTGTGTGAACGCGGGCTTCGGGAAACGCAGGGTGCGTGAGAGATTGGCTGTCGAGCAGCATGTCGCCGAGCTTGCGCGCTTCGGTGACGCGTTCCACGACGCCATCGTTCTGAATCGCTCCCGTGAGCTCGACGGCGCGGGCCGGATCGGATGCGAGTTTTTCGACGGCGCCCGCGAGCGCTTTCGCGACGTCATCGAAGCTCAGTTGGCCTTCGGCGGTGCGGATGCCATTGCGCGGCACGTAGATGTTCTGCGGCGCGGTGCACATCTGACCGGAATAGAGGGCGAGTGAGAAGGCGATGTTGCGCGCGGCGGACTTCATGTCGTCCACGGAATCGATGACGATCTGATTCACGCCCGCCTTCTCGGTGTAGACCTGCGCCTGATGCGCGTTGCGCTCGAGCCAGGTGCCGTTTTGCGTGCTTCCCGTGAAATCGATGAGCTTGATTTCGGGACGCAAGGCGAGTTCCTGGACCAACGCGCCGTCGTTGGGTTCGGTGGCCAACAGCGTGACGACGTTCGGATCGAAGCCGGCCTCACGAAGCACTTCACGCGCGATTCGCACGGTGATCGCGAGCGGCAGGATCGCGCCGGGGTGCGGCTTGACGATGACGGCGTTGCCGGTTGCGAGATCGGCGAACATGCCGGGATAGCCGTTCCAGGTCGGAAACGTGCAGCAGCCGAGCACAAGCCCCGTGCCGCGCGGGACGATGGAGAAGCGCTTTTGCATCGCGAGCGGCGGATTTTTGCCTTGCGGCTTTTCCCAGTGCGCTTCGGCGGGGATGCGACGTAGCTGGTCCCACGCATAGACGACGGCTTCCAGCGCCCGGTCTTGCGCGTGCGGGCCACCGGCCTGGAATGCCATCATGAATGCCTGGCCGGTCGTGTGCATCACGCCGTACGCGATCTCGAAGCTGGCGCGGTTCAGGCGCGACAGGATTTCGAGGCTCACGCCCACCCAAGCCTGCGGGCCGGCGGCGCGCCAGGCGGACTGCGCCTTGGCCGCAGCTTGAGTCAGCGCGTCGGGATCGGCCTTCGGATAGCGGACGTCCAGCGCGATGCCGAACGGCGAACGCTCCTTCCCGACCGTTTCGCCCGTCGAAGGCTGATCGAGTTCGAAAGTCTTGCCGAGATGAGCTTTGAACGCTGCCTCTCCATCGGCGCTGGCCGTTTCCCCGTACACTTTGGGGCTCGGCATTTCGGCGAACGGGCTCCAGTAGCCGCGCGTTTCGATGGCTGCGAGCGCTTTGTCGAGCGTCGCTTCGTGCTTCGTGAATAGCGGATGTGTCATGGTCGCGAGAAAAGAAGAACGAGGGAAAGGTGCCAGGCCGAATAATTAACCGACCGGTTGGTTGGTGATGGTAGCATTATCGAGATGCAGTGACGAATGACTTTTCATTAGGGCTTACCTGAGGATCGCAAGGAGGAGCGAATGGCTTACGAGAATCTGCTGGTCGAGACGCGTGGTCGGGTCGGACTGATTACGCTGAACCGTCCGAAAGCGCTGAACGCGCTGAACGACGCGCTGATGGACGAACTTGGCGTCGCGCTCAAGGCATTCGACGCCGATGGAGACATCGGCGCAATCGTGCTGACCGGCAGCGAAAAGGCGTTCGCGGCGGGTGCGGACATCGGCATGATGGCCGGCTACTCCTATATGGATGTCTACAAGGGCGACTACATCACGCGTAACTGGGAAACGATCCGCACGATTCGCAAGCCGATCATCGCCGCGGTCGCGGGTTTTGCGCTCGGCGGAGGTTGCGAACTCGCGATGATGTGCGACATCGTCATCGCCGCCGACACGGCCAAGTTCGGTCAGCCCGAGATCAAGCTCGGCGTGATTCCGGGAGCGGGCGGCACGCAGCGCTTGCCGCGCGCTGTATCGAAAGCCAAGGCGATGGATATGTGCCTGACTGCGCGCATGATGGACGCGAGCGAGGCCGAACGGGCGGGGCTGGTGTCGCGCATCGTCGGGGCGGATCGCCTTCTGGACGAGGCCGTCGAAGCGGCGACGATCATCGCCGGCTTCTCGCTGCCCGCCGTGATGATGGCCAAGGAGGCTGTTAATCGCGCTTACGAGACAACGCTCGCAGAAGGTGTTCATTTCGAGAGGCGTCTGTTCCATTCTCTGTTCGCGACAGAGGATCAGAAGGAAGGCATGGCGGCGTTCGTTGAAAAGCGTAAGCCGGTTTTCAAGCATCGGTGACGTTCATGTGAGAAAGCGCTTGCGCTCCTCGATTCCGCTCACTAGAATTCCGTTCCTTCGCGATTCGATGATCGCGAAGGAAGCGGGAGAGGGCGGTATCGGCGGTGTGCTTGGGGGGTAGGTTGTAGAAGGCTCCGGGCGCGGATCGGCAAGAAAAAGAAACTTCGAATTCTTGTTGACACGAACCGAAGCGTTCTTCATAATCTCGTTTCTCTGCTGCTGATGCAGCGACGCAAGACGGAAGTTGAAGTAAGGCTTGTCTTGCGATGTGCTCTTTAAAAACTAACAGCCGATAAGTGTGGGCGCTTGATGGCGAGTGCGGCTGGTTCTTCGGAATCGGCGATAG
>NZ_JALQDN010000028.1:0-260899 GCF_023631205.1 Caballeronia sp. NCF2 | reverse complement strand
GGACCGTGAAACGACTCCACGCCGATGATAGTGCGGATACCCGTGTGAAAGTAGGTAATCGTCAGGCTCCTCATGCTTCAAACAAAAACCCCACCCCAAAAAGGTGGGGTTTTTGCGTTGGGACGTGAAAATCTAAATCGCAATCAAGCCAGCAGAGGCGTAACGGCGACCATCAACGGGCGAGGAATTTCTCCGCCAGTCTTACCCAGTACGACGATCCGATCGATAACAAATCATCATTAAAGTCGTAGCTGGCGTTGTGCAACATGCACGGCCCCGCGCCGTGTCCTTGCTCCCGGTGCCCGCCGTCGCCGTTACCTAGAAACGCATAACATCCGGGCTTTTCGAGAAGCATGAACGAAAAGTCCTCGGCGCCCATCGTCGGCTCGACGGCGCTATCGACCTTATCCTTGCCCACCACTTCTGCCATAACTTCCGCCGCGAATCTTGCCTCTTCAGGCGAATTGATCGTCGGCGGATAGTTTCTGTGGAAATGAATTTCCACCTCGCAGTCGTAGGCCGCTGCGGTTGCATCGGCGATTTTGCGCATGCGCGCCTCGATCAGATCGAGCGTCTCCACCGTAAAAGTACGCACAGTTCCTCCGAGCCAAGCCTGATCGGGCACCACATTGGCAGCCTGGCCAGCGTGAATCTGGGTAATCGAAAGCACGGCCGTATCGATCGGCTTCTTGCTTCGCGTGATGATGCTCTGAAGCCCGTTCGCGATCTGAACCGCCGTAAAAACGGGATCGCGCCCGTTATATGGCAGGGCCGCGTGCGAACCGGTTCCTCGAATGGCGATGCGAAACTCGTTGCTCGAAGCCATGATCGGCCCTTCGACGACACCGAAATGCCCCGCCGGAATGCCAGGCCAGTTGTGAATGCCGAACACCGCATCGACCGGAAACCGCTTGAAAAGACCATCTTCGATCATGGCCTTCGCGCCGGCGCCGCCTTCCTCAGCCGGTTGGAAGATGAAGACGACCGTCCCATCGAATTTGCCGTGCTTGGCCAGATATTTCGCCGCGCCGAGCAGCATCGCCGTATGACCATCGTGGCCGCAGGCATGCATACGGCCGTCGTTCGTCGATCGATGTCCGAAAGTGTTCAATTCCTGAATGGGCAGCGCGTCCATATCCGCGCGCAGCCCGATCGAGGCGCTACCGGCGCCGCGCTTCAGCACGCCGACGACGCCCGTCTTGCCCAATCCCCGATGTACTTCGATTCCCCAACTTTCGAGGCTCTCGGCAACCAGTTTTGCGGTGCCAACCTCTTCATAGCGCAATTCGGGATGGGCATGGATCGTTCGTCGGAGCGTCTTGATCTCGTCGTGCGATGCTTCGATTTCTGGGATCAGATTCATTTCAACTGCTCTCACGTTTGAATTCGGATTGCGCGTATTGACCGCGCCTGCTCGTTCCATTCTACGCCGCCGCTATTTGCGCCATCGGACGGTCGATCGCATAGCGGCCGTAATAGAATTCCGTCATCTGCCGCTTTTACTTCGATTTACGGACTTTCCGATGAACGCTCCAGCCGAGTTTGCCCGAGCCGTGTGCCCGCACGATTGCCCCGATACTTGCGCGATGCGCGTAACGGTCAAGGATGGAAAAGCGGTCAAAGTCAGCGGCGAACCTGATCATCCACCGACGCAAGGTGTGTTGTGCACAAAGGTCACGCGCTATGCCGAGCGTACGCATCACAAGGATCGTCTTCTGTTTCCGTTGCGTCGAATCGGCAAAAAGGGCGAGGGCCGATTTGAGCCGATCGGCTGGGACGAAGCATTGCGACTCGCCGCCGAACGCCTGCAGCCTATCGCCCGGCGCGCGCCTGAAGCCATCGTTCCATACAGCTACGCGGGCACGATGGGCCTGGTGCAAGGCGAAAGCGTCGCTGCCCGATTCTTCAACGTGCTTGGCGCATCGCGACTCGAACGCACGATTTGTGCGGCCGCGGGCGCCGCCGGCCTGCGTTACACGTACGGCGCGAGCCTCGGAATGCATTCGGAGTATTACGAAGAGAGCGAGCTGATTCTGATCTGGGGCGCGAATCCGATCGCGTCGAGCCTGCACTTCTGGACGCGCGCGCAGGAGGCAAAGCGTCGTGGCGCGAAGCTGATCGCGATCGATCCGTACAAGTCGCTCACGGCGGAGAAGTGCCATCAGCACATCGCGTTGCGCCCGGGCACCGACGCCGCGCTCGCGCTCGGCATGATCGACGTGTTGATCCGCGAGAATTTCATCGATCACGAGTATGTGAGCGCGCATACCGTCGGCTTCGATGAACTTGCGGCGCGCGCGGCGCAGTATCCGGCTTCGCGCGTGGCGCAGATCTGCGGCATCGACGAAAAGGTCGTTATCGAACTCGCCCGTGCTTTCGGATCGACGAAGAAGGCCGCAATTCGCCTCAATTACGGCATGCAGCGCGTGCGCGGTGGCGGCAATGCCGTGCGGGCGATCGCTTGCTTGCCGTCGTTGACTGGCGCGTGGCGCGAGCGCGCCGGAGGCCTGCTGCTTTCGTCGTCCGGCTGGGCGCCGATCGACGGCAGCGCGCTCGAGCGTCCCGATTTGCTGCCGGGCTGGCCCTCGAAGCTTCCGCGCGCGATCAACATGAACGCGATCGGCGACGCGTTGCTGCATCCGGGCGACGAAGCATTCGGGCCGAAGATCGAAGCGCTGATCGTCTACAACTCGAATCCCGTTGCGGTCGCGCCCGATTCGGCGAAAGTCGAGGCGGGCTTCGCGCGCGAGGATCTGTTCACGATCGTGCTCGAACACTTCCAGACAGATACCGCCGATTACGCGGACCTCGTCTTTCCCGCGACGACGCAGCTCGAGCATCTCGACGTCCACAAGTCCTACGGGCACACGCACGTAATGGCGAATCTGCCGGCGATTCCACCCGTCGGCGAAGCGCGCCCGAACACTGAAATATTCCGCGGACTCGCACGCGCCCTGGGCCTTACCGAGCCGGCGCTTTTCGAGACCGACGAGCAGATCGCATCGAAGGCATTCCGCTGGAACGACCCGACGCTCGAAGGTCAGAGCTGGGACACGTTGAAGGCGTCCGGCTGGCTGAAGCTCGGAATCGCGGAAGCGCCGCTGGCCGAAGGCGGGTTCCGCACCCCGTCGGGAAAATGCGAGTTCTACAGCGAGCGCCTGAAACGCGAAGGTCTCGATCCGTTGCCCGATTACCTGCCGCCGTACGAATCTGCGGACGGATCGCCGGATCTGGCGGCCCGCTATCCGCTCGCGATGATTTCGCCGCCCGCGCGCAACTTCCTGAACAGCAGTTTCGTGAACATCGAAAGTCTGCGGGCGGCGGAGCGCGAACCGCATCTCGATATTCACCCCGCCGACGCGCAAGCGCGCGCCATCGCCGATGGCGCAGTCGTGCGCATCTTCAACGATCGCGGTTCGATGCAGGCCCGCGCGCGCGTGACGGACCGCGCGCGCGAAGGCGTCGTCGTCGGCTTGTCGATCTGGTGGAAGAAGTTGTCTCCCGATGGCCGCAACGCCAATCAGGTGACGAGTCAGGCGCTGACCGACCTCGGGGGCTCGGCGACGTTTTACGACTGCCTGGTGGAAGTGGAGCCAATGCATTGACAAGCTTCGGAGCGGCGGACTCGGACGGGTTTGGTGGAAGGCGTCTAACCCGATTGTCGGAGACCGGCCGAAAAGCTAGGATCTCGTTTCCGCACGATCATTCTAAAATCATATAAAGGAGACGCCGTATGGAGAAACCCTGGCTGAAGTCTTACCCGGCCGGCGTGCCTGCGGAGATCGATCCATCCGCGTATCGGTCCGTTTCGGAGCTGCTCGAGGACAGCTTTCGCGCGAATCGCGATCGCCGCGCGTTCGTGTGCATGGGCCAGCCGATCACGTACGCCGAACTCGACGCGATGTCGAGAAAGCTGGCCGCGTGGTTCCAGAAGCGAGGAATGAAGCCGGGCGCGCGCGTCGCGCTGATGATGCCGAACGTGCTGCAGTATCCGATCGCGATCGCGGCGGTATTGCGCGCGGGTTACATCGTCGTCAACGTGAATCCGCTTTACACGCCGCGCGAACTCGAGCATCAGCTCAAGGACAGCGGCGCGGAAGCAATCGTCATTTTGGAGAATTTCGCCGGCACGTTGCAGGCGGTCGTCAAGAACACGGCGATCAAACATATCGTCGTCGCGGCGATGGGCGATCTCATGGGTTTGAAAGGGGTTCTCGTCAACTTCGTCGTGCGCAGCGTGAAGAAGATGGTGCCAGAGTGGAAACTGCCTGGCAGCGTCCGATTCAACGAAGCGCTGAGCGAAGGCGGCCGCGGCACGCTCCAGCCGGTCACCCAAAGTCCCGATGACGTCGCGTTCCTGCAGTACACCGGCGGCACGACGGGCGTCGCGAAAGGCGCGACGCTCACGCATCGCAATCTGATCGCGAACACGCTGCAGTCAGAAGTGTGGCTCGACCCGGCCCGCAAGCGCCGTCCCGACATCGATCAGTTCGTTTGCGTGGTCGCGCTGCCGCTTTATCACATCTTCGCGCTGACGGTCTGCGGCATGCTCACGATCCGTACCGGCGGCCTTGGCGTGCTGATACCGAACCCGCGAGATATCGCCGGAACCATCAAGGAACTGAAGGGCGTTCCCATCAACACATTCCCGGCCGTCAACACGCTCTACAACGCGTTGTTGAATCATCCAGACTTCAACAAGCTCGATTTCTCGAAGCTCATCGCTGCGAACGGCGGCGGGATGGCCGTGCAGGAAGCCGTCGCGAAGCGCTGGTTCGCGGCGACCGGCGTGCCGATCGTCGAGGGTTACGGCTTGTCCGAAACCTCGCCGTGCGTGACCTGCAATCCGGTGACGTCGACCGAATACACGGGCACGATCGGCTTGCCGCTTCCGTCCACGGAAATCTCCATCCGCGACGACGACAACAACGAAGTGCCGCTCGGCCAGCCCGGCGAGATCTGCATTCGCGGCCCGCAGGTGATGGCGGGCTACTGGAATCGTCCCGACGAAACCGCGAAGGTGATGACCCCCGACGGCTTCTTCCGCTCAGGCGACGTCGGCGTGCTCGATGAGCGCGGCTACGTGAAGATCGTCGATCGCAAGAAGGACATGATTCTCGTCTCCGGCTTCAACGTGTATCCGAACGAGATTGAAGATGTTGTCGCGATGCTGCCCGGCGTGTTCGAAGTTGCCGCTGTGGGCGTGAAGGATCAGGCGTCGGGCGAAGCGGTGAAGCTCTTCATCGTGCGCAAGGATGCGAGCCTGACGGAAGCGGATGTCATCGCGTACTGCAGGGAACGGCTGACCGGCTACAAGCGTCCGCGCATGATCGAGTTCCGCAACGAGTTGCCGAAGAGCAATGTCGGCAAGATCTTGCGGCGGGAATTGCGCGACGGCCGCGCGTAGCGGCTGCATCGTCCAAAGCGAAAAGCCTTCGTGTCGCGAGATGCGAAGGCTTTTTTGTTGCCCGCAGCGGAACGAAAAAAAGGCGCCCGAAGGCGCCTTTCAGTGCGTACTGCTTTGTTACGACCTTATTAGAACTTGTGGCGGATACCGACAACAGCGGCAACCTGGTTCGACGTCGACGACGCCGACAGGCCGTTGATGTTCGCAACCGCAGGGCGGTTCAACGAATCCGTGCCGCTTGCGTGCTGGTAGATACCGTCGATGTACACGTCCGTGCGCTTCGACAGGAAGTAGTCCGCGCCGAGCATGCCTTGGTGGTACTTGGCATCGGCCAGGCCGTAACCCTTCGTGTAGTCATATGCCACGCCCAGCAGCAGGGCCGGGGTCAGCTGATACTTGAAGTTGATTTCGGCGTTATGGAACTTGCCCGAGCCGCCCGTGTAGCCAGCCGGGTTCAGGCCAGCGCCTGCTTCGTTGTTGACGTCCTTGAACTGCGTGTTGCTATACGTCGCGCCGATGGTCGCTGCGCCGAACGTGTAAGCACCGCCAGCCGAGATGACTTGCTGCGTCTTGGCGGATGCGAAGCCCGAGTACACGCGGCTCGACATGTTCGAAGCCGTAGGCGTCGTGGCAGCGTTGCGGCTCGTGGCGTTGTTGCCGAAGAACGAGTAGTTCGGGTCCTTGACGTTCAAGTAGCCCGCGCCCAATTGCAGCGGACCCTGCGAGTAGCCGAGACCAACCGACCAGATCTGGTTGCGGTTGAACTGGCCAGCTTGGCCGCCGAGGCTGTACAGGCCGCCGAACGTGAAGCCGGCGTAGTTCGCGCTCGTGTACTTGATCGCGTTGTTCACGCGATTCGAGTTGTTCATGTTGTCCAGGTCGCCCGGGTGCGCGCCGAAGTACGACGCCCACTGGCTACCGACTTCGAATGCCCCGGTGTAGTCAACCACGGAGTCGTACTGGCGACCCAGCGTGACCGTACCGAATTGCGTCGAGCCCAGACCGACATAAGCCTGGCGGCCGAACAGGTCGCCGCCTTGGCCCAGCTGGCCGTTGAACACGTTGAAGCCGCCTTCCAACACGAAGATGGCCTTCAGACCGCCACCGAGGTCTTCCGTGCCGCGCAGGCCCCAACGGCTACCTTGCAGGTTGCCGCTGTTCATGGAGTACAGCTTTTGGCCGTTGCTGTTGTTGTTGTACGCGAAGCCAGCGTCGATGATGCCGTACAGCGTCACACTGCTCTGCGCATGTGCGGCGCCTGCGAATGCGCCCAGTGCGGCGAGAGCGAGAAGCGACTTTTTCATTGATTGAATCTCCAAGGAGTGTTTGCGACTTTTGGCAAGGTCACTGTTCTTAGCGCCAGTGTGTTGACGGTCCCTGCCTGCTTCTTAACGAAGGTGACACGTAATGTAACAAAGAGGCTTTAACGGACAAAGGAAAAGGGGCTGGTCCGCCGGACTCATGTGACGTTTACGCAACAGGCGCTAAAATGTTGGTTTTGCAGGATATTTGCGACCCGTGTTTGCCCTAATTACCAAAACAGGTGCTTCATAAGGGGCGATCGGGCGGTCGACGGCGTCAGGTTGGTGCCATATTCGCGATCAGACTTCGAGCCTGTAATCCGGAGAAATCGCACATGCTCCGTGGCCGCTGAACGCGGTATCCGGCAAGCCCGCGCCCCTTCGGCGCCAGTCGATGTGCGCTAAAATTCGGGTTTTCCGCGAGCGTCCGCTCCGTCTGCGGACCATGAAGAGAGAGGTGACACCATGACGCTCGATGAAGTCATCAGCGAATTCGATCGAGGCTTGCGGTCCATGACGGGCGTGAGCCGCATGTCGCGTCCGATTCCTGAATCGACGATGTCGCCTCTGGACGCGACCGGCGATGTCCTCTCGGAACAATCGCAACTCACCGAAGAAGAACGCGCCCATTCGGCCGGACTGATGCGCGTGAATCACGTTGGCGAAGTCTGCGCGCAAGCGCTTTATCAGGCGCAGAAGCTCGCCGCAAGCTCGCCCGAGCTCAAGGCCAGTTTCGAGCGAGCGGCGCGTGAAGAGGAAGACCATCTCGCGTGGACATCGACGCGGCTGAAAGATCTGGAATCGCGGCCGAGCCTGCTGAACCCGTTGTGGTACGCGGGTGCGCTGGCGATCGGTTTCGTCGCGGGGCGCTTCGGCGATCGCGCGAGTCTCGGCTTCATGGCCGAAACCGAGCGTCAGGTCGAGCAGCATCTCGATGGCCACATGAAGACCTTGCCCGTCAACGATCACGCATCCCGCGCGATCGTCGAGCAAATGCGTCTCGATGAAAGCGCGCACGCCGCAGCAGCCATCGGCGCTGGTGGGAGCGAGGTTTCGTTTCCGGTGCGCGCGTTGATGCGCGCAGCTTCCAAAGTCATGACGCGCACGGCCTATTACATATAGTGTGACAAAGCCTCGTTCGCTCGCTTGCCGGGTCGAGCGAGGCATTCGCCGCCGAAACTCATCATCGAATCAAAAAACGGCTGTAAGAACCGTTACATTTCCCTCATTTCGCCTGCTCTTTTCACGTACTACCTTCACATCCCGCACTAGCTCTCTAATTCATAACGGTTTTCTCTTTTGCCGTTACTTCAAGCTCCTGCGCTAAGTCCTTGTTCTAGCAAATAAAAAGCACTCGAAAAAAAGGTACGCGTCTTGACCGAGGAAATGCGTTCCTCTAAAGTGGGAGACAGTGTGAGAAAGTGGTCTTTTGTGTGATTCACAACCCATTTTCGAGCAAAACTGGAGAGGGACGGGCGTCGTGGTGGGCGTCCGAAAACGGGGAGAAGGGCGAGTGTTCCAAGGGGCGTCGGCGCTGACGCTCGATGCGAAAGGGCGGATGTCGGTTCCGTCGCGCTATCGGGAAGCGCTGCAAGGGCAGGCAGAAGGCCGGGTGACGCTCACGAAGAGCCCGGATGGATGCCTGTTGCTCTTTCCCCGCCCGGAGTGGGAAGTCTTCCGCGCCAAGGTCGCCGCGCTTCCGATGGAAGCCATGTGGTGGCGGCGCATCTTTCTCGGTAATGCAATGGATGTCGAACTCGACGGCAACGGGCGCGTGCTGGTCTCGCCCGAGCTGCGCGCTGCCGCGTCGCTGGAAAAAGAAGTGACGCTGCTCGGCATGGGCGCGCACTTCGAGTTGTGGGACTCGCAGACTTACGCGGCGAAGGAAGCTGCGGCCATGGCGCAGGGCATGCCCGACGCGCTGAAAAACTTCACTTTCTGACGCGGCGCTGAACAACATGGCTCCTGCGATGGGAAATGAACTGCAGCATCGCACGGTGCTGCTGAAGGAAGCGGTAGACGGGCTGCTCACGCGCGCGGACGGCATCTATATAGATGGCACTTTCGGGCGCGGCGGTCATAGCCGGGCGATTTTGCAGCGACTGGGTGACGCGGGGCGGCTGATCGCCTTCGACAAGGATCCTCTCGCGATCGCCACGGCGCAACAGATTCAGGATTCGCGCTTTTCGATCGTGCACGACAGCTTCGCGGCGTTGCGCGACGCGGCGAGCGAGCGCGGAGTAGGGCGGGTGTCGGGCGTGTTGCTGGACCTTGG
This sequence comes from Caballeronia sp. NCF2, assembly GCF_023631205.1. Taxonomy (NCBI): domain Bacteria; kingdom Pseudomonadati; phylum Pseudomonadota; class Betaproteobacteria; order Burkholderiales; family Burkholderiaceae; genus Caballeronia; species Caballeronia sp. NCF2. The sequence goes on along the minus strand of NZ_JALQDN010000028.1, from coordinate 251,916 downwards.
CGTGTCGTCGCCGCAGGTGGACGACCCGGAGCGCGGCTTCAGCTTCCGCGCAGAAGGTCCGCTCGACATGAGGATGGACCCGACTCGGGGCGAGTCGGCGGCAGAGTGGCTCGCGCGTGCCACGGTGCAGGAAATCACGGAGGTCATCAGAGATTATGGGGAAGAACGGTTTGCTTTTCAGATTGCAAAGGCGCTTGTTGCTCGCCGGGCAGAGTCCGACCGTCTTGGGCCTCTCGACAGCACGCGCGAGCTTGCCGAAATCGTGGGTCACGTCGTCAAAACCCGTGAAAAGGGCAAGGACCCGGCAACTCGCACCTTTCAGGCTATACGGATTCACGTCAATCAAGAGCTTGCGGAGCTGCAGGTAGTACTCGAATCGGCATTGGCATTGTTGGAGCAAGGGGGGCGGCTGGTCGTGATCAGCTTTCATTCACTCGAAGACCGGATCGTCAAGCGGTTCATGCAGGCGCACGCGAGCGCGCCGGCGGTGGACCGTCGTTTGCCGATCCGCGCGGTCGATCTTCCCAGCCCGCCGCTGCGCGTGGTCGGCCGCGTGTTTCCGAGTGATGCCGAAGTCGCCGATAACCCGCGCGCCCGTTCCGCGGTGATGCGTATCGCCGAGCGGATCGCGCCATGAATCGCCTCAATATCTTCCTGCTCATCATCGTGCTCGGGTGCGCGCTGTCGGTCGTCAGCTCCACCAATCAGCAGCGGGAGATTTTCATCGACTTGCAAAGGGCGCAATCGCAAGAGCGTCAACTGCAACAGGATTACGCGCAGTTGCAGTACCAGCAGAGCGCGTTGTCGAAGACATCGCGCATCGAGCAGTTGGCCACCAACTCACTGAAAATGCAGCCCGTGACGACCGGCCGAACGCAATATCTCACCTACGACACGGCCGCCAACAAGGCCGCCGACGCACCCATGCCGCCGCCGCTGCCGGCGTCGGCGCCGCCTGCACGCGGAGCCAAGCGATGAAAAAGTCCGCGAAGCAGAAAGACATCGCTCACACGCCGAATCCGATTCTCGCCGTGCGCCTGCCCATGTGGCGCTCGAAGCTCGTCGTGTTCCTGCTATTCATGGCGTTCGTCGCGCTGGCCGGGCGCGCGTTCTGGATTCAGGGCCCGGGCAACGCGTTCTTCAAGAAACAGGGCGAAAGCCGCTATCAGCGCACGCTCGAAATGCCTGCGACGCGCGGGCAGATCCGCGACCGTAACGGCCTCGTGCTCGCAACGAGTTTGCCGGTGAAGGCCATCTGGGCGATTCCCGAAGCCGTGCCGAACGATCTCGGCGCGGACAAGTTCGCGCAATTGTCCAAACTTCTCGAAATGCCGGAAAAAGAGCTTCGCGCGAAGCTCTCGATGGACAAGACCTTCGTCTATGTGAAGCGCCAAGTGCCGCTCGAAGTCGCGCAGAAGGTCGCCGCGCTCGACATTCCCGGCATCTATTCGCGCGGCGAATACAAGCGCTTCTATCCGGAAGGCGAAATCACCGCGCACCTGATCGGCTTTACTAACATTGAAGACAAGGGACAGGAAGGCGTCGAACTCGGCGACCAGAACGTCCTCGCCGGCACGCCGGGCATGCGCCGCGTCATCAAGGACCGCATGGGCCATATCGTCGAGGACGTCGACGAGCAAGTCGTGCCGCACAACGGCGCGGACGTCGAACTTTCGATCGACAGCAAGATTCAGTACATCGCGTACACGAACCTGAAGGCCGCCGTCGAGAAGACGAAGGCGAAGGCCGGCGCGGCAATGGTCATCGACGTGAAGACGGGCGAAGTGCTCGCGCTCGTCAACTATCCCACGTACAACCCGAACGATCGTTCGCGTATGACCGGCGAGCAGTTGCGCAACCGCATTCTCACGGACACCTTCGAGCCGGGCTCGATCATGAAGCCGTTCACCGTTTCGCTCGCGCTCGATCTGCATCGGGTGACGCCGAATACGCTCGTCGAAACGGGCGGCGGCGTGTTCGTGCTCGACGGCGCCCGCATTACGGACGATTCTGGCTTCGGCACGCTCACCGTCGGCGGCGTGATTCAGAAGTCGAGCAATATCGGCGCGACCAAAATTGCGATGCAATTGCGTCCCGAGGAAATGTGGAACATGTACACGAGCATCGGGCTCGGTCAGGCGCCGAAAGTCGGTTTTCCGGGCGCCGTGACCGGGCGTCTGCGCCCGTGGAAGAGCTGGCGACGCATCGAGCAGGCGACGATGTCGTACGGCTACGGCCTGTCGGTGTCGCTGTTCCAGCTCGGGCGCGCATACACGGCCATCGCGAACGACGGCAAGATCCTGCCGGTCTCGATTTTCCGCACGGCGGGCGATCAGCCGCCGCTCGGTCAGCAAGTGTTTTCGCCGACTACCGCGCGCGAAGTGCGTGCGATGCTCGAAACCGTCGTGTCGAAGGGCGGCACGTCGCCGGATGCGGCGGTGGCCGGCTATCGCGTCGGCGGCAAATCGGGCACGGCGTACAAGCATGCGGGCCACGGCTACGACCATTCGAAGTACCGGGCATCGTTCGTCGGCATGGCGCCGATGCCGAATCCGCGCATCGTCGTGGCCGTATCGGTGGATGAACCGACGGTCGGCAGCCACTTCGGCGGTCAGGTGTCGGGTCCGGTGTTCTCGGGCATCGTCGGCGATACCTTGCGCGCGCTGAACGTGCCGCCCGATATGCCAGTGAAGCAAATGGTCGTGACGGACGATTCGAACTCCGCCACGCAAGCGGCCGCCAAGCAGCCGGCGAATACGAACAACGCGAATACCGCGAAGAAATTCGCGGTGTCGAGCAATACGAAGACGCACCCGGGAGTCGTGCGATGAGCGCGCAAACCCGACAGAGCAAGATGCAAAAGGACGTATCACAAGCCGTTCAATGGCTGCGCGCCCACGCGCAGCCCGAGGCGCAATTGCACGCCGACACGCGCTCGCTCAAAAGCGGCGACGTGTTTCTAGCCTATGCGGTCGACGGCGCGGACAACCGTCCGTATCTCGACGCCGCGCTCGCCGCAGGCGCGGCTGCGGCGCTCTATCAGCCGGAGAATTTCGCGGGCAAGCCGGACGCGTCGAAGACGCTCGCCGTGAAGGCGCTGAACGAACTCGCGGGCCCGATCGCATCCGCGTGGTACGGCGAGCCGACCGCGTCGATGCTTACCGTCGGCGTGACGGGCACGAACGGCAAGACTTCGTGCAGCCAATGGATCGCGACTGCGCTCTCCGCGCTCGGCCGTCCGTGCGCGATCGTCGGCACGCTCGGCATCGGCATGCCGGGCAAACTGGTGCATAGCGGCTTCACCACGCCCGACGCGCCGCAGCTTCAGCGCAATCTTGCGCAATTGAAAGCTCAGGGCGCGGAAGGCGTCGCGATGGAAGTGTCGTCGCATGCGCTGCATCAGGGGCGCGTGAACGGCGTCGATTTCGATATCGCTATCTTCACGAATCTCACGCAGGATCATCTCGACTACCACGGCACGTTCGAGGCGTACGAAGCGGCAAAGGCGCGTCTTTTCGCGTGGCCGTCGCTGAAGACGGCAATCGTCAATCGCGACGATGCGGCCGGTCAGCGTCTGATCGAATCGCTGCGCGGCAAGGTGCGGACGATTGCCTACGGCGTCGAGATGCCCGCCGATGCCGCGCCGAGCGCCGACGCGTTCCTGCTCGCAACGCAAGTCCGCGCGACTGCGACCGGCACTGCGTTTCATCTGTCGTCGGACTGGGGCGAAGCCGATGTCGAAGTCGGCACGCTCGGCACGTTCAACGTGAGCAATCTGCTTTCCGTGCTCGGCGTGCTGCTCGAAGTGGGCGTGCCGTTCGATGCCGCCATCGCGCGCATCGAAAAGCTCGAATCGGTCAACGGCCGCATGGAGCGTCTCGGCGGACGCATTCAGAGCGACGAGCCGCTCGTCGTGATCGACTACGCGCACACGCCCGACGCGCTCGACAAGACCCTCACCGCGCTGCGCCCGATCGCCGAGGCGCGCGGCGGCGAGCTCGTCTGCATGTTCGGCTGCGGCGGCGACCGCGACGCCACCAAGCGTCCGCTGATGGGCGAAATCGCCGAACGCCTCGCGGATCAGGTCGTCATCACGAGCGACAACCCGCGCAGCGAAGATCCCGTCGCGATCATCGATCAAATCGCCGCCGGCATGAGCGAAGCCGCGAAGGCGCGCCGCGTCGAAGACCGCGCGAGCGCGATTCTGCAAGCAATACGAAGTGCGGCGCGCGAGGACGTCGTCGTGCTCGCCGGAAAAGGGCACGAAGCCACGCAGGAAATCATGGGCAAGAAGCGCGCGTTCTCGGATCAGGATCACGCGCGTCTCGCTCTGGCCGCACGCGCCACACAACAACGCGGAGGCGGCGAATGACGATGTTCACTTTGCGCGAAGCCGCCGCGATGATTCCCGGCGCCGTCCTTAAGGGCGATGCGGGTATCGCCATCGCGCGCGTCGTCACGGACAGCCGCGGCGTGCAGGCCGGCGATCTGTTCGTCGCGGTGAAGGGCGATCGCTTCGATGCGCATGATTTCCTCGATCAGGTGGCGAAGAGCGGCGCGGCTGCTGCGCTCGTGTCACGCGACCCGAGCAACTCCGGTGCCTGGCCACTTCCGGTCATCAAGGTAAAGGACACGCGCGCGGCGCTCGGTGCGTTGGCGCACGGCTGGCGCAAGCGCTTCACGATGCCGCTCGTCGCGGTCACGGGCAGCAACGGCAAGACGACGGTCAAGGAGATGATCGCGTCGATCTTCGCGGCTGCGGTCGGCGAGGAAGCGCGCCTCGCGACCGCGGGCAACTTCAATAACGACATCGGCTTGCCGCTCACGCTGTTTCGCCTGAAGGCGTCGCACAAGCTCGCGGTCGTCGAGCTGGGCATGAATCATCCGGGCGAAACCGAAGTGCTCGCCAAGATCGCCGCGCCGGATGTCGCCGTCGTCAACAACGCGCAGCGCGAGCATCAGGAATTCATGGCGACGGTCGAAGCGGTCGCGCTCGAGCACGCATCGGTCATTCATGCGCTAGGCGATACCGGCACGGCCGTGTTTCCCGCCGACGACCAGTACGCCGTCTTCTGGCGCACGGCCGCGACCGGCAACGCGATCATCGATTTCGCGCTGACCGCCGATGCATCGCAGGCCGCCGTCACCGGTACGCTCGAAGGCACGACGGTCCACATGCAAACGCCGCAGGGCGCGGTCGACATCGCGCTGAACGTGCTCGGCGAACACAACGCGCGCAACGCAATGGCGGCGACCGCGGCAGCGCTTGCCGCAGGCGTTTCGCTCGATGTCATCAAGCGCGGTCTCGAAGCGTTCGAGCCGGTTAAAGGCCGCTTGCAGGTGAAGCGCGCGATGCTCGGCGCGCTCGCCGGCGCGACCGTCATCGACGACACGTACAACTCGAATCCCGATTCGATGCGCGCCGCGATCGACGTGCTCGCATCGCAGGCAACGCCCCGCGTGCTCGTGATGGGCGACATGGGCGAAGTCGGCGAGGAAGGTCCGGCGTTTCATCGCGAAGTCGGCGCGTATGCGGCGGAGTGCGGCATCGATGCGCTCTTCGCGCTCGGCGCCGCGAGCGTCGATTCGGTGAACGCATTCAACGCGGCCGCATCGAAGCAAACCGCGCAGCATTTCGCCGATGTCCGCGAACTGCTCACCGCGCTCGAACAGGCAGGCTACGGCAACAAGGCCACGTATCTCGCGAAAGGCTCGCGCTTCATGAAGATGGAGCGCGTGGTGGATGCCTTGACGAGTCCACAACAACCCGCAGCGGGCCATGCGCCCGCTGCACATTGATTCACTGAAGAGAAGGACCAGCATGCTACTCGCACTCGCGCAATGGCTTCAGAATGACGCCAGCTTCATGCGCGTGTTCACCTACATCACGTTCCGCGCGGTGGGCGCCACGGCAACGGCGCTTCTGATCGGTCTCGTCTGCGGCCCGTGGGTCATCCGCAAGCTGACCTTGCTCAAGGTCGGCCAGGCCGTGCGCAAGGACGGCCCGCAGACGCATCTCGTGAAGTCCGGCACGCCGACGATGGGCGGCGTGCTGATCCTCATCGGCATTGCCATTTCCACGTTGCTGTGGGCCGATCTCACGAACCGTTTCGTGTGGATCGTGATGCTCGTCACGTTCGGCTATGGCGTGATCGGCTGGGTGGACGACTATCGGAAGGTCGTGCACAAGGATCCGCGCGGCATGTCGTCGCGCGAGAAGTATTTCTGGCAATCGGTGATCGGCCTGTTCGCGGCGGTGTATCTCGCGTTTTCCGTGTCCGAAGCGAACAACGCGCGCGTGTTCGATCTCTTCATGGCGTGGGTGCGCAGCGGCCTCTCGATGGGCCTGCCCGCGCGCGCCGACCTGATGCTGCCGTTCCTCAAATCGATCACGTATCCGCTCGGCGTGTGGGGCTTCATCGCGATGACCTACTTCGTCATCGTCGGGTCGAGCAACGCCGTGAATCTCACCGACGGCCTCGACGGCCTCGTCATCATGCCGGTCGTGCTGGTCGGCGCGTCGCTCGGCGCGTTCGCGTATGTGATGGGCTCGTCGGTCTATTCGAAGTACCTGCTGTTCCCGCACATTCCCGGAGCGGGCGAGCTTTTGATCTTTTGTTCCGCAATGGGTGGCGCCGGTCTCGCGTTTCTCTGGTACAACACGCACCCCGCGCAGGTCTTCATGGGCGATGTCGGCGCGCTCGCGCTCGGCGGCGCGCTCGGCACGATCGCGGTGATCGTTCGTCAGGAAGTCGTGCTGTTCATCATGGGCGGCGTGTTCGTCGCGGAAACGCTTTCCGTGATGCTGCAGGTCTTCTGGTTCAAGTTCACGAAGCGCCGTTATGGCGAAGGCCGCCGTTTCTTCAAGATGGCGCCGCTGCATCACCATTACGAGCTGTCCGGCTGGACCGAGACGCAAGTCGTGGTGCGCTTCTGGATCATCACGTTGATGTTGTGCCTGTTCGGTCTGTCGACGTTGAAGTTGCGTTGATTCATTCAAGTTTCGGTAAAAGGTAAAGCGATGTTTGGCGAGAAGTTTATCGGTCGGCAAAGTCCGATGGTGCTCGTGCTTGGGCTGGGTGAATCCGGTCTGGCGATGGCGCGCTGGTGCGCCAGGCACGGTTGCCGCCTGCGGATCGCCGACACGCGCGAAGCGCCGCCGAATCTCTCCGAACTCGCGATCCACAAGATCGATGCGGATTTCGTCGGCGGCGCGTTCACGCCCGCGTTGCTCGATGGCGGCATCGAACTCGTCGCGATCAGCCCGGGGCTGTCGCCGCTCGCGGATGACCTCGCGCCGCTGATCGCTGCAGCGAAAGAACGCGGCATTCCCGTCTGGGGCGAACTCGAACTGTTCGCGCAGGCGCTCGCCGGACTCGGCGCGAACGGCTATGCGCCTAAAGTCATCGCGATCACGGGCACGAACGGCAAGACCACCACGACCGCGCTCACCGGCCTCTTGTGCGAGCGCGCGGGCAAGTCGGTCGCGGTCGCGGGCAACATCAGCCCGGCGATGCTCGACAAGCTGACCGAAGCCATCGACCAGACCGCGCTGCCCGATGTCTGGGTGCTCGAACTGTCGAGTTTCCAGCTCGAAACCGCGCATACGTTCGCACCGGATGCCGCCGCGGTGCTGAACATCACGCAGGATCATCTCGACTGGCACGGCGGCCTCGACGCCTACGCCGCCGCGAAAGGGCGCATCTTCGGCCCGGCCACGACGCGCGTGCTGAACCGCGACGACAGCCGCGTCATGAAGCTCGCGGCGAACGTCGCGCAACATCGCGTCGTGACGTTCGGACTGAACGAGCCGCTGAATGTCGGCGACTACGGTTTGCTGCGCGATAACGGCATGCAGTGGCTCGTCGTTGGCATCGATCAGGACGCGTCGGAAGAGACTGCGACTTCGCGTCGCCGCAAGAAGGACGAGGCCGAGCCGAATCTCGTTTCCAAGCGTCTAATGCCCGTCGACGCGCTGCGCGTCCGCGGTCTGCACAACGCGGCGAACGCGCTCGCAGCGCTGGCGCTGGCTCGCGCGATCGATCTGCCGCTCGCGGCGCTTTTGCACGGCTTGCGCGAGTATCGCGGCGAGCCGCATCGCGTCGAAGTGATCGCGCAGATCGACGGCGTCGATTATGTCGATGACAGCAAAGGCACGAACGTCGGCGCGACGGTCGCCGCGCTCGACGGCCTCGCGCAACGCGTCGTGCTGATCGCCGGCGGCGACGGCAAGGGCCAGGACTTTTCGCCGCTCGAAGCGCCGGTCGCACGCTGGGCGCGCGCCGTGATGCTGATCGGCCGCGACGCGGCGCGCATCCGCGAAACGCTGGCATCGACGAATGTCGAATTGCAGGATCACGCGACGCTCGAGGAAGCGACGAACGCCGCCGCGAAAATCGCGGAAGCCGGCGACGCCGTGCTGCTTTCGCCCGCGTGCGCGAGCCTCGACATGTTCAAGAACTATGCACATCGCGCCGACGTGTTTCGCGGCGCGGTCGAAGATATCGCCGCCGCGCGGGGAGTGATGCTATGAGCTGGTCGGAACGCTTCGGATCGAAACTCACCGGACAGCGCAACGCCATGCCCGGCGACTCGCTCGCGGGCCGCTCGAATTCGGGCACGCGCGGCGGCATTTCGAGCGCGGTCAACGGCGTGCGCCCGGCGCGCTCGCGCATGCTCGACTACGACTATTCGCTGTTGTGGGTGATGATCTCGCTGCTCGGCCTGGGCATCGTGATGGTGTACTCGGCGTCGATCGCGATGCCGGATTCGCCCAAGTACGCGAGCTATCGCGACTATCACTTCCTCGTGCGTCACCTCGTTTCGATCACGACGGCGGTCGTCGGCGCGACCATCGCGTTCAAGATTCCGATCAAGACGTGGGAAAAGTACGCGCCGAAGCTTTTTCTCGTCGCGCTGGCGATGCTCATCATCGTGCTGATTCCGCACGTCGGCAAAGGCGTGAACGGCGCGCGCCGCTGGATTCCGCTCGGCATCACGAACATGCAGCCGTCGGAGATCATGAAGCTCGCGGTGACGATCTACGCTGCGAACTACACCGTGCGCAAGCAGGAATTCATGCACAGCTTCGGCAAGGGCTTTCTGCCGATGGCGGTCGCGGTCGGCGCGGTCGGTGCGCTCTTGCTGCTCGAGCCTGACATGGGCGCGTTCATGGTGATCGCCGCGATCGCGATGGGCGTGCTGTTTCTCGGCGGCGTCAACGGCAAGCTGTTCGGCGGCCTCGTGCTGACGGCGGTGGGCACGTTCACGATGCTCGTGTGGCTGTCGCCGTGGCGTCGCGAGCGGATCTTCGCGTACCTCGATCCGTGGGACGACCGTTACGCGCAAGGCAAGGCGTATCAATTGACGCACTCGCTGATTGCGTTCGGGCGCGGCGAGTGGTTCGGCGTCGGCTTGGGCGGCAGCGTCGAGAAGCTGAACTATCTGCCGGAAGCGCATACCGACTTCATTCTCGCGGTGATCGGCGAGGAGCTCGGTTTCGTCGGCGTGATCTGCGTGATCCTGCTGTTCTACTGGATCGTGCGCCGCGCGTTCGAGATCGGCCGTCAGGCGCTTGCGCTCGATCGCACGTTCGCCGGTCTGATGGCGAAGGGCGTCGGCATCTGGTTCGGCGCGCAGACGTTCATCAACATGGGCGTGAATCTCGGTCTTCTGCCGACCAAGGGTCTCACGCTGCCGCTCGTCTCCTACGGCGGCTCGGGCATTTTGCTGAACTGCGTCGCGCTGGCGGTGTTGCTGCGCGTCGATTACGAAAATCGCGTCTTGATGCGCGGAGGAAAAGTATGACCGCGCAACGCGACCGCACCTTGATGGTGATGGCGGGCGGCACCGGGGGCCACGTGTTCCCGGGGCTCGCGGTCGCGCACTGGATGCAGGCGCACGGTTGGCGCGTCGTGTGGCTCGGCAATGCGAGCGGCATGGAAGCGACGCTCGTGCCGAAGCACGGCATTCCGATGGAATACGTGCGCTTCGGCGGCGTGCGCGGCAAGGGCGTCAAGACCAAGCTGATGTTGCCGGTGAATCTGCTGCGCGCATGTTCGCAAAGCCTCGCCGCGCTGCGCCGCGTGAAGCCGGACGTCGTGCTCGGCATGGGCGGCTATATCACGTTTCCGGCGGGCATCATGACGAAGCTCGCGGGCTGCCCGCTCGTGCTGCACGAACAGAACTCCATCGCGGGGCTCGCGAACAAGGTGCTCGCGCATCTCGCAAAGCGCGTGCTCGTCGCGTTTCCCAATGCTCTGCCGAATGCAGAATGGACCGGTAATCCGATCCGTGCGGAACTAACGAGCGCATTGCCACCCAAAGAACGCTACGCCGCGCGTTCGGGACGCCTGAACGTGCTCGTCGTCGGAGGCAGTCTCGGCGCTGCCGCGCTCAACGAAACCGTGCCCAAGGCGCTCGCGATGCTCGCATCGGAAGAGCGCCCGCGCATCGTGCATCAGGCGGGCGCGAAGCATATCGAAGCACTGGAAGCGAACTACGCGGCTGCGGGTCTCACGCGCGGTGAAGACCTGCAACTCGTGCCGTTCATCGAAGACATGGCGAGCGCGTATGCATCGGCGGATCTCGTCATCTGCCGGTCGGGCGCGATGACCGTCTCGGAAATCGCCGCGGTCGGCGTGGCGGCGCTCTTCGTGCCGTTCCCGTTCGCCGTCGACGATCACCAGACGACCAACGGCGCGTTCCTCGCGAAGAACGGCGCGGCTGAACTGATACAACAACGCGATCTGTCGGCGCAAAAGCTCGCCGACTGGTTACGCGTACAGACGCGCGACACGCTCGCGGCTATGGCCGAGCGCTCGCGCGCGCTGGCGAAACCGGACGCGACCGAAAAAGTCGCGAGCATTTGCGCCGACGTGGCCGGCGCGCGTTTCGACGCGCAAGCTCGGGAGGCACACTAAATGAAGCACATCGTCAAACATATACATTTCGTCGGGATCGGCGGCGCGGGCATGAGCGGGATCGCCGAAGTGCTGCTCAATCTCGGCTATCACGTGAGCGGATCCGATCTTTCGAACGGCGCGGTCACCGAGCGTCTGCGTGCGCTTGGCGCGCGCGTCGAGATCGGTCATCACGAGCAGAACATCGAAGGCGCGAATGCGGTGGTCGTTTCGACGGCCGTGCGCCCCGACAATCCAGAAGTGCTCGCGGCGCGGCATCGCCGCGTGCCGATCGTGCCGCGGGCCGTGATGCTCGCGGAACTCATGCGCCTGAAGCAGGGCATCGCCATCGCCGGCACGCACGGCAAAACGACGACGACTTCGCTCGTCGCGAGCGTGCTGGCGGCGGGCGGGCTCGATCCGACCTTCGTCATCGGCGGGCGGCTGAACAGCGCGGGCGCGAACGCGCGTCTCGGCACGGGCGATTTCATCGTCGCTGAAGCCGATGAGTCGGACGCTTCGTTCCTGAATCTTTTCCCGGTGATCGAAGTCATCACGAACATCGACGCCGATCACATGGACACCTACGGCCACGACTTCGCGCGGCTCAAGCAGGCGTTCATCGAGTTCACGCATCGGCTGCCGTTCTACGGCATTGCCGTGCTATGTGTCGACGATCCGAACGTCCGCGAAATCCTGCCGTTCGTGTCGAAGCCGATCATCCGCTACGGTCTCGGCGCGGAAGCGCAAGTGCGCGCGGTGAACGTCGAGGCGCGCGACGGCCGCATGCATTTCACGACGCTGCGTGAAGACGCGCCGTCGCTCGACATCGTGCTGAATCTGCCGGGCACGCATAACGTGCAGAACGCGCTCGCGGCAATCGCGATCGCGACTGAACTCGAAATCGCGGATGCCGATATCCAGCGTGCGCTCGCTGAATTCAACGGCGTAGGCCGTCGCTTCCAGCGTTACGGCGAAGTGAGCGCGGCGAGCGGCGAAGGCGCGTACACGCTCATCGACGACTACGGTCATCACCCGGTCGAAATGGCCGCGACGATCGCGGCGGCGCGCGGCGCGTTTCCGGGGCGGCGTCTCGTGCTCGCGTTCCAGCCGCATCGCTATACGCGCACGCGCGACTGTTTCGAGGATTTCGTGAAAGTGCTGTCGACGGTCGACGCCCTCGTGCTCACCGATGTCTACGCCGCCGGCGAAGCGCCCATCGTGGCCGCCGACGGCCGCGCGCTCGCGCGTGCGATCCGCGTCGCGGGCAAGGTGGAGCCGGTGTTCGTCGAGACGATCGACGAAGTGCCCGACGCGGTGACGACCATCGCGCGCAACGGCGACGTGGTGATCGCCATGGGCGCGGGTTCCATCGGCGGAGTGTGCGGCAAGCTGGCTAACCCCCAGCCTCAGTAAGAGCAAGACCATGAGCAATCAAGTGAATCAAATCGATCCGAAAGTCTTCGGCAAAGTCGCGGTGCTGCTCGGTGGCAATTCCGCCGAACGCGAGGTCTCGCTCAATTCCGGGCGCCTCGTGCTCGAAGGCTTGCGCGAGGCGGGCATCGACGCGCACGCGTTCGATCCGGCGCGGCATCCGCTTTCGGATCTGAAGGCGCAAGGCTTCGTGCGCGCGTTCATCGCGCTGCATGGCGGTTACGGCGAGAACGGGCAACTGCAGGGCGCGCTCGATTTCTACGGCATCCGCTATACGGGCAGCGGCGTGCTCGGCTCGGCGCTCGGCATGGACAAGCTGCGCACGAAGCTCGTGTGGCAGCAGACCGGCATTCCCACGCCGCCGTTCGAAACCGTCTTTCGCGGCGAAGACTACGCGGCGCGCGCGCAGGACATCATCGCGAAGCTCGGGCTGCCGCTCTTCGTCAAGCCGGCGAGCGAAGGATCGAGCGTCGCGGTCATCAAGGTGAAGAGCGCGGAGACGCTCGTGCCCGCGCTCGAAGAAGCGGTGAATTACGACAAGATCGTGATCGTCGAGAAGAGCATCGAGGGCGGCGGCGAATTTACGTGCTGCATCGCGGGCGATCTCGACTTGCCGGTCATCAAGATCGTGCCGGCGGGCGAGTTCTACGACTATCACGCGAAGTACGTCGCGGACGACACGCAATACCTGATTCCGTGCGGCCTGACCGAAGCCGAAGAAACGCGCATGAAGCAGCTGACGAAGCGCGCCTTCGAGATTCTCGGCTGCACCGACTGGGGTCGCGCGGACTTCATGCTCGACTCGGACGGCAACCCGTATTTCCTCGAGGTGAACACGGCGCCCGGCATGACCGATCACTCTCTGCCGCCGAAAGCCGCGCGCGCGGTCGGCATCAGCTACAAGGATCTCGTCGTGAAAGTGCTGTCGCTCACGCTGAAGAACTAGGTCGATCACACACAGGACACGAACAAGCGAAACCATGTGGAACAACGTTCGCCAACTCAACCTCGCCGCCAACGGGCTGCACGTCGTGCTCGTGCTGCTGCTTCTCGGCGCCGCGGGGTACTGGGCGATCCAGCGTCCCGAGTTTCGCCTGCGCGAGATTCAGATCGACGGGGATACGGCGCACATCAGCTCGCCGGTCGTGCGGGCAAGCGTGATCGGTCATCTGAAGGGCAACTACTTCACGGTCGATCTCGATGCGGCGCGCGCCGCGTTCGAGCAGGTGCCGTGGGTGCGCCACGCGAGCGTGCGCCGCGTATGGCCGAACGCGCTCGCGGTGACGCTCGAGGAATACAAGCCGCTCGGCACGTGGGGGAACGATCAACTGGTGAGTGTGGACGGCGATCTCTTCACCGCGAATCAGGGCGAACTCGACGACGATCTGCCCGCGTTCGACGGCCCCGAGGGCACGGCGAAGGAAGTGGTCGCGCGGTATCACGATTTCGAGAAGTGGTTCGCGCCGCTCGACGCGAAGCCGGAAGAAGTCACGCTGTCGCCGCGCTTCGCGTGGACGGTCAAGCTGTCGAACGGCACGCAGGTCGAACTCGGACGCGAGCGTAATCAGGACACGCTGAACGACCGTTGCAAGCGTTTCGTCGCGTCGTGGCCGTCCGTCACGGGACGCTGGGGGAAGGACATCGAATATGCGGATTTGCGGTACCCGAACGGCTTTGCAATACGAGCCGCGAACATGCGCTTCATCAACGACACCGACAAGGCCAAGAAGTAAGCAGACATCACAGGCATGAGCACGCTATGAGCAAAGACTACAAAGACCTGCTGGTTTCCCTCGACATCGGAACGTCGAAGGTGGTCGCGATCGTCGCCGAATTGAAGGGCGAAGGCCACTACGAGGTAATCGGACTCGGTCAGAGCGACTCGAAGGGGTTGAAGAAGGGCGTCGTGGTCAATATCGAGGCCACGGTGCAATCCATCCAGCGCGCGCTCGAAGAAGCCGAACTGATGGCGGATTGCAAGATCACAAACGTATTCACCGGGATCGCGGGCAGCCATATCCGCAGCTTCAATTCGAGCGGGATGGTCGCGATCAAGGACAAGGAGGTCACGCAGGCGGATGTCGCGCGCGTGATCGAAACGGCCAAGGCGATCAACATCCCGACCGATCAGCAGGTGCTGCATATCCTCACCCAGGAATTCATCATCGACGGGCAAGAGGATGTGCGCGAGCCGATCGGCATGAGCGGCATCCGCCTCGAAGTGAAGGTGCACATCGTGACGGGCGCGGTGAGCGCGGCGCAGAACATCGTGAAGTGCGTGCGCCGCTGCGGCCTCGAAGTGAACGACCTCATTCTGCAGCCGCTCGCGTCGTCGCTTGCGGTGCTGACCGAGGACGAGAAGGAACTGGGCGTGGTGCTCGTCGATATCGGCGGCGGCACGACGGACATCGCCATCTTCAGCGAAGGCGCGATCCGACATACGGCGGTGATTCCCATCGCGGGCGATCAGATCACGAGCGACGTCGCGATGGCGCTGCGCACGCCGACGCCGGATGCGGAAGACATCAAGGTGAGCTACGGCATCGCGAAGCAGGCGCTCGCTGATCCGGACGAAATGATCGAAGTGCCGGGGCTGGGCGAGCGCGGTCCGCGCACGCTGTCGCGGCAGGCGCTGGCGGCGGTCGTGGAGCCGCGCGTCGAAGAGCTGTTCTCGCTGGTGCAGCAGGTCGTGCGCGAGTCGGGCTATGAAGAACTGCTGTCGAGCGGCGTCGTGCTGACCGGCGGCGCGGCGATGATGCCCGGCATGGTCGAGCTCGGCGAAGACATCTTCCTGAAACCGGTGCGCATCGGCGTGCCGGAATACGCGGGCGGCCTTGCCGATGTCGTGCGCAATCCGCGCTATTCGACGGCAATGGGCCTGCTCGCCGAAGGACGCTCGCAACGCATGCGCGGCCGCAAGGTCGCGGTACAGAACGGTTCGATGGGACAAGTCTTCTCGCGGATGAAAGACTGGTTCCTCGGGAATTTCTAAGCAATACGCAACACGCAACAAAAAGAATTTCGCGCCGGTACCGGCGGCTGGTGCGCGACAAGGGGTTGCCCGATCTCTCGTCGAATAACGCCGATCTTCATTCTTGACGGAGGCAACATGGATTTCGAAATGCTGGAAACGGAAACCAACGGAACGATCATCAAGGTCGTGGGCGTTGGTGGTGCTGGCGGCAACGCGGTTCAGCACATGATCAACCGCGGCGTGCAGGGCGTCGACTTCATCGTGATGAACACCGACGCGCAAGCGCTCGCCCGTTCGCGCGCGCCGGCGGTTCTGCAACTGGGCATGACCGGTCTCGGCGCTGGCGCGAAGCCGGAGAAGGGCAAGGAAGCGGCGGAAGACGCGCGCGAGCGTATCGCCGACGCACTGCGCGGCGCGCACATGGTGTTCATCACCGCGGGCATGGGCGGCGGCACGGGCACGGGCGCGGCGCCGGTGGTCGCGCAGATCGCCAAGGAAATGGGCATTCTCACCGTTGGCGTCGTGAGCAAGCCGTTCGAGTTCGAAGGCGGCCGCCGCATGCGCGTCGCGGAAGCGGGCTCGCAGCAACTGGAGGATCACGTCGACTCGCTGATCGTCGTGCTGAACGACAAGCTGTTCGAGGTGATGGGCGATGACGCCGAGATGGACAAGTGCTTCCAGTGCGCGGACGACGTGCTGAACAACGCTGTCGCCGGTATCGCTGAAATCATCAATGTCGATGGTCTCGTGAACGTCGACTTCGAAGACGTGAAGACGGTGATGGGCGAGCAGGGCAAGGCGATGATGGGCACGGCGACGGTTGCCGGCGTCGATCGCGCGCGTCTCGCCGCGGAACAGGCGGTCGCGAGTCCGCTGCTGGAAGGCGTGGATCTGTCGGGTGCGCGCGGCGTGCTGGTGAATATCACGTCGAGCCGTTCGCTGCGTCTGTCGGAAACGCGTGAAGTGATGAACACCATCAAGTCCTACGCAGCCGACGATGCAACGGTCATCTTCGGCGCCGTGTACGACGACGCGATGGGCGACGCGCTGCGCGTGACGGTGGTGGCGACGGGCCTGGGCCGCGCGGCGAAGAAGCAGCAGCAAGCGCCGATGACCCTCCTGCGCACGGGCACCGACAATCAGCCGGTCGCACACGCGCATCACGCCGCCGCGCACAATTCGTACGGTACGCAGCACGGTCAGAGCACGACGGATTACGGTCAGCTCGACACGCCGGCAGTGTGGCGCTCGACGCGTGAAACGGCGGCTTCGCACGTGCAGGCGCTGCAGGAAAAAGGCGTCGATACTTACGACATTCCGGCGTTCCTGCGCAAGCAGGCGGACTGAGCGAAGCGCACGTTATTTGCTGCTGAGTTCGTGACGAAGCGGCACACCGCGTGCACGCGCTGAACGTCCGGCGCGCACGATGCAGGCTTCGCGTGGGGCGACTGTCCAAGGCCGCGTCCTGATGCAAAACGGACGCCGGGCCGTGGCCAGCCGACCTCCACGAATCTGCCCCTGACGTCGAGGAAGGCAGAGTGAAGCCGAAATCGCTGCGCAGACTTTCGGCGCGGTTGCGGGACGATGCGATCGCGAGGATGTCCGCGAGCACTGATGAGGGAAGGACCGAGCATGATCAGAGTGGGTGAAACGTTGCCCGACGTGCGTCTCTTCGAGTTCATCGACGAGGCCACCGAGGGCTGTGCCGTGGGACCGAATGCGTTCCCGGTGCGCGAGCGGAGCGCAGGCAAGCGCGTGGTGATCTTCGGATTGCCGGGCGCGTTCACGCCGACGTGCTCCGCCAGACACGTGCCCGGCTATGTCGAAGCGGCGGCGGATTTGTCCGCGGCAGGCATCGACGAAGTCTGGTGCGTTTCCGTCAACGACGCGTTCGTCATGAACGCGTGGGGACGCGATCTTCAAACCGCGGGCAAGGTGAAGATGATTGCGGACGGCAGTGCGCGTTTCACTCAGGCACTCGGACTGGATCAGGATTTGTCCGAGCGTGGCATGGGAATCCGTTCCCAGCGCTACGCGATGGTGGTCGACGACGGCGTGGTCAAGACGCTGAATGTCGAAGCGCCCGGCAAGTTCGAAGTCAGCGACGCTCGCAGTATCCTGGCGACGTTGCGCTGAGTGCAGCGGCGCGCCGCGTTGCCCGCGCGCAACGCTTGAAGCGCCCTCGCATTGAGCTGCAATTTGGGGCCGATGACCGGAAATGCCTCCATTCCGGCCATCGGCCCGTTCTACTTCACAAATCCTTCGCCTTGGCGTAACACAGGGAAACAGTTGATACCACCTGGATCAGGACGGCATGCGGCGAATGGAGTATAATTCGACCTATTAGAATTTAATGCACGATTAATTTCCTTTATAGGATCTTGAATCGGAAAGAACATCATGTTGAAGCAGCGAACAATCAAGACCGTCGTCAAAACCGTGGGGATCGGGCTCCATTCCGGCCGCAAGGTCGACCTGACCCTGCGCCCAGCGCCGATCGGGACGGGCATCGTCTTTTCGCGTATCGACCTGCCCGAGCCGGTCGATATTCCCGCGTCCGCGATGGCGATTGGCGACACGCGTCTCGCTTCCGTGCTGCAGAAGGACGGCGCGCGCGTCTCGACCATCGAGCATTTGATGTCGGCGTGCGCGGGCCTCGGCATCGATAACCTGTATGTCGATGTGACCGCCGAGGAAATCCCGATCATGGACGGCAGCGCCGCATCGTTCGTGTTTCTGATTCAATCGGCGGGTATCGAAGAGCAGAACGCGCCGAAGCAATTCATCAAGGTGACGAAGCCCATCGAAGTACGCGACGGCGACAAATTCGCGCGCCTCGAACCGTATTTCGGCTTCAAGCTGAGCTTCACGATCGATTTCCGCCATCCGGCCGTCGACAAGACCGGTCAGGCGCTCGAAGTGGATTTCGCGACCACGTCGTATGTGCGTGAAATCGCGCGCGCCCGCACGTTCGGCTTCGCGCATGAAGTGGAGATGATGCGCGAACTGGGGCTCGCGCGCGGCGGCAGCATGGACAACGCGATCGTGCTCGACGAGTACCGCATCCTCAACAATGACGGCCTGCGTTACGACGACGAATTCGTGAAGCACAAGATGCTCGACGCGATCGGCGACCTGTACGTGGTCGGCCGTCCGTTGCTGGCGTCGTACAAGGCGTACAAGGGCGGTCACGCGATGAACAACATGCTGCTGCGTGAGTTGCTCGCGAACGAAGACGCTTATGAAATCGTCACATTTGAAGATACGAAAACCGCACCGCGCGGTTTCGGTTTCGACACGCAGACCGCGTTTGCTTAACTGAAAGCCTCAACGGATGAACAAGAATGAGCGGCCGGGCGCCGCTCATTTTTTTTGTCCGCGCGCCTGATGCCGCGCCGCCATCCGCGCGAGCGCTTCCTGTAGAGGCGACGGCTCGAGCGAGGCCGCCAGATCATGCAGCGCCGATGCGCCGGCCGCCGACATGCGCGCCTGCTTCGGCGGCGCGGATTCTTTCATCGGCTGCGGACGGACGCGGATTTTCAGCGCGTTGACGGCCCAGCCGCGTTGTTGCAGGTCGGAAAGCAGACGCGGCTCGATATGCCGCAACCGCGCCGCCAGCGCGTTGTGCGCGGCGAAAAGCGCGAGGACTCCGTCCTTGATGAAACCCGGTTCCACGTTCGACGCCAGATAATCCGGCAAAAGCGAGCTCAGATCGCGCTGCAGCGCCGCCACTTGCTCGACGCCCGCGCGCAACGCGCGGAACGCATCGGTGCGATCGAGGACGTCGGCGACGGCTTGCGGCCGCCGCGGATCGAAACCCGATCTTGAATTCGTAGAAAAGCGGCTCATTTTTGTATAGGCGCAGGCCCGACGGAACGGTTCGATTGTACGCGAGGCGGCCCGTTGCTTCGGGCGGGGAAACGAGTTTCGCCCGAGCTTTCAGCGGGTTGACTGTCGCGTTCCGTCTACGCACGCGCGGGCACGCCGACGCAAGGTCTGCCAAACTCACATGCTAAAATTCCCGATTCGAATTTCACCTTATGGACTTAAGTCGCCGAGGTTCTCCGAGCCCGGACGCAGCTTTGTGCTGTGGCCGTCCGAAGCCGCGACGCAGACACTGATCCGATGACGACCGGTTTCCTTCAGAAGATTTTTGGCAGCCGCAATCAGCGGCTGGTCAAGCAGTATCAAAAGACCGTTGCGGCAATCAATGCCCTCGAGCCGACCGTCGAGAAGTATTCGGACGACCAGCTGCGCGCCAAGACCGATGAGTTCCGCCAGCGCGTCGCGGGCGGCGAATCGCTCGACGTGATCCTGCCCGAGGCGTTCGCGGTCTGCCGCGAGGCGAGCAAGCGCGTCCTGAAGATGCGCCACTTCGACGTGCAGCTCATCGGCGGCATGGTCCTGCATTACGGCAAGATTGCGGAAATGCGTACCGGCGAGGGCAAGACGCTCGTCGCGACGCTCGCCGCGTATTTGAATGCGCTGTCGGGCCGCGGCGTGCACGTCGTGACGGTGAACGACTACCTCGCCCAGCGCGATGCCGAATGGATGGCGCGCCTCTACAACTTCCTCGGTCTGTCGTGCGGCGTGAATCTGTCGCAGATGGAACACTCGCAGAAGCAGGAAGCGTACGCGGCGGACATCACGTACGGCACGAACAACGAGTTCGGTTTCGATTATCTGCGCGACAACATGGTCTACGAGACCAACGCGCGCGTGCAGCGGCCACTCAATTTCGCGATCGTCGACGAAGTGGACTCGATCCTCATCGACGAGGCACGCACGCCGCTCATCATCTCCGGTCAGGCTGAAGATCACACCGATCTCTACGTGCGCATGAACGCGCTGCCGCCGCTGCTCGAGCAGCAGATCGGCGAAGAGAAGGCCGACGGCACCGGCGTCGAAAAGCCGGGCGATTACACGCTCGATGAAAAAGCGCGTCAGGTGTTCCTGACCGAATCGGGCCACGAGAAGGCCGAGCGCCTGCTCGCCGAGTGGGGTTTGATCGGCGAAGGCGAGAGTCTCTACGCGCCGCAGAACATCACGCTGATGCACCACATCTATGCCGCGTTGCGCGCGCATACGCTTTTCCTGCGCGATCAGCACTACGTGGTGCAGAACGGCGAAGTCGTGATCGTCGACGAATTCACCGGCCGCATGATGACCGGCCGCCGCTGGTCGGACGGTCTGCATCAGGCGGTCGAAGCGAAGGAACACGTCCAGATTCAGGCCGAGAACCAGACGCTCGCGTCCATCACGCTGCAGAACTATTTCCGCATGTACTCGAAGCTGTCCGGCATGACCGGCACGGCGGACACGGAAGCCTACGAATTCAACGAAATCTACGGCCTCGAAACGGTCGTGATTCCGACCAACCGTCCGCCGAAGCGCGTCGACAAGCAGGATCAGATCTACAAGACGTCGAAAGAGCGTTACGACGCGGTGATTCGCGACATCCGCGATTGCGTCGAGCGCGGTCAGCCGACGCTCGTCGGCACGACGTCGATCGAAGCGTCCGAATTGCTGTCGCATCTGCTCACGCAGGCGGGCGTGAAGCACGAAGTGCTCAACGCGAAACAGCACGCGCGCGAAGCGGCGATCGTCGCGGAGGCGGGCCGTCCGGCCGCCGTCACGATCGCGACGAACATGGCCGGCCGCGGCACGGACATCGTGCTTGGCGGCAACGTCGAGAAGCAGGCGTCGTTCATCGAAGCGGATCTCTCGATCCCCGAGAACGAGAAAGCCGCGCGCATCCAGAAGCTGCACGACGAATGGCAGGCGCTGCACGATCACGTGAAGGCGGCGGGCGGTCTGCATATCATCGGCACCGAGCGTCACGAGTCGCGCCGTATCGACAACCAGCTGCGCGGCCGCGCGGGCCGTCAGGGCGATCCGGGTTCGTCGCGCTTCTATCTGTCGCTGGACGATCCGCTTCTGCGCATTTTCGCGGGCGACCGCGTGCGCGCGATCATGGATCGCCTGAAGATGCCGGAAGGCGAGCCGATCGAAGCAGGCATGGTCACGCGTTCGATCGAAGGCGCGCAGCGCAAGGTCGAAGCGCGCAACTTCGACATCCGCAAGCAACTGCTCGAATACGACGACGTCGCGAACGATCAGCGCAAGGTCATCTATCAGCAGCGTAACGAACTGCTCGAAGCGAACGACGTGCAGGAAACCATCGCGGCGATGCGTCAAAGCGTGATCGGCGACGTCGTGCGAACCTTCGTGCCGGCGGGCAGCATCGAAGAGCAGTGGGAAGCGCCGGAGCTGGAAGAAGTGCTGCGCAACGACTGGTCGCTCGATCTCGCGGTTCAGGAGATGATCAACGAGTCGAATTCGATCGACGCGGAAGAAATTTGCGAAGCCGTGCTCGCCGCCGCCGACGAAGCGTACGAAGCGAAGGTCGCGATGGTCGGCCGCGAATCGTTCAGCGCGTTCGAGCGCTCGATCATGCTGCAGACGCTCGATAGCCGCTGGCGCGAGCATCTCGCCGCGCTCGATCACTTGCGGCAGGGCATCCATCTGCGCGGCTATGCGCAGAAGAACCCGAAGCAGGAATACAAGCGCGAGGCGTTCGAACTGTTCGCCGCGATGCTCGACGCCGTGAAGCAGGAAGTCACGCGCGTCGTGATGAACGTGCAGATCCAGTCGCCGGAGCAGCTCGAAGAAGCCGCCGAGCAGTACGAAGAGAAAGGCAGCCATCTGGAAAACGTGTCGTTCACGCACGCGGATTTCAACGCGCCGGCCGCCGAGCCGACGCCCGCCGCGGCGGCGGCGAGCGCCACCGCGCAGATGGTCAGCCAGGCGATGGCCGCCGGCGACGACATCAGCGTGGCGACGCGTCCTTCGGACGACGTGCCGAAGGTCGGCCGCAACGATCCGTGCCCGTGCGGCAGCGGCAAGAAGTACAAGAACTGTCACGGCAAGCTGGTGTAATCGGCTCGTGACCTGACGAACAAGCGACGCAGCGATGCGTCGTTTGTCTTTGCAGCATCCATCATTCACGGCGCCGGTTCGAATCCGCTGGCCGGCGTCAGTCTTTCATCATGTGCCGGTTCGATGAGCCGGCATTCGCCACTTTCAGCGAGACGCGAACATGGCCGTCAACTTCCCCTCGATCGATCCCGCAGCGCTTCATCCCGTCCCCGGCGTCACGCTCGGTTACGCGGAGGCGAACATTCGCAAGCCCAATCGCAAGGACGTGCTCGTCATTCGCGTCGATGAAGGCGCGAGCGTCGCGGGCGTTTTCACGCAGAATCGCTTCTGCGCCGCGCCGGTTACGGTCTGCCGTGAGCATCTCGCGGCGGCGGGCCAAGGCGGCAAGGGCATTCGTGCGCTCGTCGTGAATACGGGCAACGCGAACGCGGGCACCGGCGAGCCGGGCATGGCGCACGCGCGCGAAACCTGCGCGGAGCTCGCGCGTCTCGCCAATCTCGATGCGCAGCAAATCCTGCCGTTCTCGACCGGGGTGATTCTGGAGCCGCTGCCGATCGATCGCCTGAAGGCCGGTCTGCCCGCCGCGCTCGCGAATCAACAAGCCGCGCACTGGTTCGACGCCGCGCAAGCGATCATGACGACCGACACGCTGCCGAAGGCGGCGTCGCGCCAGGTAACGATCGACGGTCACGTCGTCACGCTGTCGGGCATCAGCAAGGGCGCGGGCATGATCCGCCCGAACATGGCGACGATGCTCGGCTTCCTCGCATTCGATGCGAACGTCGCGCAGCCGGTCCTCGATCAGCTCGTGAAGCATGTCGCGAATCGTTCGTTCAACTGCATCACGATAGACGGCGATACGTCCACCAACGATTCGTTCATCCTGATCGCGTCGGGGAAGTCGTCGCTGCCCCCGATCACGTCGACGGATTCGCCCGCGTACGCCGCATTGCGCGACGCCGTGACCGAAGTGGCGCAGGAACTCGCGCAACTCATCGTGCGCGACGGCGAAGGCGCGACCAAGTTCATGACGATCACGGTGGAGGGCGGCCAGGACGCGGCGGAGTGCCGTCAGATTGCCTACGCGATCGGCCATTCGCCGCTCGTTAAGACCGCGTTCTACGCGTCCGATCCGAACCTCGGCCGCATTCTCGCTGCGATCGGTTATGCGGGCGTAACGGATCTCGATGTCGGCAAGATCGATCTTTATCTCGATGACGTGCTGGTCGCGAAAGCCGGCGGGCGCAATCCCGCGTACAAGGAAGAAGACGGCCAGCGCGTGATGAAGAAGAGCGAGATCCTGATTCGCGTCGTGCTCGGGCGCGGCGACGCGCAAGCGACCGTCTGGACCTGCGACCTTTCGCATGATTACGTGAGCATCAACGCCGACTATCGCTCCTGAACGCGGACAACTCGATGGATAAACTCGAACAATTTCTCACGCGCGCCGAAGCGGTGCTGGCGCGCATCGAAGGCATGTTGCCGCCCGCCGCGCCCGATATCGACTGGGAATCCGCGGTGGCGTTTCGCTGGCGCAAGCGTCAGGGACGCGGCTTCCTGCAACCCGTTTCCGCCATCTCGCAGATCTCGCTCGACGACCTTCAGAACATCGATCGTCAGAAATCGCTCATTCGGCAGAACACGCAACAGTTCGTGAACAAGCTGCCCGCGAACAACGTTCTGCTGACGGGCGCGCGCGGCACGGGCAAGTCGTCGCTGATCAAGGCGTGTCTGAACGCGTATGCGAAGGACGGCTTGCGCCTGATCGAAGTCGACAAGGACGATCTGCATGATCTCGGCGATATCGTCGATCTGATCTCCACGCGGCCCGAGCGTTTCATCGTCTTCTGCGACGATCTCTCGTTCGAGGAAGGCGAGTCGGGCTACAAGGCGCTGAAGGTCGCGCTCGACGGCTCCGTCGCCGCGCAATCGGACAACGTGCTCATCTACGCGACGTCGAACCGCCGCCATCTGTTGCCCGAATACATGAGCGACAACGAGACGTACAAGCACACGTCCGACGGCGAGATTCATCCTGGCGAAGTGGTCGAAGAAAAGATTTCGCTTTCCGAGCGCTTCGGCCTTTGGGTCAGCTTCTATCCGTTCAAGCAGGACGACTATCTGTCGATCGTCGGACACTGGCTGAAGCACTTCGGCTGCGCCGACGCCGAAGTCGAAAGCGCACGCGGCGATGCGCTCGTGTGGGCGCTCGAACGCGGATCGCGCTCGGGCCGCGTGGCGTGGCAATTCGCGCGCGACTGGTCGGGACGCAAGCAATGACCGATGCGAAGCCGGACATCGCGCCCGATGGCCGCAAGGTGACCGAAGTGGCCGTCGGCGTGATGGTGCAGCACGACGGGCGCTATCTGCTTGCGCAGCGGCCCGCGGGCAAACCGTATGAAGGTTACTGGGAGTTTCCCGGTGGCAAACTGGAGCCGGGCGAGAGCATCGAGGCGGCGCTCGGTCGCGAACTGCACGAGGAACTCGGCATCGATGTCACAGCGTGCCAGCTCTGGCGCACGCTGGAGCATGATTATCCCCATGCGTACGTGCGGCTTTTCTTCTGCAAGGTGACGGAGTGGAACGGTTCGCCGGTCGGCCGCGAAGGTCAGGCGATCGCCTGGCAGACGCTTCCCGTCGAGGTCGCGCCGCTCCTGCCGGCAGCCATTCCGATTCTGGAATGGCTCGAAGAGGAAGAGCGCGAATAACGGCGCTCAGTTGAGTCCGCCGCGATTGTCTTCGTCCGGCGGCGTTTCCTGCGAATTACCCGCGATCTTGTACTTCTCGGCCGCCCACGCGCCGAGATCGATCTGCTTGCAGCGCTCGGAACAGAACGGGCGAAAGCGGTTTTCGGGAACCCAGCGGACATCCTTGCCGCAGGTCGGACATTTGACGACAGTGGTCATGACGAATACGAATTGAGCCGGTTACGGACGATATTTGACCACATGAGGCCAAACCGTTCCGATTCAAAGGCTGCAAAGCGTCAGATGAAACGGCACGTCGACATCGACGGCGCGCGGTTTCAGATCGCCGTCCTGCACCGTGAAGCGCACCCACAGCATGTACTTGTTCGCGCTTGCTTCCGGAATCACGCGCGTGTCCGGTGAGACGCGCACTTGCATCAGCTGATACGTGCGGCCGGACAACATCTGCTGGTAGCTGCCCTGCATCGCCATGACTTTCGATGCCTGACCCGACTCACGCGCGAGCCGCAATACGATGGCCGCCGCGTCGCGCAACGCGAGCATGGGCATGACCCACTTCGCGATGTCCTGGCGGCGCTCCTCGACCGGCAACTGCTGCCAGGCGTAATACGACGGCAAATCGAACTTGCACGTTCCGCCGGGAATGATCGTGCGGCTGCGGATGCTCGCGAGCCATTCGTTGTCGGCGAGATGCTGGCCGGTCTTGCCGTGCATTTCGGTGAGGCCGGCGAGCGTCTGCTCGATTTCGCCGAGCACGGCTTCGAGCGCTTCCTGTTCGATGCCCGGATTGCCGCGAAACGGCGCGAGCGTTTGCCGCTGCCGTTCCAGTTCCTTCATGAGGTCGGCTTTGAGGTCCGTGCGGCCAGCGACTTCCGCGATCTCGAAGAGCGTCGTGAGTGCAACGTGATGTTCTCGCGCGTCTTCCTGAGTCAGAAAGAACGTGAAGCGCTCGAACAGGTCTTCGAGGCGCAGCAGCGTCCGGATTCGCTCGTTGAAGGGATACTCGTAAAGGATCAAGCGCGCTCGCCTCGGCGTGGGTCGGTTGCTTCCATGAGCGGAAGTGAGCACATTCTAATGCCGCATCCTCACCCTAGCAAATCGGGCCATATTCGGGCGCCGAATGGCTCGTTTCGGCGGAAAACGGGGAACTTTTCGACGATTTCGCTAACTCAGGCGATCGCCGTCGCGTCATGCGGACGCAAGCGAAAGATAACGGCCGTGCAGTGTTTCGACTTGCTGCGCGAGCGTGTCGAGCGTGGCGGTTTCATCGTTGAGCACGATGTCGTCGGCAGCCGCGAGACGCGCTTCGCGAGACGCCTGCTTCGCGATGATCGCGAGTACCTGTTCGCGCGTGAAGCCGTTGCGCCGCATGACGCGAGCGATCTGCGTCTCGAGGGGGCAATCCACCACGAGCACGCGCGACACGCGGCTCGCCCATTCACCGGACTCGACGAGCAAGGGCACCACGACGATGTGATACGCGCCCTGCGCCGCGAACCGCTGGCGTTCCGTCTCGGCGCGAATCAGCGGATGCACGATGCCTTCGAGGCGCGCCTTCGCGGTGTCGTCGGCGAAGACGAGCGCGCGCATCTTCGCGCGATCGAGCGAGCCGTCCGCCGCGATGAAGCCGTCGCCGAATTCGCTCGCGATGAGCGGCATCGCGACGCCGCCCGGCGCCGTGATTCGATGCGCGATCAGGTCCGTGTCGATCAGCGGCACGCCGCGCGCTGCGAAGAGATCAGCGACCGTGCTCTTGCCGCTGCCGATGCCGCCGGTAAGACCAATGCTGAACATCCGTTGCTCCGTTCGGTTCGATCAACCTAACAATGCATAAAGCGGCGTGCCGATGAAAAGCGTGATCGCGCCGCCCGCCGCGAGAAACGGTCCGAACGGCAACGGCTCTTCGAAACGCATGCGCTTGCGCCACGTCGCCACGATGCCGAACGCGGCGCCCGCGACGGCCGCGATCAGAAGCACTTGCGCGAGCGCCGACCATCCGAGCCACGCGCCGATCGCGGCGAGCAGCTTGAAGTCGCCGTAGCCCATGCCTTCCACGCCGCGCACGAGCTTGAAGAGCCAGTACACGCACCACAGGAACAGATAGCCTGCGACTGCGCCCGTAACGGCGTCGTGCAGCGTCGCGAATCCGCCTTCGCCGAAATTGACGAGAAGCCCGGCCCAAAGCAGGGGCAGCGTCAGCACATCGGGAAGATAGCGTGTGTCGTAGTCGATGAGCCCTGCCGTCAGCAAGGCCGCGCATAGACCGAACGCGGCCAGCGCGGGCCACGTGGGACCGAACGCGTAAAGCGATAGCGCCGCCAGCGCGCCGGTCGCGAGTTCGGTCAGCGGATAGCGCGGGCTCACGCGTGCGCCGCATGCCGAGCAACGTCCGCGCAGGGCCAGATAGCTGATGACGGGAATGTTTTCCCACGCGCGCAGCACGTGCTTGCAATGCGGGCACGCGCTGCGCGGCACGGCGAGATTGAAGCGCTCGGGATAGGGATCGGCGGCGGCGAATTTGGTGGCATCGGACGCCTCGGGAATGGCTGCGTCGACTTCCGCGCGCCACGCGCGTTCGAGCATGACGGGCAGACGATGCACGACGACAGTAAGAAAACTGCCGATCACGAGGCCGAACACGATGGCGAACCCGTACTGCACGGCCACGGGCAGCGCCGCGAACGCCGCCAGATAGCGGCTCGCGAAATGCGCGGCGGTCGGATCGAACGAAGGCTGCATGATGGACGAACGGTTGCTTTGGCCCGCGATGCTACACCACGTTGCCGAGCTGAATGACAGGAAGATACATCGCGATGACAAGGCCGCCCACGAGCGCGCCCAGCACCGCGATGACGATCGGCTCGCAAAGACTCGCGAAGCCGCCGATGCGCTCGTCCACCTGACGGTCGGCGAGCGTGGCTAGATCGAGAAGCATCGCATCGAGCGAGCCTGATTCTTCGGCGACCGCGATCGGCTGCACGACGTCCTGCGGAAAGCATCCGACGGCGCGCATTGCGGCCGCGAGACGCTCGCCGTTGTGCAGGCGCGCGGCGATGTCGACGGTGGCGCGGTCGAACACGCGGTTTCCTGTGGCATGCGTGAGTGAGTTGAACGCATCCGACAGCGGCGTGCCCGCCGAGAGCAGCGTGCCGAGCGCGCGGCTCCATCGCGCGACCGCGAGCGAGCGCAGCAGCTTGCCTGCAAGCGGCAGGCGCAGCGCGGCGTGATCGGCGGCGGCGCGTGCATCGGGCGAACGCTTCATCCAATTCCATCCGATGAATACCGCAGATGCGGCTGCAATCCCGAACGGCACGCCGACATTCGCGACGCCGTCCGAAAGCGCGAGCACGAAACGCGTCGGCGCGGGCAGCGCGGCGCCGAAGCCGTCGAAGATCGTCTTGAAGGTCGGCACGACGCCGATCAGCAATCCCGCCGTAATCGCGAGCGAAAGCAGCAGCACCATCACGGGATAGGTGAGCGCGGCGCGCAATCTGGCCCGTTGCGACGCCGCCCGCTCGCGGTCGTCGGCGAGGCGGGCGAGCACCGTCGGCAACGCACCCGCGACTTCACCGACCGAAACCAGCTGGCAGTACAGCGTGCCGAACGCAGCCGGATGCCGTGCCAGCGCGCCCGAGAATGGCACGCCGCGCGTGATATCGCGGGCCAGCGCGCGCACGATGCGCGGCATTCCGCTGGCGGACGCGCTGCCGGCGAGCAATTCGAGCGCGCCGACGAGCGGCAGTCCCGCGCGCAGCAGGCCGGCGAGCTGTCGCGTGAAGACGGTCACGTCGGCGGTCCTCGCTTTGGGCGGCGGCGCGGCGCCGAGCGTTTCGAGCAGGGTGACGATCACGCCTTCGCGCCGCAGCGACGCGCGGGCCGCGAGTGCGTCGGCGGCGATGATCTTTCCCCGCATCGGCTGGCCTTCGCTGTCCATGCCGCGCCACGCGAAGCGCAGTTCGAGCGCGTCGTTCATCATTCGATCTCCGTCGCGTCGACTGCTTCGGCGACGCTCGTTACGCCTTCGCGCACGCGCGCGAACGCCGCATCGCGCAACGCGGGCATGCCTTGCGCCTGCGCCGCGCGCGCGATCGCATGCGTCGCGGCGCGCGAGACGATCAACTCGCGCAGTTCATCCGATACCGGCATCACCTGGTGCACGCCGACGCGCCCGCGATAACCGACGCCATGACACGCCGGACAGCCGCGCGGCTCGAACGGATGAAACCCGTCCGCGAGCGCCAACGCCGACGGCGCGCGGCAGAACTCGCACAGCTTGCGCACGAGCCGTTGCGCGGTGACGAGCTTGAGCGCCGACGCGAGGTTGTAAGGCGCGACGCCGATATCGATGAGACGCGCGATCGCGGCGGGCGCATCGTTCGTGTGCAAGGTCGAGAGCACGAGATGGCCCGTTTGCGCAGCCTTCACCGCGACGTCCGCCGTTTCCGCGTCGCGTATTTCGCCGACCATGATGACATCCGGATCCTGACGCATGAACGCGCGCAGCGCCACGGCGAAGGTCAGTCCCGCCTTTTCGCGCACGCTCACCTGATTGATGCCCGCAAGTTGAATTTCGACAGGATCCTCGACCGAGGACACGTTGCGGGCTTCCGCGTTGAGCATCTGGAGGAAGCAGTAGAGCGATACGGTCTTGCCGCTGCCGGTCGGACCGGTCACGAGGACGAGACCGTGGGGTGCCCGAATCGCCGATTCGACCGCGCGGCCTTGCGCGTCGTCGAGACCGAGCGAGGCGAGCGAAAGGTCGGGCGGCAGCGCTTCGAGCCGCCGCAGCACGAGTTTTTCGCCAAAGAGCGTCGGCAGCGAATTGACGCGATAGTCGCCGATCCGCCCGCCCGGCAGATTCAGCCGCAGCCGGCCGTCCTGCGGCACGCGCCGCTCGGCGATGTCCATTCGCGCCAGCACCTTGATCCGCGTGACGAACGCATCGCGCAAATGGGGCGGCGGGCGCTTCAATACGTGCAACGCGCCATCGACGCGCAGCCGGATGCGCCATGCGCGCTCGGACGGTTCGACATGGATATCGGACGCGCCGCGCTCGGCGGCTTCGCGCAAGGTGTCGGTGAGCAGCGAGACGGCGGGCGTCTCGTGGTCGGATGGCGTTTCGCGGAAGGAAGGGGAAATCATGGCGTCGGCGGTCGAGTCGAGATGATCCGATGATCCCGTCCTCGGCCGTCGGCGCACAGTCGTCCGAATGGCTAACGCAGCGCGTGTCGCGTGCCTTCGGGCGGGCGGAAAATCTTGACGGTTCGGATCGCCTGGTCGTCGCTGCGCATGACTTCGAAGGTCACGCCCGCGATCTGCACCGAAACGTCGCCGTCGGGGATGTCTTCGAGCGTTTCGAGGATCAGGCCGTTGAGCGTTTTCGGGCCGTCCGTCGGCAGCGACAGATGCAGCCAGCGGTTCAGTTCGCGCAACGGCATGCTGCCCGCCACGATGCACTCGCCGCTCTCGTCCCAGCCGCCGCGCGAGCCGGCGCCGCGCGGAATCGTCGTCGTGAATTCGCCGATCAGCTCTTCGATGATGTCCTCCGGCGTGACGAGGCCCTGCAATTCGCCGTACTCGTCGACCACGATCGCGATACGGTGGCCGCTTTCCTGGAAGTACTGCAATTGCTGGAAGACAGGCGTGCCCGCGGGCACGAAATACGGTTCGGTGAGCAGTTCGCGCAGCGTGTCGCGCTCGAGTTCCTGGTTGTGCAGCGCCGAGAGCGTCTTGCGCACGTGCAGAATGCCGAGCACGCGATCGATGTCGCCCTGAAAGACGACCAGCTTGTTGTGGTAGCACGTCTCGAGCTGGTGCAGGATCTGTTCGAAGGGCGCGTCGAAGTCGAGCGCTTCGATGCGCCGGCGCGGGATCATCACGTCATCGACGGTGATGTTCTCCAGATCGAACAGATTGAGCAGGATGCTGCGGTGCTTGGTCGGCATGAAGCTGCCCGTTTCCAGCACGATGGTGCGCAACTCTTCGGGCGAGATCCGCTGATCGCGCTTGCCCTTCGTGTTGATGTGCAGTGCGGCGAGGATCGCGTTGGCGAACAGATTGACGAACCAGATGAGCGGCCGCGCGACGCGCATGAGCGGCGCGAGCACGAGGCTCGCCGGCAGCGCCACTTTCTCGGGATACGTCGCGCCGACGATCTTCGGCGCGATTTCCGCGAACACGATGATCAGGAATGCAATGACGCCCGTCGTGATCGACAGGACGAGGTTGTTATGGCCGAAGGTGCGCAGCGCGATGGATGTCGTGAGCACCGGGATGATCGTGTTGATCAGGTTGTTGCCGATCAGGATGACCGAGAGAAGCTGATCGGTCTTCGCGAGCAGGCCTTGCGTCGTGCGGGCGCGTAGCGATCCTTGGCTCGCCAGATATTTCAGGCGATGGCGATTGAGCGCCATCATCGACGTTTCGGAGATCGAGAAGAAGCCGGAAAGGAAGAGAAGCAGAAAAATGGCGCAAATTTGCGCCCATAAGGGAAGGTTGTCCACGCGGTGATCGAGTAGGGGCGGAGATGGGAGGCAATATAGCAGACGGGCCGGCAAGCTCGCCCTCGGCCTTTCGGCCAGCGTACGCGGTTTTGCCGCCGGAAATAAAAAACCCGCATGGCGAACCATGCGGGTTTTTGCAATTCTGGTCGGGGTGAGAGGATTCGAACCTCCGGCCTCTACGTCCCGAACGTAGCGCTCTACCAGGCTAAGCTACACCCCGAATTTGACCAACTTGGACTCTTACGCTGCTTCAGTCTCGTTCAAGACTGCCGTGACGTCGAGTAAGAACATAATTCTAGCAGGCTATCTTTGTAGATGGAAGAGGGAAATGAAGAAATCGCATTTGCCGCTGCCTGAGCTTCCTTGCGCGCGCATTCCAGCGTGTGATCGAGCGCGCCGGACGTCGTGATTGCGTGGAAGATCGTGTCGAAGCGATCCGTGCCGCCTTGCTCGATCGCCTCGCGTGCGAGGGCCGCCTGGTCCGGCGTGCCGTGCTCCATCAAATAAATGAGCGGCAGGGTGGGCTTGCCTTCGCGCAGGTCGTCGCCGGCGTTCTTGCCCATCGATTCGGGCGTGCCGGTGTAGTCGAGCCAGTCGTCCATGATCTGGAACGCCGTGCCGATGCGCCGGCCGAACTCCGCCGCCGCCGCTTCGGTCCGCGCATCCGCACCCGAAAGCA
Source organism: Caballeronia sp. NCF2 (assembly GCF_023631205.1). Classification (NCBI taxonomy): domain Bacteria; kingdom Pseudomonadati; phylum Pseudomonadota; class Betaproteobacteria; order Burkholderiales; family Burkholderiaceae; genus Caballeronia; species Caballeronia sp. NCF2. Next base: position 219,778 of record NZ_JALQDN010000028.1, on the reverse strand, counting down.
CCGCGCCGAGCTGCGCCGCCGCTTCGAACAGCTTCGCCGTCTTGTAGCGGATCACCTGCATGTAACGGGCTTCGTCCACGTCCGGATCGTGCATGTTGAGCAGTTGCAGCACTTCGCCTTCGGAAATGATGTTGGTCGCGACGGACAGGATTTCCATCACGCGCATCTTGCCGACGCTCACCATCATCTCGAACGAGCGCGAATACAGGAAGTCGCCGACCAGCACGCTCGCCGCATTGCCAAACAGCGCGTTCGCGGTCTTGCGGCCGCGGCGCAAATCCGATTCGTCGACGACGTCGTCGTGCAGCAGCGTCGCCGTGTGGATGAACTCAACCACCGCCGCCAATTCGTGACGATGCCCGGTCGTGTCGCCCAGCGCGCCCGAGACGAGGAGCAGCAGCGCCGGCCGCAGCCGCTTGCCGCCCGCGCCGATGATGTACTCCGAAATCTGGTTGATCAGCATCACTTCTGATGCCAGGCGCTGCCGGATGACGCGATTGACCTGCTGCATGTCCTCGGCGATCGGGGCGAGCAGCGCGGCGGCGTTGGGAGAGGAAGTGGCGGTGGACGACATGATCGGCAAAAAGGGTAATCCGGCGGATTATAAGGCGAATCCGACAGACGCCGGGTGGTCCGGTGTTCCGACTCGCGCAATGTCGGCGAATTTCGGCTGCGATTCGCTTCGTTTTCGCCGAGGTTCGGAGCCGGATCGCGCGTTGCGCTGCCCGCGCGGGCATCGTCACGGCACTTTGACGTCGAGCGTAACTCTATGTATAATCGCGTGTTTTCCCCGCGTGGTGCGTGGAAAAAGAATTCTGAGTGAGGTTCTCAATGTACGCGGTCATAAAAACCGGCGGCAAGCAGTACAAAGTTGCCGTTGGCGAAAAACTTAAAGTAGAACAGATACCGGCAGACATTGACGCTGAAATCACGCTCGACCAGGTTCTCGCAGTAGGCGAAGGCGAATCGATTCAGTTCGGTACGCCGCTGGTCAGTGGGGCTTCCGTCAAGGCTACCGTCGTGTCCCAAGGTCGTCACAAGAAAGTGACCATCTTCAAGATGCGCCGCCGGAAGCACTACCAAAAGCACGCTGGCCATCGCCAGAACTACACCGAACTGCGCATCGACGCGATCAACGCGTAAGCGCATCGGTTAAGGAGCTAAGCAAATGGCACACAAAAAAGCAGGCGGGTCTTCCCGCAACGGCCGCGACTCCGAGAGCAAACGCCTCGGCGTGAAGGTGTACGGCGGCCAGGCAATCAACGCAGGCGGCATCATCGTTCGCCAGCGCGGCACGCGCATGCACCCGGGTGAGAATGTCGGCATCGGCAAGGATCACACGCTGTTCGCGCTGGCCGACGGTCACGTCAAGTTCGTGACCAAGGGCGCTGCGAAGAAGCACACGGTCGTCGTCGTCCCGGCAGCGTAAGTTTTACGCACGGGCTTCAGGACCGAAGAAATGGCCCCGCGAAGTTCGCGGGGCCATTTTTATTTGGTGCGGTCAAAAAATGGTTATGAGTGACCGGCCAGGTCGGTCACGGCAAAATAGAGCGAATACACGGGACGGAGCAACGCATGAAGTTCATTGACGAAGCGAGGATCGAAGTCATCGCCGGCGACGGAGGAGATGGCAGCGCGTCGATGCGCCGCGAAAAGTTCGTCCCGTTCGGCGGACCGGACGGCGGCGACGGCGGGCGCGGCGGCAGCGTCTACGCGGTCGGCGACCGCAACATCAACACGCTGATCGACTACCGGTTCTCCAAGAAGCATCAGGCGCGCAACGGCGAAAACGGCCGCGGCGCGGATTGCTACGGCAAGGGCGGCGACGACATCACGCTGCGCATGCCGGTCGGCACGATCATTTCGGATCAGGAAACGGGCGAGATCATCGCCGATCTGACCGAGCACAATCAGCAGGTCTTGATCGCGAAGGGCGGTGCGGGCGGCCTCGGCAACCTGCATTTCAAGTCGAGCACGAACCGCGCGCCGCGTCAGAAAACCGACGGCAAGCCGGGCGAGCGCCGCATGCTCAAACTCGAGCTGAAAGTGCTCGCGGATGTCGGTCTGCTCGGCATGCCGAACGCGGGCAAGTCCACTTTCATCTCGTCGGTGTCGAACGCGCGGCCGAAGATCGCGGATTATCCGTTCACGACGCTCGCGCCGAATCTCGGCGTGGTGCGCGTCGGGCCGAGCAAGAGCTTCGTGATCGCGGACATTCCGGGTCTCATCGAAGGCGCGGCGGAAGGCGCGGGCCTCGGGCATCGTTTCCTGCGGCACTTGCAGCGCACGGGCGTGCTGCTGCATCTCGTCGACATGGCCCCGTTCGATGAAAACGTCGATCCGGTCGCGGAAGCGAAGGCGATCGTCAACGAACTGCGCAAGTACGACGAGCAGCTTTACGAGAAGCCGCGTTGGCTCGTGCTGAACAAGCTCGACATGGTGCCGGAAGACGAACGCGAGGCGCGCATCGCCGATTTCGTCGAGCGCTTCGAATGGGACGGTCCGGTCTACGAGATTTCAGCGTTGACCGGTCAGGGCTGCGAGGCGCTCACCTACGCGATCTACGATTACATCTCGCAGCATTCGGACGCATCGCGCGCGGCTGAAGCGGAAGATCTCGCCGCCGACGTGCGCTTCCGCGACGACGAAACGAAGGAATAAAGCAACCACGAGGAGAAAGCGCACGATGCGTTCGGTCATCGCCGCTGCGAAGCGAATCGTAGTGAAAGTAGGGTCGAGCCTCGTCACCAATGACGGTCGCGGGCTCGATCATGCGGCAATCTCGCGCTGGGCGTCGCAAATCGCGGCGCTGCGCGAACAGGGCAAGGAAGTCGTGCTCGTGAGTTCGGGCGCGATCGCGGAAGGCATTCACCGGCTCGGCTGGACAAAGCGACCGCGCGAAATCGACGAATTGCAGGCGGCGGCCGCGGTCGGCCAGATGGGTCTCGCGCAAGTCTACGAAAGCAGCTTCGGCGCGCACGGCATCCGCACCGCGCAGATTCTGCTCACGCACGCCGATCTCGCCGATCGCGAACGCTATCTGAACGCGCGCTCGACGCTGCTCACGCTGCTGCGCCTGGGCGCCGTGCCGATCATCAACGAGAACGACACCGTCATCACCGACGAAATCAAGTTCGGCGACAACGACACGCTCGGCGCGCTCGTCGCGAATCTGATCGAAGGCGATGCGCTCGTCATTCTCACCGATCAGCGTGGCCTCTTCACCGCCGATCCGCGCAAGGACCCGAACGCGACGCTCGTCGAGCAAGCCGACGCCGGCACGCCCGAACTCGAGCAGATGGCGGGCGGCGCGGGTTCGAGCCTAGGACGCGGCGGCATGCTGACCAAGATTCTCGCGGCGAAGCGTGCCGCGCACAGCGGCGCGAACACGGTCATCGCGAGCGGCCGCGAAGCCGATGTGCTCACGCGCCTCGCATCGGGCGAGATGATCGGCACGCAACTCATCGCGCGCACCGCACGCATGGCGGCGCGCAAGCAGTGGATGGCGGATCACTTGCAGGTGCGCGGGCATGTCGTCATCGACAAGGGCGCGGTCAACAAGCTCACCGCCGACGGCAAGAGCCTTTTGCCGATCGGCGTCATCGACGTGAAAGGCGCCTTCGATCGCGGCGAAGTAATCGCGTGCGTCGACGATCAAGGGCAGGAAGTCGCGCGCGGCATCACGAACTACAGCAGTTCGGAGGCGCGGCTGATTCATCGCCGGCCGAGCGGCGAGATCGAATCGGTGCTCGGCTACATGCTGGAGCCGGAACTGATCCATCGCGACAATCTCGTGCTCGTCTGAAACGAAAACGCCCGCTGAATCAGCGGGCGTTTTCACATCGTCACGCCGACGCGCGGCGCAATCAGCGCAGATTGATCACGCTTTGCGTGCGCTTGTATTCCATGTTGTTGACGATCTGTTTCGCGGTGCCGACGGGCAGCTTGCTCGTGCAGAAATAATCCTGATAGAGCGCCGCCTGATACGCGTTCAGCTCGCCGTTTTCGATGCGCTTGAAGTCGAATGCGGAACCTTGATCCCAGCCGTTCTGATCGTCGTTGATGCTCGCGTAGCGACGCCATTCGTAGGTGTCGCAACGAATGCCTTCATAGTTGACGTTGCGCGCGCCCGCCGGACTCGTCGCGACGATCACGTAACGAATGACGCCATCCTTGCCGACCGTGAGCGTGGTCTTGTCGACGGCGAACGTGAGCGGCGTGTTCTGCGACACGTTGAACGCGACCAGATTCGATGCCTGCGGCAGCGGTGGCATCGTGTCGATTTTTTCTTCGGTCCAGTTCGGCTTGCGGTCGAGCAGATAGGTGAACACGCCGTCGTCCTGCGTGGACGGCGCCTTGTTGCTGGAACAGCCGGCGAGCACGGCGAGCGCTGCCGCGGATGCCGCGATTACCGCGAGTGAGGCATTCACTTTCAATTGGGTCTTCCCGGAAACATGCGCGCGGGCTTCATGCGCCCGCCCGGCGGAACAAAGCGAGATGGCACGGCGAGAAGTTCGCCGTGTCATCGATCGCAATCGCGTTGAGTGTCAAAGTGCTCGAAGCGTTGCAGTGCCCGGATTCACGATGAGCGCTGCACGATCACATGCACTTCTTCGCTGACCGTGCATTCTGCCTGAACTGCCGCGCCGGAGGCAGTAACGGCAGGAGCTTCGATCGTCATCGTCTGGACGACGCGTGGATAGCGCGGTCCGTGATGCGCGGCTCGCTCGCCGCGCTCACCGCGGGAGTTGGTACGCCGCAGAAAGCGGGACAGCTCGGATAGAGCCATTTGATAAACGTCGCGCTTGAACTCGATGACCGCATCCAGCGGTACCCAATACTCGTTCCAGCGCCAGGCATCGAATTCCGGATGGTCCGTCGCGCGCAGGCAGATGTCGCAATCGCGGCCCACCATGCGCAGCAGAAACCAGATCTGTTTCTGACCGCGATAATGTCCGCGCACCTCGCGCTTGATGAACTTGTCCGGCACCTCATAACGCAGCCAGTCGCGCGTGCGACCCACAACTTTTACATGCTCCGGTAGCAGGCCGGTTTCTTCGTGTAACTCCCGATACATCGCTTGCACAGGGGTCTCACCGTATTTGATGCCCCCTTGCGGAAACTGCCAGGAATGTTCACGCAGCCGCTTGCCCCAAAACACTTCGTTGCGCGCGTTCAAGAGGATGATGCCGACGTTCGGGCGAAAGCCTTCACGATCCAGCATACAGCCACCTTCAAATCCTTTAAAATTGCTTTGATTATAAACAGTTATTGGCCTCGACGCACTGGCACGAACCCCAATTCGGGGCGTCCGTGTGAATGTCTTTGCCAGAGCATCCGGCAGGCGGCAAAATCTTCTTTTCTCGCCGGTCGTTCCGTCGTTCACCTTGATCCGCCTGCTTCGGCGCTATCCGCTCCGAAGCGCGCCGCATTTGGAAAATTTGAATGAAAGCATCCCGTTTCTTCATCGGCACCCTGAAGGAAGCTCCCGCCGACGCCGAGATCGTCAGCCACAAGCTGATGATGCGTGCAGGCATGATCCGCCGCGTCGCGGGCGGCATCTACGATTACATGCCGATCGGTCTGCGCTCGGTGCGCAAGGTCGAGGCCATCGTGCGTGAAGAGATGAACCGCGCGGGCGCGCTCGAATTGCTGATGCCCGCCGTGCAGCCCGCCGAACTGTGGCAGGAGTCGGGCCGCTGGGAGCAATACGGCCCGGAACTGTTGCGTTTCAAGGATCGCCACGAGCGCGATTTCGTCATGGGCCCGACGCACGAGGAAGTCGTGACGGACATCGCGCGCCGCGAGATCAAGAGCTATCGCCAGTTGCCGGTAAACTTCTATCAGATTCAAACGAAGTTCCGCGACGAAATCCGCCCGCGCTTCGGCGTGATGCGCGGCCGCGAATTCATCATGAAGGACGCCTATTCCTTCGATAAAGACCTCGACGGCCTCGCAGAGTCGTATCGCAAGATGTACGAAGCCTACGTGCGCATCTTCACGCGCATCGGGCTGGAGTTCCGCGCGGTCGCGGCGGACAACGGTTCGATCGGCGGCAGCGGTTCGCATGAATTCCACGTGATCGCCGATACGGGCGAGGATGACATCGCGTATTGCCCGAGCTCGGACTTCGCGGCGAACGTCGAAGCCGCCGATGCGCTGCCGCTCATCGCGCAACGCGCCGCGCCGACCGAAGAACTGAAGAAGACGCCCACGCCCGGCGCCGCGAAGTGCGAGGCGGTCGCGCAGCTTCTGAACATTCCGCTGGAACGCACGATCAAGTCGATCGTTCTCGCGACCGACAACGAAGGCGCCGAACCGACCATCTGGTTGCTGATGCTGCGCGGCGATCACTCGCTCAACGACATCAAGACGGGCAAGCTGCCGGGCCTGAAGGGTTATCGCTTCGCGACGGAAGCCGAGATCGTCGAATGGTTCGGCACGCCGCCGGGCTACCTCGGTCCGCTCAACACGAAGAAGCCGGTGCGCGTGATCGCGGACCGCACGGTCGCGAACATGAGCGACTTCGTCGTCGGCACGAACGAGGTCGATTACCACACGACCGGCGTGAACTGGGGCCGCGATCTGCCCGAGCCGGAAGTCGCGGACATTCGCAATGTCGTCGCGGGCGATCCGTCGCCGGACGGCAAGGGCACGCTCGAAATCTGCCGCGGCATCGAAGTGGGTCACGTGTTCCAGCTCGGCACGAAGTATTCCGATTCGATGGGCGCGACCTTCCTCGACGAAAACGGCAAGCCCGCGCCGATGCAGATGGGCTGCTACGGCATCGGCGTGACGCGCGTGCTGGGCGCGGCAATCGAACAGAATTTCGACGACAAGGGCATTATCTGGCCGGAAGCCATTGCGCCGTTCGAAGTCGTGATCTGCCCGATGGGCTACGACCGCAGCGACGCGGTGCGCGAGCAGGCCGACAAGCTGTACGCGACGCTGCAGCAGGTCGGCATCGACGTGATTCTCGACGATCGCGGCGAGCGTCCGGGTGTGATGTTCGCGGACTGGGAATTGATCGGCGTGCCGCATCGCATCGTGATCGGCGATCGCGGGCTGAAGGAAGGCAAGCTGGAATATCAGGGCCGCCGCGACGCGGAAGCCACGCTGCTGCCGGTCGATGAAGCCGCCGATGTCGTCGTCGGGAAAGTGCGGGCCGCGCTCGCGAAGTAATGCAGTACAACTTCCTGTCGGCGACGATCCTGCTGCTGCTGATCACCGATCCGCTCGGCAATATCCCGATCTTCATCAACGCGCTGCGCGGCGTCGCCAAAGAGCGGCGCCGCGTGGTCGTGCTGCGCGAAGTGGCGATCGCGTTCGTCATTCTGCTGGTGTTCATGCTGGCGGGCGATCGCTTCCTGCGCGCGATGAACCTCACCGATGTCTCGTTGCGCATCGCGGGCGGCATCGTGCTGTTTCTGATCGCGCTGCGCATGATCTTTCCGCATCCGGACGGCGCGATGGGCGGCGATTCGCGCGGCGGCGAGCCGCTGATCGTGCCGCTCGCGATTCCGGCGCTGGCGGGGCCATCGGCGCTCGCGACGGTGATGCTGCTGACGTCGCAGGCGCCCGGCAAAATGTTCGAATGGATCGGCGCGCTCACGGTGACGATGATCGTCTGCGCGATCGTGCTGATTCTCGCCGAGAAGATTCAGCAATGGCTCGGCGAGCGCGTGGTGACGGCTTTCGAGCGTTTGATGGGGCTTGTCCTTGTCGCGATTTCCGTCGAGATGATGCTCACGGGCATACGCACTTTCGTGCATCAGCTATGAAAAAAGCGGCCCGCGGGCCGCTTTTCTTTTGGATACGGGCGGCGATCACGCCCCTTCCGTCAACGCCCGGATCGTCGGCAGATTACGCCAGTAACCCTTCGCGTCCATCCCGCAGCCGAACACGTAACGATCCGGCACTTCGAATCCGCAAAAATCCGGACGCAGCGGCTTCGCCTTCGGGATGATCTTCTCGCACAGCACCGCGGACAGAAACGTCTTCGCGCCCATCGCCATGATGCGATCGCGGATCGCGGCCATCGTTTCGCCTTCGTCGAGAATATCGTCGAGCACGAGCACCACGCGATCCTTCACCGATTCCGCCGGCGCGACGCGCCACTGCATCTCGCTGCCGCCCTTGATGGCGTTGCGATAGCGCGTCAGGTGGATGTAATCGAACTCGAGCGGGAAGTCGAGATGCGGCAGCAGCATGCCGGTGAACACGGCCGCGCCCCCCATGACCGAGAGCACGAGCGGGAAGTCGTCTTTCGTCGCAGCCTTGATGGCCGTGGCCATCTTGCCGATCGATGCGTTGACTTCGTCAGCCGTCACGATCTCTTCTGAGTGGCTGAAAATATGGAGGGCTTCTTCGCGATTCATAAGGGGAAGCGGGAAAGGCTGACTTCTAAGTGTGGAAAAAAACGGCGGCGTGCGCCATATGATAAACCCGCGTTTCTTTCGAGTCGGACGCCCGAAGAGAACGCGGGTTCAATAAAAGTGCGGGTCAGCGCATGCCGGGCAGCATGCCCTTCATGCCGCGCATCATCTTTTGCAGGTTGCCGCCTTTCAGCTTCTTCATCATGCCGCGCATCTGCTCGTACTGGTTGAGCATGCGGTTCACCTCCTGAACGTGCACGCCCGCGCCCGCGGCGATACGGCGTTTGCGCGCCGCCTTGATGAGCTCCGGCTTCGCGCGTTCCTGCAGCGTCATCGAATTGATGATGCCTTCCATGCGGCGCATCTGCTTTTCCGCGTTGTTCATGTCCGCGCCTTGCGCGGCCTGCTGAAACTGCGCGGGCAGCTTGTCCATGAGTGACGAAAGGCCGCCCATCTTCTTCATTTGCGAGAGCTGCGCCTTGAAGTCGTTCAGATCGAAGTCGCCGCCTTTCTTGACCTTGTCGGCGAGCTTCTGCGCGGCCTGGCTGTCGACGCCGCGTTGCGCTTCCTCGACGAGCGCGAGAATGTCGCCCATGCCGAGAATCCGGTTCGCCATGCGATCCGGATGGAAGACTTCGAGGCCGTCGAGCTTTTCCGCGACGCCGACGAACTTGATCGGCTTGCCGGTGACGTTGCGCACCGAAAGCGCCGCGCCGCCGCGCGAATCGCCGTCGAGCTTGGTGAGCACGACGCCGGTAAGCGGCAGCGCGTCGTTGAATGCCTTCGCGGTGTTGACCGCGTCCTGCCCCAACATGGCGTCGACGACGAAGAGCGTTTCGGCGGGCTTGAGCAGCGCGTGCAGCTCGCTGATTTCCTTCATCATCGCTTCGTCGATACCGAGACGGCCGGCCGTATCGACGATCACCACGTCGTGATAGTGCCGCTTCGCCCAGTCGATCGCCGCGCGCGCGATATCCGCGGGCTTCTGATTCGCTTCCGACGGGAAGAAGTCGGCGCCGACCTGTTCCGTCACCGTCTGCAACTGACGGATAGCGGCGGGGCGATACACGTCGACGGAAACGGTGAGGACCTTCTTCTTGCTCTTTTCGCGCAGCAGCTTGGCGAGCTTGCCGGTCGTGGTGGTTTTGCCCGCGCCCTGCAGACCGGCCATCAGGATCACGGCGGGCGGCGCGACCGCCAGATTCAGCTCGGCTGCCTTGCCTTCGTAATCGCCGCCGATCACGGCCGTCAGTTCCTTCTGGACGACGCCGACGAGCGCCTGACCCGGCGACAGGCTCGACAGCACTTCCTCGCCGAGCGCCTTTTCCTTCACCTTCGCGATGAACTCGCGCACGACCGGCAGCGCGACGTCGGCCTCGAGCAGCGCGAGACGCACTTCCCGCAACATCTCTTGCGTGTTGGCCTCGGTGAGCCGGGCTTCGCCGCGCAGCGTCTTGACGACGCGGGCCATCCGTTGAGTCAGGTTATCGAGCATGGGAAACGGTAGTGAATGCGGCCCTTTTTCAGCGCAAAACGACGTAATCGCCCCGCGTTGCCGCAAGGGAGAAAACGTCGTGATTCAAGGGCCTAGTGTAAACTTCGAACATGGATATTGTACTGTATGCCCTCACTGCGCTTCTCTATGGCGGACTCGCCGTAGCGGGCTGGCGCGCGCATCGCCACACGGCCGTGGAGCCGGCGCTGGCCGGCGTGCCTCCGGGCATCGCATCGCCGGCGGCGGCCAAAAAATCGCCGGACATGGGCGGATTGGGCCGCGCTCTATTATTAGTAGCGTTGCTCGTGCACGGCCTCCTGCTGCACACGACCATCTTTCCCCAGAACGCGATGATCTTCGGCTTCGCGTTCGCGCTCTCCGCGATGTTCTGGCTCGGCGCGGGCATCTACTGGATCGAGAGCTTCTTCTTTCCGCTCGACGGCCTGCGCCTGCTCGTATTGCCGCTCGCGTGCATCGCGTCGCTGTTGCCGCTCGTCTTCGGCGGCGTGCGCGTGCTGTCGTATTCCGCCGCGCCGATGTTCAAGCTGCATTTCCTGATCGCGAACATCGCGTACGGACTCTTCGCGATCGCCGCGCTGCACGCCGTGCTCATGCTGATGCTCGAACGCCGCCTGCAGCGCATGCGCGGCCTCGCGACGCGTCATACCGGCAATGGCTGGCTCGCGAGCTGGCTCGACACGCTGCCGCCGCTTCTGACTCTTGAAAAGCTGCTGTTCCGCCTGATCGCGGCGGGCTTCGTGCTGCTCACGCTCACGCTCGTGTCGGGCATCGCGTTCAACGAGCAACTGGTCGATCGCGCGCTGCGCTTCGATCACAAGACCGTGTTCGCGTTCGTCTCCTGGCTGATGTTCGGCGCATTGCTCACCGCGCGCCGCCTCTCCGGATGGCGCGGACGCGCCGCGTTGCGCTGGGTGCTGGCGTCGTTCGCCGCGCTGCTGCTCGCGTACGTCGGCAGCCGCTTCGTGTTCGAAGTGCTGCTGCATCGCGCGGTCGTCTGAGCGTCTGAATCTATCGGCATTGAATCGATGCGAAATTTCTTCTTTCTGATCGTCCTCTTTTTCCTGTGCCAGTGGCTTCTGAAGAAGCTGCGCCGCGCGAACGAGCGCGCGCAGCAGGGCGACGCGCCAGCCGGCGGCGCGACCGCGGGCGGAGCGCATGACGCACGCCGCGCCCGCAGCGGCAACGGTCATGGCAACGGCGCGGCCGCGAGCGCGCCGCAACTCGCCGATCCGCTCATCCGTTGCGCGCAGTGTGGCGTGCACACGCCGCGCAGCGAATCGATCATCGTCGCGGGCGAGCGCTTCTGCTGCAGCGATCACGCGCGCCATTACGCGGCCCGTCCGACCGGACGCGACGCACGATGAACACCAACGTCGTCAGACAGCGCGATCCGCATATCGACGCGCAAGGCTGGTTCACGCACGCGACGCGCCTGCCGTCGCCGAACTTCGAGGCGCGTCCGGGCGACGCGGTGCCGACGCTCATCGTCGTGCACAACATCAGCCTGCCGCCCGACGATTTCACGACGAACGCCATCGCCGATTTCTTCCTCAACAAGCTCGATCACGACGCGCATCCGTACTTCGATCATCTGCGCGGCATGCGCGTGTCGGCGCACTTCGTGATCCGTCGCGGCGGCGCGATCGAGCAGTTCGTCTCCTGCGACGAACGCGCGTGGCACGCGGGCGTCTCGTCGTTCTGCGGGCGCGAGCGCTGTAACGACTTTTCGATCGGCATCGAGCTCGAAGGCAGCGATCGCGTGCCCTTCGAAGACGCGCAGTACGACGCGCTCGCCGCGCTCGTGCGAGTCGTGGTGAAGCGCTATCCGATCGATGCAGTCGCGGGTCACTCGGACATCGCGCCCGGCCGCAAGACCGATCCGGGCCCGCATTTCGAGTGGTCGCGTCTGCGTCACGGCAGCGCGCTGCCGCCGTCGTTCTTTCCGTTTCAATCCAACATCTGAGCGCTGCGTAAGGTCTTTCTCGTTGCGGCGCAGCAGCGTCGCGCGCGAGGCCTTGTCGCGCTTTGCTATAGCAAAAGTCAACCCCGCTACCGCAGACTCAGGGCAAATAAAACTTTTTGAGACTGCGATGTTGTCCACTATACTTGGTGCCGACAGACGTACTTTGCACTAGATCTTGTGTTGTTGACGCGGCGCCCGCTCCAATGAGCCGGCGCCGTCGGCTTTCCGGCGTAGAAGAAGTTTGGCTGGCCCGGGGCGATGCGCGAGACGGTTTCTCTTTGCGAGGAGAGCGGCGTCGGGCGCGTCGGGCGCCAGCGAGCAGCACCGTGAAGAAGGCATGCAAGCAAGCGCGAATTGCGTCGACCGACACCGCGCGCCAACGCGGGCACCGCATGAGACGCCAATGACAATGCGGGCCGTAAGCGCCGCGATTCGTGTTTTCGGCCTGCTGCATTCACAGCCCGGCTTGACCGCCAAAACACCGCGCGACTTTCACGACGAGTTCGTCACGCGCGCGGCATAAGTGATAAATCCGCGGACCATCCGCACCAATCGAACACCAGGAGTTTTGCACATGCAAACCACCGAAAACGCCACGACTTCATTCGAAGGCGCATCCGCACAGCCGATGAGCGGTGCGCAGGGCGTGGGCGCTCAGGCGCTCGCGCCGAACACGACGTTTGCCGACTACAAGGTCATCCGTCGCAACGGAAGCGTGGTGTCGTTCGAGCCGACGAAAATCGCGATCGCCGTGACGAAGGCATTCATCGCGGTGAACGGCGGTCAGGGCGCAGCTTCGGCGCGTGTGCGCGAGCAAGTCGAGCAACTGACGCAAGCCGTCGTGCGCGCGCTCGTGCGCAGCCGTCCGCACGGCGGGACTTTCCACATCGAAGACATTCAGGATCAGGTCGAGCTCGCGCTGATGCGCGGCGGCGAGCACAACGTCGCGCGCGCGTACGTGCTGTATCGCGAGAAGCGCACGCAGCAGCGTTCGCAAGAGCGCTCGGCCGCGCAAAACGCGCAGTCGCACGAAGGCGCGATCAACGTGACGGACAACGGCGTCACGCGTCCGCTCGATCTCGAAGCGCTGAAGGCGCTGATCGTCTCCGCGTGCGCGAATCTGGGCGATGCGGTGTCCGCCGAGCCGATCGTCGCGGAGACGGTGAAGAACCTGTACGACGGCGTGCCGATGTCGCAGGTCTACGATTCGGCCATTCTCGCCGCGCGCACGATGATCGAGAAGGATCCGGCGTACAGTCAGGTCACGGCGCGCATCCTGCTGCACACGATCCGCCGCGAAATTCTCGAAGAGGAAGTGACGCAAGCCGAAATGGGCGAGCGTTACGCCGAATACTTCCCGCAGTTCATCAAGCGCGGCGTCGAAGCCGGCCTGCTGGATGACAAGCTGCAACAGTTCGACCTCAAGCGCCTCGGCGCCGCGCTCGATCAGAATCGCGATCTGCAGTTCGGCTATCTCGGCCTGCAGACGCTGTACGACCGCTACTTCCTGCACGTCGACGGCACGCGCATCGAGTTGCCGCAGGCATTCTTCATGCGCGTGGCGATGGGCCTGTCGCTGAACGAGATCGACCGTGAAGCGCGCGCGATCGAGTTCTATAACGTGCTGTCGTCGTTCGACTTCATGTCGTCGACGCCGACGCTCTTCAATTCGGGCACGCATCGCTCGCAATTGTCGTCGTGCTATCTGACGACGGTCGCCGACGATCTCGACGGCATCTACGAAGCGCTGAAGGAAAACGCGCTGCTCTCGAAGTTCGCGGGCGGCCTCGGCAACGACTGGACGCGCGTGCGTGCGCTCGGCTCGCACATCAAGGGCACGAACGGCAAGTCGCAGGGCGTCGTGCCGTTCCTGAAGGTCGTGAACGACACGGCCGTCGCGGTGAACCAGGGCGGCAAGCGCAAGGGCGCGGTGTGCGCGTACCTGGAATCGTGGCACCTCGACATCGAGGAATTCCTCGAGCTGCGCAAGAACACCGGCGATGACCGTCGCCGCACGCACGACATGAACACGGCGAACTGGATTCCCGATCTGTTCATGAAGCGCGTCGTCGAAGGCGGCGACTGGACGCTGTTCTCGCCGTCGACCTGCCCGGACCTGCACGATCTGTTCGGCGCCGACTTCGAAAAGGCGTACGTCGCTTACGAAGAGAAAGCCGCGCGCGGCGAAATCAAGCTGTTCAAGAAGCTGCCGGCGGCGCAACTGTGGCGCAAGATGCTTGGCATGCTGTTCGAGACGGGCCATCCGTGGATCACGTTCAAGGATCCGTGCAATGTGCGTTCGCCGCAGCAGCACGTCGGCGTCGTGCACTCGTCGAACCTGTGCACCGAAATCACGCTGAACACGAGCGAGACGGAAATCGCCGTCTGCAATCTGGGCTCGGTGAACCTCGTCGCGCACATGGTGAAGCAGGCCGATGGCAGCTACGCGCTGGATCACGCGAAGCTCAAGCGCACGATCAGCGTCGCGATGCGCATGCTCGACAACGTCATCGACATCAACTACTACGCGGTGCCGAAGGCGCGCAACTCGAACCTGAAGCATCGTCCGGTCGGCATGGGCATCATGGGCTTCCAGGACTGCCTGCATCTGCTGCGCACGCCTTATGCGTCGGGCGAGGCGGTCGAATTCGCGGATCGTTCGATGGAAGCCGTCTGCTACTACGCGTACTACGCGTCGACGGAACTCGCGGAAGAGCGCGGTCGTTACGCGACGTATCGCGGCTCGCTGTGGGATCGCGGCATTCTTCCGCAGGATTCGCTGAAGCTCCTGGCCGAGGCGCGCGGCGGTTATGTCGAAGTGGATACCTCGGAGACGATGGACTGGGCGCAACTGCGCTCGCGCATCTCGACGTACGGCATGCGCAACTCGAACTGCGTGGCGATCGCGCCGACGGCGACGATTTCGAACATCATCGGCGTGTCGGCGTGTATCGAGCCGACGTTCCAGAACCTGTATGTGAAGTCGAATCTGTCGGGCGAATTCACGGTGGTCAACGACTACCTCGTGCGTGATCTGAAGGCGCGCGGCCTGTGGGACGAAGTGATGGTGTCCGATCTGAAGTATTTCGACGGCACGCTTTCGCGCATCGACCGCATTCCGGCCGATCTGCGCGCGATCTACGCGACCGCGTTCGAAGTCGACCCGAAGTGGCTCGTGGAAGCGGCGTCGCGCCGTCAGAAGTGGATTGATCAGGCGCAGTCGCTGAACATCTACATGGCGGGCGCGTCGGGCAAGAAGCTCGACGAGGTCTACAAGCTCGCTTGGATTCGCGGTCTCAAGACGACGTACTACCTCCGCACGATGGCGGCGACGCACGTCGAGAAGTCGACCGTGGCGCACGGTGCGTTGAATGCGGTGCCTTCTTCTTCCGGTGACGGTGGGGCGGGTGCGGCTGGCGGGTTTGGTGGCGGTGCGGCGTCGGCTGCCGGGAATGGTGTCTTCAATGCTGCTGCCGCGAGCGCGCCGGCGGTGGAGGCGGCTCAGGAAGCCGATGGTCCCGTCTGTATGATGCGCCCCGGCGATCCGGGCTTCGATGAGTGTGAGGCTTGTCAGTAAGGTTTTGAGCTGAGAGTCGGTCTCTGCGGACCGGTGCTGGGTGCTTCCTGCTTATGGAAGCGGTCGGTGCCGGTCCGTTTTTGCTTTTTGCTTTTTGCTTTTTGCTTTGCGTTTTGGTTTCGGTTTCGCCGGATCCCGCTTTCGTGTCGGTCTATTAGCGTTGCCCCTGTGCGGGGCGGCACTCACTTTCTTTGCTGCTGCAAAGAAAGTAAGCAAAGAAAGCAGCTTTTCAGGCCCGCGGTCACACGCAATTTGGGTAGTACTCTCGTCCCAGGCGGCACTCGCCTAATGAGTGCCCTCAAACACCTAATCGGACTTGGATCGCGCACGGTCCGCCGCCCGAAGACGTTGAGGACATTGGTTCAGCACGAGATGGCTTCGGCACAGCGCTACGCGCTGCCGCCGGGTACGCAAGGGAAACCAACGGGCGGCAAGTGCAGCGGGACGGAGACGTTAGTAGAGAAGCGCGTGCATCCCCGATTGACCGGACGGCCGCGGAGCGGGCTGGGGCTATTTGGTGCTGAACCCGTTTGGTGTGTGGTGCGATGAGACGGACCGTGCGCGAGCCAAGCCCGATGGGGCCTATGAGGGCACTCTTTAGGCAGCCCACGAACGACGAGAGGACTACCCAAATTGCGTGTGACCGCGGGCGTATCAGTAGCTGCTTTCTTTGCTTACTTTCTTTGCAGCAGCAAAGAAAGTGAGTGCCGCCCCCGCACAGGGGCAGTGCTAATAGACCGACACGATCACGGGATCCGGCGAAACACCGAGCCGACACGATCACGGGATCCGGCGAAACACCGAGCCGACACGATCACGGGATCCGGCGAAACAAAACGCAAAACAGCGAACTCACCCCCGCGTACCGCGAGAAATCTCCGTCCCAGCATCATGCGAAAGCCGCGCCGTAATCGGCATCGAAAGAAAAGAGAACAGCCCGACGACGACAAACGCCGGCCAGAAATCCGACCATTGCACACTCGCATGACCGTTCAGATATTGCGAGAGCTCGAGCGTGATCCCCGCGATCGTCACGCCGAGCCCGAGCGAAACCTGCTGCACGAAGCTAGCAAGGCTCGTCGCGCGGCCCACATCGCGTGTTTCGATCTCAGCGTAAGCAAGCGAGTTGAGGCTCGTGAACTGCAACGCAGGGAAGAAGCCGCCGAGCAGCACGACGGCCCAGATCACCCAGGCCGGCGTGCCGGGAAAGAACGCGCCGCACGCCGCGATCGCGATACCCGACAACGCCGCGTTGTAGAACAGCGTCTGACGGAAGCCGAAGCGATGCAGCACGCGCGATGCGAACGAGCGCATGAACATGCCGCCGAAAGCCGACGCGCACGTGATCGCGCCGGACTTGAACGCGCTCATGCCGAGACCCTCTTGCAGCGCGAGCGGCAGAAGAAACGGCACGGCGCCAAGCCCGATGCGAAACATCGAACCGCCGAGCACGCTCGCCTGAAACGTCGACACGCGGAAAAAGCGCAGATCGAGCAGCGGCTTCTCCACACGTCGCGCGTGGACGCAGTACAGCACGACCATCAGCGCGCCGGCGACGCACATCGCAAAGGCGACGCGCTGCGGAACCAGTTCGCCGCCGACGAGCGAGAGCCCGAGCAACAGCAGCACGCCCGCGCTCGCGGAGAGAAAGAAACCGAACCAGTCGAGACGGCCCGGATGTTCCTCGTGCGAGTTGGCGATGTAGCGGTTGGTCAGCCAGATGCCCGCGATGCCGATCGGGATGTTGATGAAAAAGATCAGGCGCCAGTGCAGATACGTCGTAATGAAGCCGCCGAGCAACGGCCCGACCGCTGGTCCAAGCATTGCGGGCACTGAGAGGTAGTTCATCGCGCGTATGAACTCGGAGCGGCGCACCGAGCGAAAGATGATGATGCGGCCGACAGGCACCATCATCGCGCCGCCGACGCCCTGGATGAAGCGCGCGACGGTGAAGGGGCCAAGCGATGTGGAAGCCGCGCACAACAGCGAGCCGACGACGAACACGCCGATGGCCGTGCGGAACACGGCGCGTGCGCCGAAGCGGTCGGCGACCCATCCGCAGATCGGTATGAAGACGCCGAGTCCGAGCACGTAGCTCGTGACCGCAACCTTCAGCGTCACGGGATCGCGTCCAAACGCGCGCGCCATTTCAGGAATCGCGGTAACGATGACGTTGGCGTCGACGCTTTCCATGAACATCGCGCACGCGACGATGAGAGGGGCAATGAAAGCTTTGACGGCCAGCGGCATGTTGATTCGCGATCGACTCTCGGCGGCAAGAGCGGCGATTATGGCACCGATATGCAGCAATCGCTGAAGGATCGAAGCGCGCTGCGTGGTGCGATGAACATTGAACGAGGAGTGAAGAAGCGATGGACCCGCAAGACCTGCAGCGTCTCGTCACGCAGACGATGCCCTATGGCAAATACAAGGACAGGCTCATCGCCGATCTGCCCGGTCACTATCTCGCGTGGTTCGCGCGTGAGGGTTTTCCACAAGGCAAACTCGGCAGCCTGCTCGCGTTGATGCACGAGATCGATCACAACAATCTGCGCTCGCTGCTCGATCCGTTGCGCGGCCGATGAGCCTTGCGCAGCGCGGTTTCGTGTGAGACGAATCGTCGCGTAAACACGCTATAGATTGTGTTGGCGAGATTTGCAAGCACAAGATATTGTGGAAATACGAGACGTCAAATGCTAAACTTCGGCAACGAATTCGACGCGCGCAGCAGGCATCGACGCTCCATCGAAGTGCTTGCGTCAGCGTGTATCGAGCGATGCGAAGTGCGTGCGGTCACACACATCGAAGCTCATCGAAGAGGAGCGTATGAAGGTCGCGCGTTCATCGATTCGCGACGCATGTTTTGCATCGCATCGCGGGTCGACGAGAGACTTCGATCGATGATCGCAACGCGTCACGCTTCGATGCGTTCGCGCTTGGCAACACAGCATCGAGCGGATCTTCGCAATGAAGCGCGCGTGCTTCGCATCGCACAAGCAGCGTCGTCCGCAGAGCCTTGCGCGACAAGGCTTGCAGAGCAGCGATGAAGTCACGCGAAAGCACGCTGCGATGTCACGGAAGTCACTCAATCAGGACCGCTTCACACTCGATTCAAGAGATGTCGCATCGAGCTTCACACACACGGCTTCGAGCCAAGTGTTGTATGCAGGTAGCAACGTCGAATCTAAATCGCATGAAAACGAGAATTTTCATGAGCAAACTCTTTTATCGCTCATGAAAAGATGGTACAAACCGATCTAAATTGATGGTGAGAATTTATGCTCAACTGGGATGACGAGACCACTGCCGTAGCTCCCTCGAGCGCTCCGCAACAGAACCCGTTGCGTAACGCTCAAGGCACGACTTTCGGTACGCAGGCAGCGCAAGCTGCAACTCATCAAGCTGCCCATCAGATTGCTCAGGCGAACAACATCTTTTCCGATGGCTTCGTTCCGCCCGCAGCCGCAACGCCTTCCGCCAGCGCGATCGCCGCGCAAAGCGAAGCGCGCGTCAATGTCGCCGACAAGCGCATCATCAACGGCAAGACCGACGTCAATCAGCTCGTCCCGTTCAAGTACAAGTGGGCGTGGGAGAAGTACCTCGCCGGTTGCGCGAACCACTGGATGCCGCAGGAAGTGAACATGTCGCGCGACATCGCCCTGTGGAAAGACCCGAACGGTCTCTCGGACGACGAGCGCCGCATCGTCAAGCGCAACCTCGGCTTCTTCGTCACGGCGGACTCGCTCGCCGCGAACAACATCGTGCTCGGCACGTACCGTCACATCACCGCTCCGGAGTGCCGCCAGTTCCTGCTGCGCCAGGCGTTCGAAGAGGCGATCCACACGCACGCGTACCAGTACATCGTCGAATCGCTGGGTCTCGATGAAAGCGAGATCTTCAACGCGTATCACGAGGTCAAGTCGATCCGTGACAAGGACGAGTTTCTGATTCCGTTCATCAACACGCTGACCGACCCGGCCTTCACGACCGGCACGCTCGAAGCGGACCAGAAATTGCTGAAGTCGTTGATCGTGTTCGCCTGCATCATGGAAGGCCTGTTCTTCTATGTCGGCTTCACGCAGATTCTGGCGCTGGGTCGCCAGAACAAGATGACGGGCGCGGCGGAACAGTATCAATACATCCTCCGCGATGAATCGATGCACTGCAATTTCGGCATCGACCTCATCAACCAGATCAAGCTGGAAGAGCCGCAACTGTGGACCGCCGACTTCAAGGCAGAGATCCGCGAGCTCTTCAAGCAGGCTGTCGATCTTGAATATCGCTACGCTGAAGACACCATGCCGCGCGGGGTTCTCGGCCTGAACGCGTCGATGTTCAAGAGCTACTTGCGGTTCATCTGCAACCGGCGTTGCCAGCAGATCGGACTGGACCCGCTCTTCCCGAACGAGGAAAACCCGTTCCCGTGGATGAGCGAAATGATCGACTTGAAGAAGGAACGCAACTTCTTCGAGACACGCGTGATTGAGTATCAAACCGGCGGCGCGCTCACCTGGGAATAATAAAAATCCAGGACGTGTTGCAGACGAAATCGATGGGACGGACGGGCAGCAGCGTGTCGCTCACGCGCGCCCGGCCGACAAGGTTTAGGAGAACGGTCGCCTGATGCAAAGTGCGCCTACTGACTTGGCGGGCCGTGTGGCCCGAATAGAAGACAGGCGTTTTGCGCTCCCTGAAAAGGGATGGGCAAACTTCCCCCCGGAAAATGCCAGCGGCATGCTCGCTGGCTCGATCAAGCGATGGCCGGCGCCGCGAAGAAGCGGTGCTGACTCAATTTGGCGCGCGGTGCCTCGGGGCACGGCGCGCCTTGCCGTATTCATTAGCGTAAGCAGGTGGGATCAGCGTACGCCGATGAATAATCCGCTTCGTAGCGTGCGTTATAGAGAAGGCGACACGTGGGAAGCGGGTTTTGACGAAGGGTGTTGTTTGAACTGACTCTCATCTGAAAACCTGAAGGAGAAAAACCATGGCAGTTGCCAAGAAAAAACCCGCCGCAAAGAAGGCTGCAGCGAAGAAAGTCACCGCCAAGAAGGCCGCTCCGGCGAAGAAGGTTGCGGCCAAGAAGGTCGCTGTGAAGAAGGTTGCAGCGAAGAAAGTAGCGGCGAAGAAGGTCGCAGCGAAGAAGGTCGCGGCGAAGAAGGCACCCGCGAAGAAGGCCGCAGCGAAGAAAGTCGCGACCAAGAAAGTAGCGGCGAAGAAGGTTGCTGCAAAGAAGGTCGCGGCGAAGAAGGCTCCCGCGAAGAAGGCCGCAGCGAAGAAAGTCGCGACCAAGAAAGTAGCGACGAAGAAGGCCGCAGCCAAGAAGGCGCCTGCGAAGAAGGCCGCTGCGAAGAAGACCGCGGCGAAGAAGGCGCCGGCGAAGAAGGCCGCAGCGAAGAAGGCCGCTGCGAAAAAGGCTCCCGCGAAAAAGGCTGCTGCGAAGACCGCAGCCGCTGCGCCTGCGCCTGCTGCTGCGCCCGCACCCGCTGCGAAGAAGGCCCCCGCGAAAAAGGCTCCGGCCAAGAAGGCCGCTGCTGCGAAGAAGACTACGGCTGCCGCTCCTGCCACGACGGCAACGACCGTCTCGGCGCCTGCTCCGGCCGCTCCGGCTGCTGCGGTCAAGACGGCGTTGAACCCGGCAGCGGCATGGCCGTTCCCGACGGGCAGCCGTCCGTAAGCTCTCGCAGTACGCAGCACCCAGGCACAGTGCGCTGTGCCGTTAGTCCGGGTATGCCTACCCGGCCTGAACCCGTCGTCGGGGAAACCTGGCGGCGGGTTTTTCGCTTCGGCCAACGAATTTCATCGCTTGCTCGGGGCGTCGAAAAAGAAAAAGCGCATGCATCTTTCGATACATGCGCATTCTTAGGATGACGCGGCGCTATTTGTCCGCTGAATGCCCTCGTCAGTGAGTGACGCGCGTGACGCCGCCGCTCGACAACAGACGCACTCGCTCGCCCGCCTGAAACACTTCGCCGTTCGCGGTCTGCGTGATCGCGCGCAGGTCGCCGTTATCGAGGCGCACGGTGATCTCGAGACCGTTCTTCATCGCGACGCTATTCTCGACCGCGTTGCCCGCGACGGCGCCAGCCAGCCCGCCGATGATGCCCGCGATGATCGAACCGTTGCCGCCGCCGATCGCACTCGCCGCCGCGACGCCGCCGAGCGCGCCGCCGCCGATCGTGCCGAGGCCCGTAGGCTGGCCGTTGTTCGAGCTGATCTTCACGCCGCGCACGCTTTCGACGGTCGCCATGCGCACCGTTTCCTCACGCTGCGCCTGCGACGCCGTGTAGACGTCCGACGAACTGCTGTTGTAGGCGCAGCCCGTCAGCGCCACCGAGCCGACGAGCGCCATGGCCAGCGCGATACGACTTACCGTTTTCATTCCTTCACTCCAATCATTCAGAACAGGCTGCTTCCGAAGGCCTGCTTGAAACGCTCTTCGATTTCGGCGCGCGTCGGCGCGTAGGTTTGCGGCCCCTGATGTTCGATTTTCAGCGAACCCATCAGACTCGCGAGACGACCCGTTTTCTCCCAGCCAAGCTTGTTTTCGATGCCGTACAGGAGCCCGCCGCGGAATGCGTCGCCGCAACCAGTCGGATCGACCACCTGACGCGCCGCGACGACCGGAATCTCGGCCACGCCATCTTCATGATAGATCTGCGCGCCGTGTTCGCCACGCGTGACGACGAGGGCATCGACCCGGCTCTTGATGTCTTCGATCGACCAGCCGGTCTTGTTGCTCAGCAGCTTGGCTTCGTAATCGTTGACCGCCACGTAGGTGGCGAGTTCAATCATGCGACAAAGTTCCACGCCGTCCAGAATCGGCAATCCCTGGCCCGGGTCGAACACGAACGGCACGCCCGCGCGCGCCAGCCCTTCGGCGTGCTCGCGCATGCCTTGAGCGCCGTCCGGTGCGACGATGCCGAGCGAGATGCCCTGCGCTTCGTCGGCGCGGTTCAGATGCGATTCCATCATCGCGCCGGGGTGGAACGCGGTGATCTGGTTGTTCGCGAGATCGGTCGTGATGAAGCATTGCGCCGAGTGCTGATCGGCCAGCACGCGCACGTATTCCTTCGACAAACCGAGCGCGTCGAGCCGGTCGATGTAGAGCTGCGCATCCGCCGCGCCGAGCGTCGCCATGATCTTCGGATCGCCGCCGAGCAGCTTCAGCGCATACGCGATGTTGCCCGCGCAGCCGCCGAAGTTGCGCCGCATCGTCGGCACCAGGAAGCTGATGTTCAGCATGTGCACCTGATCCGGCAGGATGTGGTCGCCGAAGCGCCCCTGGAAAGTCATGATGTTGTCGTAGGCGAGCGAGCCGCAAATGAGCGTAGCCAAGGCGAACGTCCTTTATAGATAGGGGCCGAGGAGAGAAATCCGCATACGGCGCGCGGCGAGCGCTTCACCGTGCCTCGTATGCGCGGACCGCTCCGGTCGGAAGCGGTCCGGCGAGACGATTTACTTCAGCGCGGCGAGCGCTGCATCGTAGTTCGGCTCATTCTTGATCTCGGGCACGAGCTCCGAATGAAGCACCTTGTTGTTCTCGTCGAGCACGACCACGGCGCGCGCCGTCAGACCCTTGAGCGGGCCGCTCGTCACGTCGACGCCGTAAGCCTGCGCGAATTCGTGGCCGCGGAACGTCGATGCCGTCACGACATTGGCGATACCTTCGGTCGTGCAGAAGCGCTTCGCGGCGAACGGCAGATCGCCCGAAACCACGACCACGACCGTGTTGTTCAGGCCGGCGGCCGCTTCATTGAATTTGCGCGTCGAGGTGGCGCAGGTCGGCGTGTCGAGACTCGGCACGATGTTCAGCACCTTGCGCTTGCCCGCGAAGTTCGCGAGCTTGACGTCGCCGAGATCGGCGCCGACGAGCGTGAATTCGGACGCCTGCTGGCCCGGGCCCGGGAACGTGCCGCTGACGTCGATAGGGTTGCCGCCGAGGGTAACTTGACTCATGTTGCGCTCCAGAGAATTGTCAGATGCTGACGGGAAAATCGCGCGTGCAGGCGCCGCGAGGAGCATGACGCGCGTCGTGTGGAACCGGGGCAGGCGGCGTTCGCGCGCCTGCCCGACATCACGGGTAAAAGACCTGAACCCGGTAATTGGCGGCAACCGCGTCGCCCGTATCCAGCCGGACGATCACCGGTTGCGCGCTTTGCGGCGCGAGGCCGACGGCGAATATCGTACCCGGTCGCGCGTAATCCTGCGGCCAGAGCACGCGCCGGATCGCGACGTTGTTCTTGTCGTCGAGCAGCGTGAGTTCGAGCGCCGGATACGCCAGCGCGACGTCCATCCGGTTGCGCAGCGACAATTTCAGTTCGAGCTTGTGCGGGCCGTCCACCTGGCGCAGCCCGGAACTCTCGATCTGCAATCCGTCGATGTCGCGCGGCGGCGAGATCGTGCAGCCGATCTGATCGCAGACGTTCGAATAGAGCGCGTGCGAGCCGGGCACGTAGACCATCAACGTTTCGCGTTGCCACCATGCGAGCTGCACGAGCAACAGCAACGCCAGCAGCACGGCGACGATGACGCCCACGACACGTCCCGCCTTCCCGGCTCCGCCGCGGCCACGCACCGGCGCGCGCGTTTCCCGCGACTCGCGAATCACGGGAAACGCCTCGTTCGCGCTGACGCGCCGAGCAGGAGCGGGCGGCTTCGTGGCGCCGAAACCGGGCTCCGCGTCGTCGCGCCATGCGGGTACGGCCGGTTCCGCGGCGGCGCGCGCGGGCGGCGCGTCCGGCTGATGAACCGGACCGATGAACGGCTCGGCGCGATCGTCGACAGCATTGGCGAGCGGCGCGACGGGCGGTTCGCCGAGCGGCGTATCGTCGGCTTGCTCGGAGTTCGCGGCATCGGGATGCGGCACGCCGACGCGAATGTACTGCTTCAGGCGGGCGGGTTCCGAAGGCAACGCGGACGGCTCGTTCGCGGCATCGGCTTGATCGGGTTCGCTGCGCGGCGACGCGGCGCGTGTCTGGCTCGACGCGCTCGACGCTGCAGGAGCGTTCGCATAGACGGTGCCTTCGCTGTCGGCATCGGGATGCTTGATGGAACTCGGCGCGCCGAGATCGAGGTTGCGCGGCGCGAACGGGCGCGGCTTGAGCGGCGCATCGGGCGGCGCGGTCACATGCGCGGGTGCATCGGCGGCGGCAGCGTGGCCTGCGCCCGAGCTTGTTGCGGGACCGACGGCGGCATCATCGTCGATGATCGCGGCATGCTGAGCGACGCCTGCCGCGGCCGGCTCGTCCGGAAGCTCGAAGCGATGATGTGCGGCATCGAAAACTTCCTGACAGTGTCCGCAGCGCACGCGGCCGTCATGCGGCGCGAGCAGATGCGGGTCCAGCTTGAATACGGTTTCGCAGTGGGGGCAGCGGGTTGCCAGCGCCATATAAGAAGTGCCGTTGGCCTGACGGCCTGATCGTGGAGGATGGCGCTATTCTAAAGGCTTTCGCGCCGCGTTCCCGCGAGGCATACCCAGCCTTCGTGCTCGCGCCAAACGCCGATGTCGATCCACTTCGCATAGACCGCCGCGACCTCGTCGGCCTGGCGCGCGAGCACGCCCGACAGCGCGATTCTGCCGCCCGGCTTTACCTTCGCGGCGAGCATCGACGCCATCAGCTTGAGCGGATTCGAGAGGATGTTCGCGACGACGATATCGAACTCGCCGGCGGGGCACGCATCGGGCAGGCCGTAGATCACGTCCGCGCGATTGCGCTCGCTGTTCTGACGCGCCGACTCGACCGCTTGCGGATCGATGTCGATGCCGACGACCGGATCGGCGCCGCACTTCTTCGCGAGAATCGCGAGGATGCCGGAGCCGCAGCCGTAATCGAGCAGCGATTGTCCCGGCTTCACCGACTGCTCCAGCCATTCCATGCAAAGCCGCGTGGTCGGATGGCTGCCGGTGCCGAACGCGAGGCCCGGATCGAGTTCGAGCACGAGCGCGTTCGGATCGGGCGCGTCGTGCCACGAAGGCACGACCCAGATGCGCTCGCCGATGGCGATCGGATCGAACTGCGCCTGCGTGAGACGCACCCAGTCCTGCTCCTCGACCTCGCGCACCGTGAACTGCGGGGTTGCCGCGAGGCCGATCTCGTTCGCGGCCGCGGCGAGCAGCACGTCGGGATCTGCGTCCTCGGCGAGCAGCGCGACGACGCGCGAACGGTTCCACGCACGCTTTTCAGGCACGAGACCCGGCTCGCCGAAGAGCGGCTGTTCGTCGGGCGTGTCGGCGTCGGCGTCTTCGACTGACACCGACAGCGCGCCGACTTCAAGCAGCGCATCCGACAGCGCTTCCGCGTGCTCGCGATCCAGCTCGGCGATCAGTTCCCGGTAACTCATGCTATCTCTCTGAATAAGGCGTGCTTCAGGACTCTTCGGCGACGGCGGCCTGGCGCGCGGCCAGCTTGTTCTCGAGATAGTGAATGCTCGTGCCGCCTTCGACGAACTTCGCGTCGATCATCATTTCGCGATGCAGCGGGATGTTCGTCGAAATGCCTTCGACGACCATTTCCGACAGCGCGATACGCATGCGGTTGATCGCCTGCTCGCGCGTCGCGCCGAACGCGATCAGCTTGCCGATCATCGAATCGTAATTCGGCGGAACGAAGTAGTTCGCATACGCGTGGGAATCGACGCGAATGCCCGGGCCGCCCGGCGTATGCCACGACGTGATGCGTCCCGGCGACGGCGTGAACTTGAACGGATCTTCCGCGTTGATGCGGCACTCGATCGCGTGGCCGCGGAACTGGATGTCCTTCTGGCGGATCGAGAGCTTTTCGCCCGCGGCGATGCGGATCTGCTCCTGCACGATATCGACGCCCGTGATGAGTTCCGTCACCGGATGCTCGACCTGCACGCGCGTGTTCATTTCGATGAAGTAGAACTCGCCGTTCTCGTACAGGAACTCGAACGTGCCCGCGCCGAGATAGCCCATCTTCTTGCACGCGTCGGCGCAACGGTCGCCGATGCGCTCGATCAGCCGCCGCGCAATGCCCGGCGCCGGCGCTTCCTCGATCACCTTCTGGTGACGGCGCTGCATCGAGCAGTCGCGCTCGCCGAGCCAGATCGCGTTACGGAACGAGTCCGACAACACCTGAATCTCGATGTGGCGCGGGTTCTCGAGAAACTTCTCCATGTACACCTGCGGGTTGCCGAAGGCGCGGCCCGCTTCTTCGCGCGTCATGTTGACGGCGTTCACGAGCGCCGCTTCGGTGTGCACCACGCGCATGCCGCGCCCGCCGCCGCCGCCCGCCGCCTTGATGATGACGGGGTAGCCGATTGCGCGCGCAATCTTCACGATCTCGCGCGGATCGTCCGGCAATGCGCCTTCGGAGCCCGGCACGCACGGCACGCCGGTCTTGATCATCGTCTGCTTGGCGGTGACCTTGTCGCCCATCAGGCGGATGGTCTCGGGACGCGGCCCGATGAACGTGAAGCCCGATTGCTCGACGCGCTCGGCGAAGTCGGCGTTTTCGGAGAGAAAGCCGTAGCCGGGATGGATGGCTTCGGCGTCGGTGACTTCGGCCGCGCTGATGAGCGCCGGCATGTTCAGGTACGAGAGATTCGAAGGCGCCGGTCCGATGCACACGGCTTCGTCGGCCAGCTTGACGTACTTCGCTTCCTTGTCGGCTTCGGAATAGACGACGACTGTCTTGACGCCCAGCTCGCGGCACGCGCGCTGGATGCGAAGCGCGATTTCGCCGCGGTTCGCAATGAGAATTTTTTCAAACATAGTGGGTCGGCTCATCAACGGGCTCGCGCGAGCGGCCCTCGGGGATCCAATCGGCGGCGCGCTTCTCGACGAATCGATGCCGCATGAAGCGCGCCGGCGCGGCGGGGCCGGGCGGCGGCTGCGAGGCGCATCCGCGGCACGGCCCGGTGCGCCTTTAGTCGCCGATCACGAAGAGCGGCTGGCCGTACTCGACCGCCTGGCCGTTCTCGACGAGGATTTCCTTCACGACGCCGGCCTTGTCCGCTTCGATTTCGTTCAAGAGCTTCATCGCTTCGATGATGCACAGCGTCTGGCCTTCCTTCACCGTATCGCCGACCTGGATGAACGGATCCGCGCCCGGCGACGGCGCACGGTAGAACGAACCGACCATCGGCGAGGTCACGATGTGACCTTGCGGCGCGGCGGCCGCGGGCGCAGCGGCTGCCGGCGCGCCGGCTTCGCCTGCACCGCCGAATTGCGGCGCGGCCGGCGACTGCACTTGCGGTGCGTACTGCTGCGGCGCCTGCATGTAGACCGGCGCGGCGTTCTTGACGATGCGAACCTTGCCTTCGCCTTCCGTCACTTCCAGCTCCGAGATGCCGGATTCCGAGACGAGGTCGATCAGCGTTTTCAGTTTACGAAGGTCCATCGAAAAATCCCCTTTCAATACTTGGAGACCGGGACTGCCCGGCACTTGACTTGATTTGTGGGTGTTCTGATTGCTCAGCCGCGAGTCGGCGCGGCCAGCCGTCCCACACGCGCGCTCGCGAAAGCGCCCGCGCAAACGACGGCTGCAGAATCGGTCGGCACGCCGGTAGCGTTCATGTCGAACGTATCGGCGTGGTCGCTTCGAAGCGCGCGCCCGAACAGCACGCGGATGACGGCTGCGGATGCTCCACGCCTTCCGACCGCCGTTTTGCGGAGGTCGGACTTGACGGCGAGGGGGCCACATGGCACCGGCAGAGTTGTCATAGTCGCTTCGGGTTGTGCGGAATTCGGCGCACTTTAGCGCCGTTTAGAGAATTTTGTCTAGTTTTACTGTGCAGTCCGGCTCGCAACCATGGGACAAATTACCGCCGCGTATTGGGAGTCGCGTCGAATTTCCAGCAAGATCGGCGTACTACGTGCTAACTCGCAGCTTACTCGACGCAAGCCACGGCGTACACGCAGCCAATTTTTACAGGCTGTCGAGCGTATGTTTCAGCTCGGCCGGGTCGACTTCGCCCAGTTTCGTGGAGCGGATTTTCCCATTCGCGTCGATCACGACGGTAAATGGCAGGCCGCCCGCATTATTGCCGAAGCTACGCGCAAGATCCGCGCCGCCGAAGCCGGTGACGTAGACGGGATAGGCGACCGGCACTTTCTTCAGGAAATCGTTGACGTTCTTCTCGCTATCGACGCCGAGTCCGATGAACGTGATGCCTTTCTTTTCGTAATCGCGCTGCATCGCGGAGAGCGTCGGCATTTCCTTCACGCACGGTCCGCACCACGACGCCCAGAAGTTCACGACGACCGGCTTGCCCTTGAACGCCGCGAGCGGTTTCGACGTGCCGGAAGCGCCCGGCGGCGTCGCCTTCCACAGTTGATCGACGGCGTTGCCGCTTGGCTGCGTCGCGGCCACGGTATCGCCGCCAGTGAACAGATGGCCCGCGTAGAAGCCGCCGACGGTCGCGGCGACGGCGACCACGAGGGCCGCCAGAATGCGTGTGCTTTTCATGAGCGTAGAGAAGATAGATCAGCCGCTGATCTCGAGCGGCGGGACATCGGGGTGATCGAGCAGCGTGCGTACGGCCGCCGCGTTCGCGCGGGCGAGGCGGCCGCGGTTGTCCGCGCGCACCGCGCCGCGCAGATCGTCGGGACCGTAGAGCGCGATATGCACGCCGACCGGCTCCTCGTCGCGTGCGCGATGCAGAAAGCTCAGCGTCTCGACATAGCCGCGCCCGGCGAAGTGCCGCGTCTCCGACACGTCGTATTGCACGTTCGCGTTCAGCAGATAAATCGCGACTTCCTTGGGATTGTCGCAGAAGCATTGCAGATGAATATCGGAGTGCTCGCCTGCGGTGCCGTTGAGCACCGCGCCCGTCAGATATGGATCGAAGGGTGTCAGGCGCTCCATCCAGTCGAGCGCGACTTCGCGCATCCGGCGCAGCACGGCTGGCTGGCTGTCGCTCTGGAAAATCGCCTGATACTCGCGGATTTCCTCTTCGATCTGGTCGTTATCGGGCAGGAACTCGCCGCCGATCTTCGCCTCGCCGACGACCTGCCGCGCAGCCTTGCGCTTGGCGGTGGAGTAGTCGAGGCCGTCTTCGGCGATCATCCTCGCGGCAGCGATCGCGATTTCCTCGCGCACGCGCTGCGGATCGAAATGTGATTTGCGAACCATGCCGGAATGATACTAGATAAGCTCGAGCGGCCCTTTTGCGGGCCAAGGGCGGCAGGCTTGCGCCGGGGGAAAAGCGCTTAGCCTGCTCGGTTACAATATGCGCCTTCAGGCGCCTTTCTGCACGGGTTTGCCCTCAGGTTCACCGGTACGGCGCCGTTCCTGTTTTCGCATCTCAATCGCCCGCGCGGCGCGACACGGTTTATGCACATCCACATCCTCGGCATCTGCGGCACCTTCATGGGCGGACTCGCCGTCCTGGCGCGCGAGGCGGGCCACAAGGTCACCGGCTGCGACGCCGGCGTCTACCCGCCGATGAGCACGCAACTCGAAGCGCAGGGCATCGAACTGATCGAAGGTTACGGCATCGAGCAGCTCGCGCTCGAGCCGGATCTCTTCGTCATCGGCAACGTGGTGACGCGCGGCAATCCGCTGATGGAAGCCATCCTCGATCGCGGCCTGCCATACACATCCGGCCCGCAGTGGCTCGGCGAACATGTGCTGAACGGCAAATGGGTGCTCGCGGTGGCGGGCACGCACGGCAAGACCACGACGAGCTCGATGCTCGCATGGCTGCTCGAAGACGCGGGCATGAATCCCGGCTTTCTGATCGGCGGCGTGCCGTTGAACTTCGGCATTTCCGCGCGCCTGACCGATTCGAGCTTTTTCGTCATCGAAGCCGACGAGTACGACACGGCATTCTTCGACAAGCGTTCGAAGTTCGTGCATTACCGTCCGCGCACGGCCGTGCTCAATAATCTCGAATTCGATCACGCCGATATCTTCCCCGATCTCGCGGCCATCGAAACGCAATTCCACCACCTTGTGCGCACGGTGCCGGGCGTCGGGCGCATCGTCACGAACGGGCGCGAGGCGGCGCTGGAACGCGTGCTCACGCGCGGCTGCTGGTCGGGCGTCGAACGCTTCGGCGTCGAAGGCGGATGGGAGGCGCTGCCCGTCGAACAAGGCGCCGCCGTCGACGAGCAGTTCGCCGTGTATTGGGAAGGCGAGCGCCAGGGCGTCGTCGACTGGCAGGTGCAGGGCGAGCACAATCGGATGAACGCGCTCGCTGCGATCGCGGCCGCGCGCTCGGTCGGCGTGCCGGCGGCGCAATCGGCGAAATCGCTCGCGAGTTTTCGCAACGTCAAGCGGCGCATGGAAGTGAAGGGCAGCGTCGACGGCGTCACCGTCTACGACGACTTCGCGCATCATCCGACCGCAATCGAGACGACCGTCGCGGGCCTGCGCACGCGCATCGGCAATTCGGATACGTCGCGCATCCTCGCCGTGCTGGAACCGCGCTCGAACACGATGAAACTCGGCACGATGAAAGCGCAATTGCCGGCGAGTCTCGCGGGCGCGGATCTCGTCTTCGGCTACGGCGCGCGCGAAGGCCGCGACAAGCTCGGCTGGAATCTCGCAGAAGCGCTCTCACCGCTCGGCGACAAGGCGCGGGCATTCGACGAAATCGAACCTCTGGTGAAGGCGGTCGCGGCCGCCGCGCGCCCCGGCGACCACGTACTCGTGATGAGCAACGGCGGCTTCGGCGGCGTCCATCAGAAACTGCTCGACGCGCTTTCGGCGCGTGGCGCAGGAGGACATTCGTGATTCTCTATCTGCACGGCTTTCGCTCGTCTCCCCAATCGTTCAAGGCGCGCGTGATGCACGCGCGGCTCGCGGAACTCGGGAGGCTCGGCGAATGGCAGTGCCCGTCGCTGCCGGTATCGCCGTGCGATGCCGTCGCGCTGGCCGAATCGCTCGCGGCGGGCGAGAAAGCGGGCGATGTGACCGTCGTCGGCAGTTCGCTCGGCGGCTATTACGCGACGTATCTCGCGGAGAAACACGGCTGGCGCGCCGTGCTGCTCAATCCGGCGGTCGTGCCGGATCGCGATCTGAGCCATTTTCTCGGCGAGCAGCCGTTGTGGCACGGCGGCGGAACGATCACCGTGCTGCCGCGCCATCTCGACGAGTTGCGCGCGCTCAAGGTCGAATCGATCACGCGGCCCGAGCGCTACTATCTGATCGCGGCGACGGGCGACGAAGTGCTCGATTACCGCACGATGCTCGACCACTATCCCGGCGTGCGAACCACGCTGATTCAGGGCAGCGATCACGCGATCAGCGACTTCCCGGCTTATCTCGCCGATGTCATCGCGTTCTGCGACCAGGCGCCGCCACCCGTGCGCGCGACCGCAGCCGCCTGAGCCCATTCATTCGCCGGCGCGCGGCAAGCGCGGCCCGGTCCACCGTTTTACGAGAGTATTGAGTGAACGTTTTCTTCGAGGAATCGGGTAGTTTCAAGGCCGGATCGGTGTTGTCGAAACAGGGCGACGCGTTCCAGGTCGAATTGCCGGGCGGCCGGCGCGCGAAAGTGCGCGCGAAAGACGTGCTGATCGAGTTCGAGAAGCCCGCAGCCGGCGATCTGATGCAGGAAGCCGACGCCATCGCGCAGGAGATCGATCTCGACTTCCTGTGGGAATGCGCGCCCGACGAGGAATTTCCGTTCGCCGCGCTCGGCGCGGATTACTTCGGCGACAAGTTCGGACCCGCCGAACGCGCGGCGCTCGTCCTGCGCATGCACGGCGCGCCGGTTTACTTCCGGCGCAAAGGGCGCGGCCAGTATCAGCGCGCGCCGCAGGAACAATTGCAGATGGCGCTCGCGTCGCTCGAACGCAAGCGTCAGCAGGCGCTCGTGCAGCAGGGCTGGGAAGAGGAACTGAAGGCGGGCAAGCTGCCCGATGCGCTGAAGGGCAAGGCGATCGGCCTGCTCACGAAGCCGGACAAGAACTCGATCGAGTACAAGGCGCTCGAAGCGGCGGCGGCGGCGCGCGGCATCTCGCAGGCGCGGCTGATGCTCGAATGCGGCGGCATCGCGTCGCCCCGACAGTTGCACGAGGCGAAGTTCCTGTCGGAGTTCTTCCCGCACGGCATCGGTTTTCCGTCGGTGCAGCCGGGACCGCTGCCCGAGGATTTGCCGGAAGCGCACGTCGAAGCGTTCTCCATCGACGACGTCACCACCACCGAAATCGACGATGCCTTCTCCGTCGAGCATCTTTCGGATGGCCGCGTGCGCGTGGGCATCCACATCGCGGCGCCGGCGCTCGGCATTACGCGTGGCGACACGATCGACGCCATCGCGCGCGGTCGTCTCTCCACGGTCTACATGCCCGGCGACAAGATCACGATGCTGCCCGACAACGTCGTCGACGTGTTCACGCTGGGCGAGGGCGGGCTGCGCCCGGCGCTGTCGCTGTACATCATCGTGAATCGCGAGACGCAGGATATCGTCGCCACTGAAACGCGCGCCGAACGCGTGTTCGTGAAGAGCAACCTGCGCCACAACCATCTCGACGAGTTCGTCACCGAGGAAACGCTCGCGGCCGGCACGGGCGACTATCCGCACAAGGAAGACATCGCGGTGCTGTGGCCGCTCGCGCAGGCGCTCTTCGAAAAGCGTCAGCAGGCGCGCGCGACTTACGGCCTCAAGCGCGAAGTGCAGCGCAACAACGACTTCAACTTTTATGTCGATGGCGAGCACATCACGATCACGCCGCGCCGTCGCGGTTCGCCGCTCGATCTGATCGTCGCGGAACTGGCGATTCTCGCGAATTCGTCGTGGGGCGCGTTCCTCAACGATCACGGCGTGCCGGGCATCTATCGTTCGCAGCGCGGCTTCGGCGGTCCGGGACCGAAACGCACGCGCATGCAGACGACGCCCGCGCCGCACGAAGGCCTGGGCGTCGCGCAATATGCGTGGAGCACGTCGCCGCTGCGCCGTTATGTCGACCTCGTCAATCAATGGCAGTTGCTCGCGTGCGTGCAGCATGGCGTGACAGCCAAGCTCGCCGCGCCGTTCAAGCCGAAGGACGCGGACCTTTTCGCCGTCGTGCAGGGTTTCGACGACACGTACACCGCGTATGCCGATCACCAGCGCCGCATGGAGTATTTCTGGTGCCTGCGCTGGCTCAAGCAGGAGAACAGGAAGCACGTTCCCGCTTCGGTCATCAAGGACGATCTCGTGCGGCTCGAAGAGATTCCGCTGATCCTGCACGTGCCCGGCCTCGGCGTGCATGCGCGCGGCACGCGTGTGATGCTCGAAGTCGTATCGATCGACGAGCTGACGGTCGAAGCATCGTGCCGTCTGCTGCATGTGATCGACGCGCCGTCCGCGAGCGCGCCGGTCGAGGAAGAAGAGGCGGAAGAAGAGATCATCGAGACGAGCGATCTTTCTGCCGAAAGCGAAGCCGAAGCGCAGGCGGAAGCGTCGGTGGAGCAGCCACAACCGGAAACGCCCGACAACGCGCAGGAACCGACGCCATGAAAGACCAATACGCGGTGATCGGCAATCCGATCGAGCACAGCAAATCGCCGTGGATTCACGCGAAGTTCGCCGCGCAGACCGGCGAGCCGATCGAATACGGCCGCATTCTCGGGCCGCTCGATGGCTTCACGCGTGAAGTGAAGGCGTTCATCGCGTCGGGCGGACGCGGCATGAACGTCACCGTGCCGTTCAAGCTCGAAGCGCACGCGCTCGCCGATTCGCTGTCGCCGCGCGCGGCAGCGGCGGGCGCGGTGAACACGCTCGCCTTCGGGCCGGATGGCGTGCGCGGCGACAACACCGATGGCGTCGGCCTCGTGCGCGACATCGAAGTGAATCTCGGCGTGAGTCTGAAAGGCGCGCGCATTCTGCTGCTCGGCGCGGGCGGCGCGGCGCGCGGCGTCGTGCTGCCGATCTTCGATCGCGCGCCGGCGGCGCTCACCATCGTCAACCGCACGGCGGCGAAGGCGCATCAGCTCGTCGATCAGTTCGCGCAGAACGCGTCCGAGTGCGGCGTGCGTTTCTCGGGCGGCGGCGCCGACAGCGCGGAAGCCGGGCAGTACGACGTGATCGTCAACGCGACCGCGGGCAGCCTCGACGCCGCCTTGCCCGATTGCGACGACAGCGCGTTCGGCGCGGGCACGCTCGCCTACGACATGATGTACGGCGCGCAGCCGACCGTCTTCATGCAACACGCGTCGAAGCTCGGCGCGCGCGCATCGGACGGTCTCGGCATGCTGGTCGAGCAGGCCGCCGAATCGTTTTTCATCTGGCGCGGCGTGCGCCCGGATGGCGGCGCGGTGCTGCGCGATCTGCGCGCCGCGCTGGCCGCGAAAGCCTGACATGACCACCGCGCCCGTCGGCAGCCAGGGCAGCCGCTCGCCGCGCGTGCGCAAAGCGGTGCGGCTCGGCCCGGCGCGCTGGATCGCGTACGGCGTATCGGTGCTCGGCATCGCGTTCATCGCGACGCAAATGTGGTTCTTCGCGCAGATCGGCATCTGGACGATCGTCAATCCCGGTCCGACGGCCTTCATGCGCGCCGACGCGTGGACGCTCGCGAAGACGCATCCGGGCATTTCGCTGCAACGCACCTGGGTGCCGTACGAGCAGATTTCGCGCAATCTGAAGCGCGCGATCATCGCTTCGGAAGACGCGAATTTCGTCAATAACAACGGCTACGAAACCGACGCCATCCTTCAGGCGTGGGAGAAGAACAAGGCGCGCGGAAAAATCGTCGCGGGCGGCTCGACCATTTCGCAGCAGCTCGCGCGCAACCTGTTTCTGTCGCGCGAAAAGAGCTATGTGCGCAAGGCGCAGGAGCTCGTCATCACCTGGATGCTCGAGTTCTGGATGGACAAAGAACGCATCTTCGAGATCTACCTGAATTCGGTCGAGTGGGGCAACGGCGTGTACGGCGCGGAAGCGGCGGCGCGGTATTACTACAAGACATCGGCGGCGAAACTGACGGCCTGGCAGAGCGCGCGGCTTGCGGTGATGCTGCCGCGTCCGAAGTATTTCGACGACCATCGCAATGCGCCGTATTTGTCGCAGCGCGCGGGCGTCATCGCACGGCGGATGGGGGCGGCGGAACTGCCGCAGTGAAATTTAGCTGGCCGCGATAAACAACGCAAAGCCCTGATAATTCAGGGCTTTTTTGTTTTCCAGGAGCTTTCGGCTGCAAGATTCTCTCCCATTATGTGAGCATGACGATCACATATTGAATAAATCGAAGAGCCGGAACTACAATCCGGCCAAAGCCTGAAACGGCACACGCGGGCGACGACCGGAGCGACTTCCGGCGCGCACGACCAGAACAATGGAGACACGTCATGCATTCGATCGCACACCCGCGCTCGCGGGCCTCCTTGCACGATTCGTACGCTCATTCCATCGGGGACGCGCCCGCGTGCGTCATCCGGCGCGCATCGTGATCGACGAGGGATTCGCGCCATGACCAAATTCCAGACCCCTGAAACCGACGTCGCCGAGGCGGGCGCAGCGCGCGCCAAGTCCAACGGCGCGAGCGGGACGAAGCACACACCCGATCCCGACGCCATCGCGCTGCCGAGCGCGCTCGTCGACATCACACCGCAGCAGGCGGGCACGCAGACGCTGTTGCGCGGCCTCGCGATTCTCGAAGCCGCCGCGAACGGCGCGCGCGACCTGCGCGCGTTCGGCGCGGCGCTCGGCACGACGCGCAGCACGACGCATCGGCTCGTGAGCTCGCTCGTGCAAGCGCGCTATCTGCGTCAGGTGCAGGGCGGCTATCTGCTCGGGCCGAAGCTCATCGAACTCGGCACGATCGCGCTCGAACAGATGCCGCTCACGACCGTCGCGCGACCGCATCTGCAGGCGCTCGCCGAGCATACGCACGACACGATCCATCTCGGCGTGCGCGAGGGCGACGACGTGCTCTACATCGACAAGATTCCGGGCACGCGCGGCCTGGAGATGCGTTCGCGCGTCGGGCACCGGATGCCGCTCGCGTCGACGGGCATCGGCAAGGCGATGATGCTCGACCTCGAAGCGAACGCGTGGAAGAAGCTGCTGGAAGCGTCGCATCGCGTGCTCGCGAGGATGAGCTTCAAGCCCGACAACCGCCCCGACTTCGACACCTTTCAGCAGCGCATGACGCGCTATGCGCAAGGCGGCTTCACGTTCGATCTCGAAGAGAACGAGGCGTCGATCCGCTGCGTCGCCGCGCCGGTGCGCGATGCGTCGGGCGCGATCGTCGCGGCCTTGTCGGTGGCGAGCACCATTCCCTATATGCCGCACGAGCGCATGGAGGAACTGATTCCGGTCGTGCAGCGCGAAGCGCACGCGATCTCCGAGGAACTTGGCTGGCGCGCGCCGCAGGCCGCCCGCAGGATCAAGCGATGACCGCATCCGTTTCCACGCCCGCGCTCATCGCGCTCGACTGGGGCACGACTTCGCTGCGCGCCTATCTGCTTGGCGCCGACGGTCTCGCCCTCGATACGCGCGCATCGTCGGCGGGCATCATGAATCTGCCGGCGGGCGGGTTCGATCAGGCGTTCGAGGAAACCTGCGGCGCGTGGCTCGACGCGCACGCGCACTTGCCGGTGATCGCGGCGGGCATGGTCGGCAGCGCGCAGGGCTGGGTCGAGGCGCCGTACGTCGAAACGCCGGCGAATGCCGATGCGCTCGTCGCGGGCATCGTCGATGTGAAGACGGCGCGCGGCGTCGTGCTGCATGTCGTGCCGGGCGTGCTGGAGCGCGGCGTGTTGCCCAACGTGATGCGCGGCGAGGAAACGCAGATTTTCGGCGCGCTTGCGAGCGAGCCGGCGCTCGGAAACGCGGGCGGCGCGCTGATCGGACTGCCGGGCACGCACGCGAAGTGGGCGTTCGTCGCCGATGAGCGCATCGAGCGTTTCTACACCTTCATGACGGGCGAGACCTTCAGCGCGCTGCGCGATCACACGATCCTCGGCCGCACGATGCATCCCACCGCGACGCACGACGAACAGGCGTTCCTGCGCGGCGTCGAGACGGCGCGCGATGCCGGTCATCCCGGCGTGCTCGCGACGATCTTCAGCACGCGCACGCTCGGCCTCACGGGCCAACTGAGCGCGGAGCAGCAATCGGATTATTTGTCGGGCCTGTTGATCGGCCATGAATTGCGCGGGCTGAACGAAGTGCTTGCGCGCGAACAATCCGCGCTCGCGGGAAAGCCCCTGCGCCTGATCGGCAACGATGCGCTTTGCAATCGCTATCGCGCCGCGCTCGCGCGTTTCGGATGCCACGATGCCGCCACGGTCGCGCACGCCACCGAGCACGGCCTTTATGGAATCGCCGCGCTGGCCGGGCTGGTCGCGGCCAGGCGCGTGGCCTGAAAAGGAGAGAACACGATGCAGCCTTCCATCAATCTGCCCGCGCCCTACGGCATGCACGCCGGTCTCGCAAAGGCGTTCGCCGCGTGCCCGCTGATCGCGATACTGCGCGGCGTCACGCCGGCCGAAGCCGCCGATCACGGCCGCGCGCTCTATGAAGCGGGCTTTCGCATCGTCGAAGTGCCGCTGAATTCGCCGCAGCCGTTCGACAGCATCGCGGCGATCCGTCAGACGCTGCCCGCCGATGCGATCGTCGGTGCGGGAACGGTGCTGCATCCGAGTTACGTCGATAGCGTGAAGGCCGCGGGCGGCGAGCTCATCGTGATGCCGCACAGCGACGCCGATGTCGTGCGCGCCGCGAAGGCGCAGGGTCTCGCGTGCGCGCCGGGCGTCGCGACGCCGAACGAGGCGTTTCTCGCGCTGAAGAACGGCGCGGACGTGCTGAAGATGTTTCCCGCCGAGCAGCTCGGCCCAACGGTGACGAAGGCATGGCGCGCGGTGATCGCGAAGGACGTGCCGCTCGTGCCGGTCGGCGGTATTGCGCCGGACAACATGGAGCCGTTCTTGAGCGCAGGCGCGAACGGCTTCGGCCTCGGCTCGGCGCTCTACAAGCCGGGCCAGAGCGCGGACGTCACGGCGCGGCACGCGAAGGCGTTCATTGACGGACTGGCCGTTGCACGAGGCGCAGCCAAATGAACCGCCTCGCCGGCAAGGTCGCGATGGTCACGGGCGCGGGACGCGGCATCGGCGCGGCGATCGCGCTGGCGTTCGCGCGCGAGGGCGCACGCGTCGCGCTCGCGGAACTCGACATCGGCACGGCCCGCGAAACCGCCAAGCGCATCGGGGAAGAAACCGGCGCGAACGTCATCGCGGTCGAAACGGACGTGACGCAAAGCGCATCGGTGAAGGAAGCCGTCGCGCAGACCGAAGCCGCGCTCGGCCCGCTCGACGTGCTCGTGAACAACGCCGGCATCAACGTGTTCTGCGATCCGCTCACGATGACCGACGACGACTGGCGCCGCTGCTTCGCCGTCGATCTCGACGGCGTGTGGAACGGCTGCCGCGCGGTGCTGCCGGGCATGGTCGAGCGCGGGCGCGGCAGCATCGTGAACATCGCGTCGACGCACAGCTTCAAGATCATTCCGGGCTGCTTTCCGTATCCGGTGGCAAAGCACGGTGTGATCGGCCTCACGCGCGCGCTCGGCATCGAGTACGCGCCGAACAACGTGCGCGTGAATGCGATCGCGCCGGGTTACATCGAAACGCAACTGACGCTCGACTGGTGGAATTCGCAGGCTGATCCGAAGGCCGCGCGTCAGGCGACGCTCGATCTTCAGCCGATGAAGCGTATCGGCGAGCCGCGGGAAGTCGCGATGACGGCGGTGTTCCTCGCATCGGACGAGGCGCCGTTCATCAACGCGAGCTGTATCACCGTGGACGGCGGGCGAAGCGCGCTGTACCACGACTAAAGCAAACGAGATCACGAAGGAATGACGCACTGGCCGCTGTGCGGACATCAATCAACAAGAAAGCGGCCACACACTTCGTAGCGCCCGCGCGCGGGCATTTTTCGACATCGGAAAAAGTCGGGAGACAAAAAATGAAACGCAGACTGTTCCTCACGCTGATCGCCGCTGCCACGGCAACGAGCGCGTCCATGATCGCGGCGCCGGTCGCGCAGGCCGCCGACGAGGTCAAGATCGGCTTCCTCGTGAAGCAGCCGGAAGAGCCGTGGTTTCAGGACGAATGGAAGTTCGCCGAAATCGCCGCCAAGGAAAAGGGCTTCACGCTCGTGAAGATCGGCGCGCCGTCGGGTGAAAAGGTGATGAGCGCGATCGACAACCTCGCCGCGCAGAAGGCGCAGGGCTTCATCATCTGTACGCCGGACGTGAAGCTCGGGCCGGGCATCGTCGCGAAGGCGAAGGCCGACAAGCTCAAGATGATGACGGTCGATGACCGCCTCGTCGACGGTTCGGGCAAGCCGATCGAATCCGTACCGCACATGGGCATTTCCGCATACAACATCGGCAAGCAGGTGGGCGACGGGATCGCCGCCGAGATCAAGAAGCGCGGCTGGGACATGAAGGATGTCGGCGCGATCGACGTGACTTACGAGCAATTGCCGACCGCGCATGACCGCACGGCCGGCGCGACCGATGCGCTCGTCGCCGCCGGTTTCCCGAAGGCGAACATCGTCGCCGCGCCGCAGGCGAAGACCGACACCGAGAACGCGTTCAACGCCGCGAACATCGCGCTGACGAAGAATCCGCAATACAAGCACTGGGTCGCCTACGGCCTGAACGACGAAGCCGTCCTCGGCGCGGTGCGCGCAGCGGAAGGCCGCGGCTTCAAGGCGGACAACATGATCGGCATCGGTATCGGCGGATCGGACTCGGCGTTAAACGAGTTCAAGAAACCGAATCCGACGGGCTTCTACGGCACCGTCATCATCAGCCCGAAGCGCCACGGCGAAGAGACGTCCGAGCTGATGTACGCGTGGATCAAGGACGGCAAGGCGCCGCCGCCGCTCACGCTCACGACCGGCATGCTGGCCACGCGTGAAAACGTGGCATCGGTGCGCCAGCAGATGGGACTGGCATCGAACTAAGTCTTGCGTGAGGGAAGCGGGCCGCGCGTGCGGTCCGCTCGAGAATAGGAGGCG
Source organism: Caballeronia sp. NCF2 (assembly GCF_023631205.1). Lineage (NCBI taxonomy): Bacteria > Pseudomonadati > Pseudomonadota > Betaproteobacteria > Burkholderiales > Burkholderiaceae > Caballeronia > Caballeronia sp. NCF2. The sequence goes on along the minus strand of NZ_JALQDN010000028.1, from coordinate 179,426 downwards.
ATGTGTCAGCGACGCTGCGTTTTGACAATATCGGCAAGGTGTTTCCAGGCGTGCGCGCGCTCGACGGCGTGTCGTTCGACGTCAACGCCGGCGAAGTTCACGGTTTGATGGGCGAGAACGGCGCGGGCAAATCGACCTTGCTCAAGATTCTCGGCGGCGAGTATCAGCCCGATTCGGGGCGCGTGCTCATCGACGACAAGGAAGTGCATTTCGCGAGCGCGGCGGCATCGATTGCCGCGGGCATCGCGGTGATTCATCAGGAATTGCAGTACGTGCCGGATCTGACCGTGTCCGAGAATCTGCTGCTCGGCGCATTGCCGAACCGGCTCGGCTGGGTCGACAAGCGCGCGGCCAAGGCGCACGTACGCGAGCGGCTTGCGGCGATGGGCGTCGATCTCGATCCGAATGCGAAGCTGCGCAAGCTGTCGATCGCGCAGCGGCAGATGGTCGAAATCTGCAAGGCGCTGCTGCGCAACGCGCGCGTGATCGCGCTCGACGAACCGACGAGTTCGCTGTCGCATCGCGAGACGGAAGTGCTCTTCAAGCTCGTGCGCGATCTGCAGGCGGATAACCGTGCGCTGATCTACATCTCGCATCGCATGGACGAGATTTACGAACTGTGCAACGCGTGCACGATTTTCCGCGACGGGCGCAAGATCGCGTCGCATCTTTCGCTCGCGGATGTGCCGCGCGAAACGCTCGTGCAGGAAATGGTCGGGCGCGAGATCAGCGACATCTACAACTATCGCGCGCGTCCTTTGGGCGACGTGCGCTTCTCCGTGAAGAACGTGGAGGGCGATGCATTGAGCGCGCCCGCGAGCTTCGAAGTGAAGCGCGGGGAGATCGTGGGCTTCTTCGGGCTCGTCGGCGCGGGACGCAGCGAGCTGATGCATCTCGTCTACGGCGCGGACAAGAAGAAGGGCGGCGACATCATGCTCGACGGCAAGCCGATCAAGGTTCGCAGCACCGGCGAGGCGATTCGTCACGGCATCGTGCTGTGTCCGGAGGATCGGAAGGAAGAAGGCATCGTCGCGATGGCGACGGTCGCGGAGAACATCAATATTTCGTGCCGGCGGCACTATCTGCGCGGCGGGCTGTTTCTGGATCGCAAGAAGGAGGCGCAGACGGCCGAGCGCTTCATCCAGTTGCTGAAGATCAAGACGCCGAGCCGGAAGCAGCGCATCCGTTTTCTTTCGGGCGGCAATCAGCAGAAGGCGATTCTGTCGCGCTGGCTCGCGGAGCCGGACCTGAAGGTCGTGATTCTCGACGAACCGACGCGCGGCATCGACGTCGGCGCGAAGCATGAGATTTACAACGTGATCTATCAGCTTGCGGAGCGCGGCTGCGCGATCGTGATGATTTCGTCGGAATTGCCGGAAGTGCTGGGCGTGTCGGACCGGATCGTCGTGATGCGGCAGGGGCGTATCGCGGGCGAACTGGCGCGCGAGAAGGCGAGCGAACAAACAGTGTTGAGCCTTGCGCTGCCGCAGGCGGAAACGGTCGCGCAGGCGGCGTAAAGACGAGAGGAGCGAATCATGGAAGCAAGAGAAAACATCGTGGGGCAGGCGACGGAAAGCGTCGCGAACGCGCTGATCCCGCAAAAGAACGACAAGCAGAAGTGGTGGCAGCAGATCACGGAGTACAGCCTGATCGTGATCTTCATCGTGATGTTCCTGACGATGTCGCTGACCGTCGATCACTTCTTCTCGATCGAGAACATGCTCGGCCTCGCGCTGTCGATCTCGCAGATCGGCATGGTCGCGTGCACGATGATGTTCTGCCTCGCGTCGCGCGATTTCGACTTGTCGGTGGGCTCGACGATCGCCTTCGCCGGTGTTCTGTGCGCGATGGTTCTGAATGCGACGGACAACACGTTCATCGCGATCATCGCGGCGGTGGCTGCGGGTGCGGTGATCGGGTTTGTGAACGGCGCGGTGATCGCTTATCTGCGAATCAACGCGCTGATTACGACCTTGGCGACGATGGAAATCGTGCGCGGGCTCGGGTTCATCGTGTCGCACGGGCAGGCGGTGGGTGTGTCGTCGGATACGTTCATCGCGCTCGGCAGTCTGTCGATGATCGGGATTTCCCTGCCAATCTGGGTCACGCTTGCGTGCTTCATCGTTTTTGGCGTATTGCTCAATCAGACGGTGTATGGACGTAATACATTGGCTATCGGCGGTAATCCCGAGGCTTCGCGGCTCGCGGGGATCAATGTCGAGCGCACGCGTGTGTGGATCTTTTTGATTCAGGGCGCTGTGACCGCGCTGGCTGGGGTCATTCTCGCTTCGCGCATCACGTCGGGGCAGCCGAATGCCGCTCAAGGCTTCGAGCTCAATGTCATTTCTGCCTGTGTTCTTGGCGGTGTTTCTCTGCTGGGCGGTAGGGCGACGATTTCCGGTGTCGTGATTGGCGTGCTCATCATGGGCACTGTCGAGAACGTCATGAACCTTTTGAATATCGACGCGTTTTATCAGTACCTCGTGAGAGGGGCTATCCTGCTTGCTGCCGTTCTGCTCGATCAGTTGAAGAATCGCGGGTCGCGGGATTGATGTTTTTGCGGTTGATGTCGTTGTTGATGTTTTGCCGTTGATGTCGCTGGATCCCGTTTTCGTGTCGGTCTATCAGCGTTGCCCCTGTGCGGGGCGGCAGTGCTAGTAGACCACTAAGAAACCGGGATCCGGCAAAAAGCGCAAAGCTAACGAGCGCGACAAGCGAAGCAAGGAGAGACAAAACCCAATGGCAACGATCGAAAAGAACCTCGCAAGATACCCCGGCCTCCAAGGCAAAACAGTGCTGATAACCGGAGGCGCAACAGGCATCGGCGAAGGCTTCGTCGAACACTTCTTCGATCAGGGCGCGAAAGTCGCCTTCTTCGACATCGACACCGACGCTGGCGAAGCGCTCGCCGACCGCCTCGGCGCAGCCCTGCAAGAAGGCCAGACCCGCCCGATGTTCCTCAACGTCGACCTGACCGACATCGACGCACTCCGCAAAGGCATCGCCGATGTAAGAGCCGCCCTCGGGCCCATCAACGTGCTTGTCAACAACGCTGCCAACGACAAACGCCACGCAATCGAAGACGTCACGCCCGAGTCGTACGATGCAGGCATCGCGGTCAACATCCGCCATCAATTCTTCGCGGCGCAGGCCGTCATCGACGACATGAAGCGCGCGGGCGGCGGCTCGATCATCAATCTCGGCTCGATCAGCTGGATGCTCAAGCAAGGTAACTTCCCCGTCTACACGACGTCGAAATCGGCAGTGCAAGGCATGACGCGCGGCCTCGCGCGCGATCTCGGCAAATTCGGCATCCGCGTGAATACGCTCGTGCCGGGCTGGGTGATGACCGAGAAGCAAAAGCGTCTGTGGCTCGACGAGGCCGGCAAGGAAGCAATCAAGCAAGGCCAGTGCATCGACGGAGAACTGCTGCCCGCACACCTCGCGCGCGCGGCGCTCTTTCTAGCATCGGACGACAGCAAAATGATCACGGCGCAGGACATGATCGTCGACGGAGGATGGGCCTGATGAATCCGATGCGAGCGCAACTTCTCATCGACAGCCAGTGTTCGCTCGGCGAAGGCGCGACGTGGTGCGCCGCGAGCGGCCGCTTCTGGTGGACCGATATCGAAGGCAAGAAGCTGTGGCGCTACGATCCGCGCGACGGCGCGAGCGAATCGTTCGACATGCCCGAGCGGCTTGCGTGCTTCACGCCGTGCGCCGATGCGCGTTTCCTGCTGCTCGGCCTCGCATCGCGGCTCGCGTTCCATGAAATCGCGACGGGCAAGATCGAAACCATCATGGAAGTCGAAGCCGATCTGCCGACGCGCCTGAACGACGGCCGTTGCGACCGCGAAGGGCGATTCGTGTTCGGCACGAAACACGACGTGGACGATGCGCAACCGGTCGGCGCGTTTTATCGGCTGAATGCGGATCTGTCGCTGGAAAAGCTGCCGCTAGGGAATTGCGCGATCTCGAATAGCATCGGCTTCTCGCCCGATGGGACGACGATGTACTACTGCGATTCGCCCACGCGTCAGATTCGCGTATGCGACTATCCGACCTTCGACAACGACCGCGTGTTCGTCGAGCTGACGGATGCGACCGGCGTGCCCGACGGCTCGATCGTCGATGCGGACGGCGGCTTGTGGAACGCGCAGTGGGGCGGCGCGCGCGTCGTGCGCTACGAAAGCGACGGCCGCGAGACGGCGCGCATCGACGTGCCGAGCGCGCAGCCGAGTTGCGCCGCGTTCGGCGGCGCGGACTTCGGCACGCTGTATGTGACGACGGCGCGCATCGGCCTCGGCGAAACAGACGCGCACGCAGGCGGCGTGTTCGTCGCGACGCCCGGTGCACGCGGCATCGCGGAAGCCGTATTTGCGGGCAAGGCGTAACCAGAACACGAGGCGGCGCGCGATCGACGCGCCGCCCGACCCATCCCGGCAACGCCGGGTTCTTCGCCTCTCGATGGAGCACGAGTCATGGCTGTCGCGCGAACAGAGCAAAGACCGAATCCTGCATCGATGTCCAAGGAACAGGCGAACGCCCGCCGTGCGCGGCTCGCCGCCGCCACCGAACCGCCGATCCGTCCCGGCCCGAGCACGGCGGTCGTCGCGATGGGCGGCGCCGATGTCGACGGCTGCATCACGCTCGCCAACGCGCATTTGCGGCTCGAACTGGCACCGTCGCTCGGCGGCGGCATCACGCGCTTCGACTGGCGGCACGAAGGCACGCTCGTGCCGATCTTCCGGCCGTGCGTCGCGCCGGGACCGGACACCGATCCGAATCAGCTCGCGTGCTATCCGCTTTTGCCGTATTCGAACCGCATCGGCAACGGACACTTTCAGTTTTCCGGACGCTCGATCGCGGTGCCGTGCAATCGCCCGGGCGAACCGCTGCCGCTGCACGGCGATGGCTGGCTCGGCGCGTGGGAAGTCGCGGATCAGGATTCCGCGCGCGTGCGTGTCACGCTCGATCGCAGCGGCGGCATGCCTTACGCGTTTCGCGCCGCGCAGACTTACACGCTCGACGAAGCGACGCTCGCCGTGACGCTCGATGTCGAAAATACCGGCGACGAAGCGCTGCCGTTCGGCCTCGGGCTGCATCCGTTCCTGATGCGCGAGGCGGACACGGAGTTGTCGGCGGCGGCGGGCGGCGTGTGGCTGTGCGGCGACGACTGGCTGCCTGTGCGGCATGTTCCGACGCCGCCCGCGTGGCAATTCGGCGTTGCGTATCCGATGCCATCGGAAATGGTCAACAACGCGTTCACCGGATGGAGCGGGCGCACGAGCGTGCTGTGGCCGAAGCGCCGCCTGTCGCTAACGATCGCCGCCGACACCGACTACTACGTCCTTTACGCGCCGCCCGGCGAAAGCTTTTTCTGCTTCGAGCCGGTCGATCATCCGATCAACGCGGTGAATCTGCCCGGCGGCGGGGAAGCGAACGGCATGACCGTGCTCAAACCGGGCGAACGCTTGTCGCGGGAATTCCGCTTCACCGTCGAGCGCACCGGGGAAGCGACGCGGCGCGGAAGGCCGCGCACGCGGGCAGGCGCGAAGGCGCGGGCACGGGACGCGGCGCGCTAAGCCGCGCCGGAAGACGCGACGGAAGATGACGCCACGCACGTTAAAATGCGTGGCATCGACGTTTTCAACATCTTCCCGCCATGTCCTTCATCGAATCGCTCAATGCCGCGTGGTCGCGGACTCAATCGCTTCTGTGCGTCGGCCTCGACCCGGAGCCGGCGAAGTTTCCCGGCGCACTCAACGGCCGCGCCGACGCGATCTTCGAGTTCTGCAAGACCATCGTCGATGCAACCGCGCCGTATGCATCGTCGTTCAAGCCGCAGATCGCGTACTTCGCGGCGCATCGCGCGGAAGATCAGCTCGAAGCGTTGATCGCGCATATCCACGAGAAGCACGCCGGCATTCCGGTGATTCTCGATGCGAAGCGCGGCGATATCGGCAGCACGGCCGAGCAGTACGCGAAGGAAGCGTTCGAGCGCTATCGGGCCGATGCCGTCACCGTGAATCCGTACATGGGCTTCGATTCGATCGAGCCGTATCTCGCGCATGAGGGCAAAGGCGTGATCGTGCTGTGCCGCACGTCGAACGCGGGCGGCTCCGATCTGCAATTTCTCACGACCGATGGCAAGCCGCTGTATCAGGTCGTCGCCAGGCTCGCGGCGGAAAAGTGGAATGACAAGGGCCAGTTGGGCCTCGTCGTCGGTGCGACGTTTCCGAAGGAAATCGAAACGGTACGCGGGATCGTCGGCGACATGCCGCTTCTGATTCCGGGCATCGGCGCCCAAGGCGGCGATGTCGAAGCAACCGTGCGCGCGGGCCGCACCGCGAACGGCACGGGCATGTTGATCAATTCGTCGCGCGCGATCATCTACGCCGGCAAGGGCGATCATTACGCGCAAGCCGCGGCCGAAGCCGCGAAGAAGACGCGCGATACGATCAATCAGTATCGGTGAGCGCGCGCTTCAACTATCGGCAATAGGCGCGAACAGCGCCTCGATGTCTTCGGCGGAGAACTTCTCCACCGCGCGCGCATCTTCGGACAGAATGCCCGCCGCGAGCGCTGCCTTTCGCCCCTGCATCTCCAGAATCTTTTCTTCGATGCTCCCGGCCGCGACGAGCTTGTACACGAACACCGGCTTTTCCTGGCCGATGCGGTGCGCGCGATCCGTCGCCTGATTCTCGGCCGCCGGATTCCACCACGGATCGTAATGAATGACGGTATCGGCCGCCGTCAGGTTCAGGCCGACGCCGCCCGCCTTCAGGCTGATCAGGAAGACCGGCGCTTCGCCCTTCTGGAAGCGCTGCACCGGCGTCTTGCGGTCAGCGGTGTCGCCCGTCAGCGTGACATACGCGAGACCGGCCTCGTCGAGCGCGGCGGCGATGATCGCGAGCATGCCCGTGAACTGCGAGAAAACGAGCACGCGCCGGCCTTCCTCGATGAGCGCCGGAAGCATCTCGAGCAACAGCGCGAGCTTGGCCGATCCCGCGGTTTTCGGCGCCCCCGGCAGCTTGACGAGCGACGGATCGCAGCACACTTGCCGCAGTTTCAGCAACGCGTCGAGCATCACGATATGGCTGCGTGCGAACCCCTGCTTCGAGATAGCGTCGCGCACCTTCTTCTGCATCGCGGCGCGCACGGTTTCATAGAGATCACGCTGTGCGTCTTCGAGTTCGACGCTGCGCACGATCATTGTCTTCGGCGGCAATTCCGTCGCGACTTCATCTTTGCGGCGGCGAAGCATGAACGGGCGAATCCGGCGCGCGAGCAGATCGCGGCGCATCGCGTCGTTCTGCTTTTCGATAGGCTTGCGCCAGCGAGAGGCGAACTCCTTTTTCGAGCCGAGAAAGCCGGGCAGCAGGAAATCGAACTGCGACCAAAGTTCGCCCAGATGATTCTCCAGCGGCGTCCCCGTGAGAGAGAGCCGATGCCGCGCGCCCAACGTGCGAACCACGCCCGCCGCCTTGCTCGATGCGTTCTTCACGTAATGCGCTTCGTCGAGTATCAACAGGTGATAGTCGTGCTGCGACAGCGCTTTGTGATCGCGCCAGACGAGCGCATACGTCGTCACGACGAGGTCGTGCCGCGCAATTTCCGTGAAGCGTTCGTGACGCAACGGGCCATGCAGATCGAGCACTTTCAGCGAGGGCACGAAGCGGCGCGCTTCGTCGATCCAGTTGTTGACGAGCGTGGTCGGCACGACGATCAGCGCCGGGCTCGTGAGCCGGCCCGCCTCCTTCTCGACGAGTATGTGCGCGAGCGTCTGTATGGTCTTGCCGAGCCCCATGTCGTCCGCGAGCACGCCGGCGATATCGTGTTCGCGCAGGAATTGCATCCAGTCGACGCCCTCGCGCTGATAGTCACGCAGCGTCGCTTGAAGCCCGCGTGGGGCGTCGATGCGGCGCGTTCCCGCGACGTTGCGTAGCCGTTTCGCAAGTTCGATGACCGACGCGTCGCCATCGAATTGCCAGCGAAGCGTTTCGTCGGCGGCGGCGAGACGGCCGGCTTCGAGCGCCTGCAGCCGCAGTGACGCGTCGGCTTTCGGCTCGGCGCGGTCGAACAGGTCGATGAGCGCGCGCACGAGCGGCTTGATCCGCGCGGCGCGCATCGCGAAGCGCCTGCCTTCGTGCGTGCGGAATTCGACGGCGTGCGCATCGTCGATGGCGTCGATCGCGCCGTTCAACCAGCGGCGATCCCGGGCGAAAAGCTCGGCGAGCAACGGTTCGAGGCGCACGCGCTCCGTCTCGACGAGGATGCCCAACTCGAGATCGAACCAGCCGTTTTCGGCGGCGCGCGCGGTCGCGTCGATTTGCTCGACCTCGACGACATCGAAGCGCGAATTGGGCGTGATCTCGATGCGCCAGCCGGCGTCGCGCAAAGCGGGAATGTCGTCGCTGACGAACGCCGGCCACGCGTCGCGCGCCGGCATGATGAAGCCGCCCGCATACGGTGAGTCGGCGCGGCTGACAGGCGCGCCGGAGACCGACTTCATCCCGCGTCCGAGCAGGCGTCCGGCGCATGCATCTTCGATATCGATCCGGCGCGCGATACGGACGAGCTCGCCGTCCGCGAGCCGCAAAAGAGCGTCGGGACTGTTCGCCGCGATCGTCACGCCGCCGTAGTCGAAATCGAGCAACGCGATGTCCAGTTCGGTCGCGGGCATATCCAGCCTGGCGGGTGCATCGAGCAACAGCGTATCGAGCGTGAGGACGGGCGCCGGCGTCGCGTCGATCGTGCGTATTCCGGTCTCGCCGTCGGAGGGCGGCGCGGGCAGATCGGGCGCGAATTCGGCGAGCGCGTTACGCACGGCGGCCGCTTCGTCGAGCGTGAGCACCGGCATCGACAGATAATCGGCGAGCAGTTCGTCCGAAATCGGTACGTCGATGGATCCGGTTTCGTTCGTAACGATGTCGATGTACAACGGCGGCTCGGTCGGCAATGTGACGTTCGATTCCGGCGACGTTTCGAGCGAGGCGAAGATCATGTCGTCGCCGTGCGGAATCCATTCGATGTTTCCGCTGCGCATCGCGCCTTCGCGCAACGGCTGTGCGAGTCGCGGATCCCGGATGTCCGGTTCGAAGTAGAGGCGGCCCGTCGCGAGCATCATCTGCCAGACGATCGCGCCGCGCTTGCCCTTGAGCGCGTAGTAGCCGCTTGAACCTCCGCGCTCGTTCCTGAGCGCACGGACGATGGGTTCATCTGCCGGCGTCACGAATTTCGGCGGATTATTCCACTGGGCGTAATTTGGATACCACGCTTCGGTCGCGCGAATGTCGCCGTTGGTGCCGAGCCGCGCCTTCAGCATTGCGATCTCGAAAGGCAGCGCCCCGTACATGGACGGAACGAGCACATAGAGAATTTGGTTGTTTGCGCCTGTCGTGCGCCGGACCGCTGTCGCGCGTGCCCGACGCGTCGCCTCGACCTTCGCCCGAAAGCTGGAAAGCCACTGCTCGACCTCGAAACTCACGCCCGTTTGATCGGCTGCTTGCGTGCGATCCAGATAGGCGAGCAGCGTCGCCGCGACATGCTTGCATTCGTAACCGACGGGACAAGAGCAATAGCCGCGCGGCCGTTCTTCGCGGAAGGAAATCTCGACCGAGTACGGCTGTAGCTGCGTGCCGGGCACGCGCGCGCGCAGGATTTCGCCCGTCCAGCCGAGATCGCGCACCGCATTAACGTAGTCGAGCGCCTTGCCGAAGGTCTTCTGACCCATCCAGCGGGCCACCTGATCCTTGCTGAACGTGATGGAATCGGCCGGATTGTCGATGCGCTTGTTCATGCGATAGACGCTCGCTCAGCGCTCGCTCTGATCCATGAACTCCAGCAGCCTGCGCAAGGCATGCGCGGCGGCCTGCGTTCTGACCTGTTCGCGATCGCCCTTGAAATGCTGGGTCTCGATCTGCGTATTCAGACGATTGCTCCATCCGAAGCACACGGTTCCAACCGGCTTCGCCTCGCTGCCGCCCGCCGGTCCCGCCACGCCCGTAATCGATACCGAGACCTGCGCGCGGCTGTTGCGCAGCGCGCCTTCGGCCATGGCCTTCGCGACCGGCTCGCTGACCGCGCCGTGCTGTTCGATCAGCGTCGCGGGCACGCCGATCATCTCGATCTTCGCGAGATTCGAATACGTGACGAAGCCGCGCTCGAACCACGCGCTGCTGCCGGAAATATCGGTGATGGCGGTCGCGACCATGCCGCCCGTGCACGACTCAGCGGTGGCGAGCATCAGCCGTTCGGCGTGCAGCTTGTTGCCGACGCGAATCGCAAGTTGGTGAACGACGGTGTCGGTTGGCATGGCGGTGGTCCCGATGGATGGAAAAAATCAGAGGGTCATGCGCCAGAGCGCGATCACGAGCAGCGTGAAGAACGCCGCGACAAGATCATCGAACATGATGCCGAAACCGCCTTTCAACCGGCGATCGAAATACCGGATGGGCGGCGGCTTCACCATGTCGAAGAAGCGGAACACGACGAACGCCCACAATTGTCCGGTGAAGGTCGCGGGCGTGACGAGCAGCAGCACGAGCCAGAACGCGACGATCTCGTCCCACACGACCGGCGACGGATCGTTGGTGCCCATTTTCTTGGCCGTGAAGCCGGTGAACCAGCATCCCGCAATGAAGCCGGCGACGATCAGCGCGCCCCATTCCGCGACCGTCAGATGCGGATTGAACACGACGAACGACACCCATGCGAATAACGTGCCGACCGTGCCCGGCACGATGGGAGACAGTCCGCTGCCGAAGCCGAGCGAAAGAATATGAAGCGGATGGTCGAGCATGAAGCGCGCGCTCGCCCGGCGCGGCTTGCTGCGCGGCGCGGCCGGGTCGCCCGCTAGCGTGGGGTCAGTCTGCATGGAAATGATCGAAGCCTTGCAACGTCAGGGAGAGCGGGGCGCCCGACGCATCGCGCCAGGCGATTGCGGGCGCACCGGATGACTCGATTGTACCGATGCGCGTCAGCGGCACTTTCACGTCCGTCGCGATCTTGGCGAGCGCGTCGCGGGCATCGATGGGCGCGGTGAAGCAGAGCTCGTAGTCGTCGCCGCCCGCGAGCGTGCATTGTCGGCGCGCGGTTTCGGGCAGCGCGCGCACGGCATCGGAGCACGGCACGGCATCGGCATCGACGACCGCGCGCACGCCCGAACGCTTCAGGATGTGCATGAGATCGCCCGCGAGGCCATCGGAGATATCGAGCGCCGCGTGCGCCACGCCGCGCAACGCCATGCCCAACGCGACGCGCGGTTCCGGGCGCTCCAGCGCGCGCCGCCAGGCGGAAGCTTCCGGCGCGGACCACTCGCCGCGAATCGCGCCGAGGCCCGCGCGCGCGTCGCCCAAGGTGCCGGATACGTAGATGTCGTCGCCGGGACGCGCCGCATCGCGACGCAATGCCGCACCCTGCGGCACGTCGCCGAACACCGTGATGCAGATGTTGAGCGGCCCGCTCGTCGTATCGCCGCCGACGAGCGCGCAATCGTGACGTTCCGCGAGCGCGAAGAGACCGTTGCTGAACGCTTCGAGCCAGGCTTCGTCGGCGCGCGGCAACGCGAGCGCGAGCGTGAACGCGTGCGGCTTCGCGCCCATCGCGGCGAGATCGGACAGGTTCACCGCGAGCGCCTTGTGACCGAGCGCGTACGGATCGACATCGGGAAAGAAGTGGCGTCCTTCGACCAGCATGTCCGTCGAAATGGCGAGCTGATGGCCAACCGGCGGCGCGATAAGCGCGCAGTCGTCGCCGATGCCGAGCGGCTTCGCGGCCTCCTCGTCATGACGCGGGGAAGGCGCCGTCGCGCGGCGTGCAAAGAAACGGTCGATCAGTGAAAACTCGGAGAGCATGCGTCGGCGCTTGAGGTTGATTGTTGCAATGCACGATGAAAAACACAGCGCGCCGAAACCGGCGCCGCATCTGGAAAACACTCGGCCGATGCCCGCGAAGGCTTGCCGGACGGACCGACCAGACGTTTTCCAGTCATGGCACTTGTAGCCGAAATGCATGGAGCGCGGTCCGAAACCGCGACTGATTGGCGCTACAATGCGTTCGAACTTCCATTCTAATTCCCGCACTGCTAGCCCGCCTTATGACGACTGACGCCAATACCAAGTTGCGCGAAGCTGCGCTCGACTATCACGAATTTCCGGTTCCCGGGAAGATCGCGATCGCCCCCACCAAGCAGATGATCAACCAGCGCGACCTCGCGCTGGCTTACTCGCCGGGCGTCGCGTTCGCGTGTGAAGCGATCGTCGAAGATCCGCTGAACGCCGCGCGCTTCACCGCGCGCAGCAATCTCGTCGGCGTCGTCAGCAATGGCACGGCCGTGCTGGGCCTCGGCAACATCGGGCCGCTCGCATCGAAGCCGGTGATGGAAGGCAAGGCCGTGCTCTTCAAGAAGTTCGCCGGCATCGACGTGTTCGATATCGAGCTGAACGAAAGCGATCCGCACAAGCTCGTCGACGTGATCGCCGCGCTCGAGCCGACTTTCGGCGGCATCAATCTGGAAGACATCAAGGCGCCGGACTGCTTCATCGTCGAACGCGAATGCCGCAAGCGCATGAAAATTCCCGTCTTCCACGACGATCAGCACGGCACGGCCATCGTCGTCGCGGCGGCGATCACGAACGGGCTGAAGGTGGTCGGCAAGAACATCGGCGAAGTGAAGCTCGTCGCGTCGGGTGCGGGCGCGGCAGCGCTGGCCTGCCTGAATCTGCTCGTCGATCTCGGCATGAAGCGCGAGAACATCTTCGTGACCGATCTGGCCGGCGTCGTCTACAAGGGCCGCACGGAACTGATGGATCCGGACAAGGAACTGTTCGCGCGCGAAACCAGTGCGCGCACGCTCGCCGAAGTGATCGAAGGCGCGGACGTGTTCCTCGGGCTTTCCGCCGGCGGCGTGCTCAAGCAGGACATGGTCAAGCAGATGGCCGCGAAGCCGCTGATTCTGGCGCTCGCGAATCCGACGCCGGAAATCCTGCCGGAACTCGCGCTGGAAGTGCGCCCGGACGCCGTGCTCGCCACCGGCCGCACGGATTATCCGAATCAGGTCAACAACGTTCTGTGCTTCCCGTTCATCTTCCGCGGCGCGCTCGATGTCGGCGCGACCGTCATCACGAAGGAAATGGAAATCGCGGCGGTGAACGCGATCGCGGAGCTGGCGCGCCAGGAGCAGAGCGATATCGTCGCGACGGCTTATGGCATTCAGGATTTGTCGTTCGGCCCGGAATATCTGATTCCGAAGCCTTTCGATCCGCGTCTCATCGTGAAGATCGCGCCGGCCGTCGCGAAGGCGGCGATGGACAGCGGCGTGGCGACGCGTCCGATCGAGGACATGGAAGCGTACGAGCAGCATCTGCAGCAGTTCGTCTATCACAGCGGCACGACGATGAAGCCCGTGTTCCAGCTCGCGCGCAGCGTCGAGCCGGAGAAGAAGCGCATCGTGTTCGCGGAGGGCGAGGAAGAGCGCGTGCTGCGCGCGGTGCAGATCGCCGTCGATGAAAAGATCGCGAAGCCGATTCTCATCGGCCGTCCGGCGGTCATCCAGCAACGCATCCAGAAATTCGGCCTGCGTCTCGCGCCGGGCGTCGATTTCTCCGTGGTCGATACGGACCACGACGAGCGTTATCGCGATTTCTGGCAGACGTACGCGAAGATGATGGCGCGCAAAGGCATCAGCCAGCAGATGGCGAAGCTCGAAATGCGCCGCCGCACGACGCTGATCGGCGCGATGCTCGTGCAGAAGGGCGAAGCCGACGGCATGATCTGCGGCACGGTGAGCACGACGCATCGTCATCTGCACTTCATCGATCAAGTGATCGGCAAGAAGGAAGGCGCGAACGTATACGCGGCAATGAACGCGCTCGTGCTGCCGGGGCGTCAGATTTTCATCGTCGATACACACGTGAACGTCGATCCGACGCCCGAGCAGCTCGCCGAAATCACGATGCTCGCGGCGGAAGAAGTGAAGCGTTTCGGCATCGTGCCGAAGATCGCGCTCTTGTCGCATTCGAACTTCGGTACGAGCAACGCGCCGACCGCGCAGAAGATGCGCGACGTGCTCGCGATCCTTAAGGAACGCGCGCCCGATCTCGACGTGGATGGCGAAATGCACGGCGACGTGGCGCTCGATGCGCGTCTGCGCAAGGAAGTGCTGCCCGAATCGACGCTCGAAGGCGACGCGAACCTGCTGATTCTGCCGAACATCGACGCGGCGAACATCTCGTACAACCTGCTGAAGACGGCGGCGGGAAGCGGCATCGCGATCGGGCCGATCCTGCTCGGCGCGGCGAAGCCGGTTCACGTGCTCACTTCATCGGCGACGGTGCGGCGAATCGTCAACATGACGGCATTGCTGGTGGCGGATGCATCGGCGGCGCGCTGATCGCGGCTTGCTTTGACCAAGAACGCGGCGGGCTTTCCCGCCGCTTTTTTTGCGCAAAAAAAAGCGTGCCGTGGACACACGGCACGCCGCGAAAAAAGCAAAGGAGTGTTTGCTTTACACGCAAAAAGCGGGATCGAACGGCAAGCGCGATGCCGCGAAACTGGCGACGAGTGAGGCGGCTCGTCCAACGCTTCAGATCCACCGAGCAAATTATTATCCTGACTGGGATAAAAATCTCTCAGATTTCGGCTAATTCTTCGGATGATTACGTCATCAGAATTTGCGGGATCGCTCCAAACTGCGAAAAAATTTCCGATTTTCGGGCGAACGTTGCTTCGCCCTGTCATTAGCGATACCCTTACATCTTTCATGGTCGTGAATTCTGGTGTAACGCGAGGACAACCGTTTGGTGACACGCGCGAGGGCTCTTTCGTTTTTCGCCGCCTTGAGCGTCTTGTTGGGCGCGTGCGGCAAGGATGAACCTCGAAGCGGCGTTCAGGAGATGGTTGCTTCGGCGAGTCCGGCGCCCGTCTCGCCGGCCGAACCGGTCCGTGAAGCGCAGGTGCGGCAACCGCAAGCGACCGGCGAGCAGGAGCGCGACGGGCTGGCCACCGTCTACATTGCGCAGTTGCCCAAGCAGGCGGTCGCAACCTTGCGGCTGATCGAAGCGGGCGGCCCTTTCCCTTTCGAGAAGGACGGCGTCGTGTTCGGCAATCGCGAGCGTTTGCTTCCGCGGCATCCACGCGGCTACTACCACGAATACACCGTTCCCACGCCTCGCGCGCGGGATCGCGGCGCGCGCCGGATCGTGTGTGGCGGTCCGAAGAAGAAGCTCGACGATTGCTACTACACGGACGACCACTACGCCAGTTTCAAACGCATTGCGGATCAACTACGGGATTAACGGCATGAGCGACAACATCTACGCGCACGACCACAGCGTCGCGGGTGATCTTTTCGCCACCGGCGATGGCAACCTGTTCCAGCGAGTATTGCGGCTACGCATGACAGAACACGACAACAGACCCGACGACGAGACCAGGCCCGAGGAGCTCCATCCGCAAGAGGATTCGGAATCGCTGTTCGCAACCGTGCGGCCGAACATCGTGCAGTCGATTCGCGCGTTCCGGGTGCAGGATCTCGCGGACGAAGCGAACCGCCTCGGCCAGCATTTCCTGTACGCGTATCTCGGCCATGCGCAGAGCAAACAGGAAGTGCTCGAGACTATCGCTCTTTCGTTTCTCTTTCCCAAACACTTCGGCAAGAACTACGACGCGCTTTACGATTCGCTCACCGATCTCGTTCACAAGGCGGGCTCGCAACCGGGTTTCGTGATCGTGCTGGAACAACTGCCGATCGCGCAGAAGTTCGACAAGGAAGGCCGCGAAGTGCTGCTGGACGTATTCCGCGACGCGGCGGAATTCTGGGCGGAAAGGAAAGTGGCTTTCCGCGTGTTCTATTCGTTCGTCTGAGCATTCGAACCAAGGCCGGCGCAAAGCAGGAAAATAGCCCGATGGGTTTCCATCGGGCTATTTTTTTACCAGCCGCCCCAGCGCGCGGCCAGCGCCGCCAACACCGCAATGCCCGCCGTCTCCGTGCGCAGCACGCGCGGGCCGAGCCCGAGCGTGGAAAAACCCGCATCGACGATCGCGGTTTCTTCCGCGGGCGAAAAACCCGCTTCCGGCCCGATCAGCAAAGTGACGGGACTCGCCGGCGGATCGACGGGCAACGATGCGAAGCTGACTTCGGCGCGCGGCGAGAGAAGGAGGCGCAGTTCGCCGTCGATGGCGGCGGGCAGGTCGGCGAGCCAGGCGCCGAGATCGCGCGGCGGCGCAACCTCGGGCACGCGATTGCGCCCGCATTGCTCGCACGCCGCGCGCGTGAGCGCCTGCCAGTGCGCCTGACGACGCAATGCGCGCTCGCCGGCGAGACGCACGACGCCGCGCTCGGCCGTGATCGGCGCAATGCCCGAGACGCCGAGTTCCACCGCCTTCTCGATGAGCCAGTCCATCTTGTCGCCGCCCGCGACGCCTTGTGCGAGCGTCACGCGATACGGCGGCTCGGCTTCGCGATCGCTGTGTTCGTCGATGCGCGCGGTCGCCGCGCGTTTGGCGATATCGACGAGCTCGCCGCGATATTCGCCGCCGCGGCCATCGAAGAGTGTGATTGCATCGCCCGTTTGCAGACGCAGGACGTGCACATGACGCACGACGTCATCCGGAAGGGCGAAGGTTTGGCCTGCGCAGAGCGGGCCGTCGACATGAAAACGTGGCATGAGTGATTGATCGCGGACTCGGCCGTCCGCGGATAGTGAGAATGCCTGCGCGCTCAGCGCAGATGCCGCGCGATCGCCCAGCGATAGCCGTCCGGATCTTCGATCTGCGCGAAGCGGTCGCCCCAGAACTGGTCCTGCGGCTCGATGAGCGCCTTCGCGCCGACTGCGAGCGCCTGATGGAACGTGGCGTCGACGTCATCGACGTATAAATAGAAGGACTGCGGCGCCATTTGCCCCGCGCTCTTCGGCGTGCGCGCCTGCGAACCGTACGCGCCTTCGGGCGCGAACATCACGATCAACTGCCCGCGATACGTCATCTCGACATGGATGACCGTGCCGTCGTCGTTGACGCTGTCGCGCACCGCGAAGCCTAGCGCTTTTTCATAAAACGCAATGCTCACGCGTGCGTCGCGCACGGTGAGATACGGAGTCAGCCAGGGCACGTCGGCGGGGCGAGGGTCGGTCATCGAAAGCACTCCTTGAAGCCTTGCTGCTGCACATTGGGAAGCATTTTGCCATGAAGCCGTACGATCAATGGACCGGCAAGGAACCTGCGCGATACGCCGCGCGCCGGACGGATTTCGCCAGATGAACGTCCGTTGACCGCGCGCGTTACCGTGTAAGGTCACGGATTGTCATGCTGCCGTGACAGTGCGGCGACGCGTGAAGTGCACGGAACATGCCCGCGCCCGGGACGTCCGGACGCACCGGATTTGCGCCCTTACAGACGCGTGTCAATCGGACCGGTCTGTTAGAATGATGGGCTTCCGATCCTCGTCGTTTCTCGTCGTTTCCAAGTCGTTCCGGTCCTGAAAACGTGGTGTGTGCGGGTCCGGCCCGAGTGAGAAGTACTGCAAGAGAAGCACCGCGGATCATTTCAGCACCTGCCCAGACTCGACATGACGATCCCGACCTCCAGCCAGACCGCCCTCATGGCCAACGCAATCCGCGCGCTCGCCATGGACGCCGTTCAACAAGCCAACTCCGGCCATCCCGGCATGCCGATGGGCATGGCGGAAATCGGCGTCGCGCTGTGGTCGCGCCATCTGAAGCACAATCCCGCGAATCCGCACTGGTTCGATCGCGACCGTTTCGTGTTGTCGAACGGTCACGGCTCGATGTTGCTGTATTCGCTGCTGCACCTCACCGGCTACGACCTGCCGATGAGCGAGCTCAAGAACTTCCGTCAACTGCATTCGAAGACGCCGGGCCATCCGGAATACGGCATCACGGCCGGCGTCGAGACGACCACGGGCCCGCTCGGCCAGGGCGTCGGCAATGCGGTCGGCATGGCGCTCGCCGAGGCGCTGCTCGCCGCCGAATTCAACAAGGCTGACGCGAAGATCGTCGATCACTACACGTACGTGTTCCTTGGCGACGGCTGCCTGATGGAAGGCATTTCGCACGAAGCCTGCTCGCTCGCGGGCACGCTCAAGCTCAACAAGCTGATCGCGCTGTACGACGACAACGGCATTTCCATCGACGGCCACGTCGAGCACTGGTTCCACGACGACACGCCGAAGCGCTTCGAAGCGTATGGCTGGAACGTGATCCGCGCCGTGGACGGCCACAACGTCGATGCAGTCGATGCCGCTATCGCCGCCGCGAAGAAGTCGGACAAGCCGACGCTGATCTGCTGCCGCACGGTCATCGGCAAGGGCGCGCCGACGAAGGCGGGCGGTCACGACGCGCACGGCGCGCCGCTCGGCGACAAGGAAATCGCGGCGACGCGCGCGGCGATCGGCTGGAACTACGGTCCGTTCGAAATTCCGCAGGAAGTGTATGCGGCGTGGGACGCGAAGGAACAAGGCACGCACGCCGAAGCGGAATGGAACAAGGCGTTCGACGCCTATCGCGCGAAGTACGCGTCGGAAGCGAGCGAATTCACGCGCCGCATGAGCGGCGAGCTGCCGGCGAACTGGGCCGAAGCTGCCGCGAAGATCATCGAGGACGCGAATCAGAAGGCCGAAACTATCGCGACGCGCAAGGCCTCGCAGAACGCCATCGAAGGGCTGGCCGCGGCACTGCCGGAACTGCTCGGCGGCTCGGCCGACCTGACCGGCTCGAACCTCACCAACTGGAAGGCTTCCAAAGCCGTTCGCGCCGCAGGCGACGCTGAAAACGCGAATCCGGAACACGCGGGCATCCAGTGGGGCAATCACATCAACTACGGCGTGCGCGAGTTCGGCATGTCGGCTGCGATCAACGGCATCGCGCTGCATGGCGGCTATCGTCCGTTCGGCGGCACGTTCCTGACGTTCTCGGACTACAGCCGCAACGCGCTGCGCGTCGCCGCGCTGATGAAGTCGCGCTCGATCTTTGTGTTCACGCACGATTCCATCGGTCTCGGCGAAGACGGTCCGACGCACCAGTCGATCGAACATGTGTCGAGCCTGCGCCTGATCCCGAATCTGCAGACGTGGCGTCCGGCCGATACGGTGGAAACGGCGGTCGCGTGGACGCATTCGATCGCGCACAACGGCCCGTCGACGCTGATTTTCAGCCGCCAGAACCTGCAATTCTCTCCGCGCAACGACATTCAGATCGCCAACATCGCGAAGGGCGGCTACGTACTGCGCGACTGGAACGACGATATCCCCGCGCGCAAGATCATCCTCATCGCGACCGGCTCGGAAGTGCAGCTCGCGATGCAAGCCGTCGAGGCGCTGGCGAAGGAAGGCATCGGCGCGCGCGTCGTGTCGATGCCGTGCACGAACGTCTTCGACAAGCAGGACGCCGAGTATCGTGAGCGCGTGCTGCCGAAGGGCGTGGCGCGCGTGGCGATCGAAGCGGGCGTGACGGATTTCTGGCGCAAGTATGTGGGCCTCGAAGGCGGCGTGGTCGGCATCGACACGTTCGGCGAGTCGGCTCCGGCGGGCGCGCTGTTCAAGCATTTCGGCTTCACGGTGGAGCATGTTGTCGCGACGGCGAAGGCCGTCCTCGCCGCGCAGTAAAATTCGCGGTCAGCGAAGCAGGTTTTTTTAAGCCAAGGAGATAGACCATGACGATTCGCGTTGCAATCAACGGCTATGGCCGTATCGGCCGCAACACGCTGCGCGCCCTCTATGAAAACGGCAAGAAGCACGACATCGAGATCGTCGCCATCAACGACCTCGGCGATGCCAAGACCAACGCGCACCTGACGCAGTACGACACGGCGCACGGCAAGTTCCCGGGCGAAGTGTCGGTCGACGGCGATTACCTCGTCGTCAACGGCGACAAGATCCGCGTTCTGGCGAACCGCAACCCGGCCGAACTGCCGTGGGGCGAGCTGAAGGTCGACGTGGTGATGGAGTGCACCGGCTTCTTCACGACGAAGGAAAAGGCGAGCGCGCACATCAAGGGCGGCGCGAAGAAGGTCATCATCTCGGCGCCGGGCGGCAAGGACGTCGACGCGACCATCGTGTACGGCGTGAATCACAACGTGCTGAAGGCGTCGGACACGGTCATCTCGAACGCATCGTGCACGACGAACTGCCTCGCGCCGCTCGTTAAGCCGTTGAACGACAAGATCGGCCTGGTGAACGGTCTGATGACCACGATCCACGCGTACACGAACGACCAGGTTCTGACGGACGTGTACCACGAAGACCTGCGCCGCGCGCGCTCGGCCACGCACAGCCAGATCCCGACGAAGACGGGCGCTGCTTCGGCCGTCGGCCTCGTGCTGCCCGAGCTGAACGGCAAGCTGGATGGCTACGCGATCCGCGTCCCGACGATCAACGTGTCGGTCGTCGATCTGTCGTTCATCGCCGCGCGCGATACGACGGTCGAAGAGATCAACAAGATCATGAAGGAAGCGTCGGAAGGCGAACTGAAGGGCGTGCTCGGCTACAACGATGCGCCGCTGGTCTCGATCGACTACAACCACAACCCGGCTTCGTCGACGTTCGATTCGACGCTCACGAAGGTGTCGGGCCGTCTCGTGAAGGTGTCGAGCTGGTACGACAACGAATGGGGCTTCTCGAACCGCATGCTGGATACGGCGGTCGCCCTCGCGAACGCGAAGTAAGTTTCAGCCTGCTGAAACGACAAAGCCGCTCTTCGGAGCGGCTTTTTTTCGCCTCAAGCTTTGCTCGGAACGGGAAAATGCACGCCCGCGCGCTGCGCCGCGTTGACGATGTGACCTTCGATCGCGCGGCCGGCCTTCTCGCCGTCGCGCGCCTTCAGAGCCTCGATGATGACCGCGTGTTCGTGATACGTCGATAAAACCAGTTCGCGCCGATAGAACGGCAGCCGCTGGCTCTCCTTCATGATGTCGGCGCTGCCGCGCAGGATCGATTCGATCGCCGCATTGCCCGCGAGACTGACGATACGCATGTGAAACGCGAAGTCGAGTTGCGCGGCTTCTTCCAGCGCCGATTCCGTCAACGCGGCGTGCAGCGAGTCAAGATTGTCGTCGAGCCAGTCGATGTCCGCGTCGCCGATCGAATGCGCCGCGAGCCGCGCGACGAATCCCTCCAGCGCGAAGCGCATCTGATAGGTGTCGGGCAGCGACGCCTGATCCGCGAAGCGCCACGGATGTGCGTTGCTTGCCTGCGCACTGCTGACATACACGCCTTTGCCGGGCCGGATATGCAGCATGCCGAGCGCTTCGAGCGTCGAGAGCGCCTCGCGTAGCGACGCCCGGCTAATCGCCAATTCTTCCGATAGCTGCCGCTGCGCCGGAAGCAGACTCCCGACCGGATACATGCTCGATTCGATGCGCTCGCGAATGGTCGCGATGGCGGCGTCGGTCACGGTATGCGGGACGTTTTTCATAGGAAGAAACCCGAATTGGCCGGTCTGACCGCCATTGTAGGCGCGTGCCGTGCGCACGTGTGAACGACCGTGTCGCGGCCATTTCCGTACCCGGCCGGAACAGGGTAAACCGCTACCAATGCTTCCTTGACGGCTCTATATCGGCTTCCTAATATTCCCCATCACAGCACTGGTCCGACCAGTCGGAACAGTTGCTTTGGTCCCGAGACATTACACGAGGAGACGGTCGTGTCGAGATTTCTGAATTCGCTGTTCGGCAGGGTGATGATCGCGCTGGTCATCGGCGTGGTGGTCGGCGCGCTGTTTCCGCATTTCGGCCAGTCGTTGCGGCCTTTGGGCGACGGTTTCCTGAAGCTCATCAAGATGGTGATCGGACCGATCGTGTTCTGCGTCGTCGTGAGCGGCATGGCGAGCGCGGGCGATCTGAAGAAAGTGGGACGCGTCGGACTGAAGGCGGTCGTCTACTTCGAGATCATGACGACGCTCGCACTTGTCATCGGCGCGCTGCTCGCATGGTTCACGCGGCCGGGCGTCGGCATGAACATCGATCTGCACTCGCTCAATGCCGCGTCGCTCGCGACCTACACGGAGCACGCAAAAAGCCTGAAGGACACCGCGGGCTTCCTGTTGAAGATCATCCCCGACACCGCGATCGACGCTTTCGCCAAAGGCGACATCCTGCAAGTGCTCGTGTTCGCGATCTTGTTCGGCTCGGCGCTCTCGATGCTCGGCGAAAAGGCACAGCGCGTGACGATTTTCATCGACGAGCTGTCGCATGTGTTTTTCCGCATCATGGCGTTCATCATCAAGCTCGCGCCGCTCGGCGTGCTCGGCGCGATCGCCTTCACGACCGGCCAGTACGGCGTCGCGTCGCTCAAGCAGCTCGGCCTGCTCGTGGTTGTGTTCTACGCGAGCTGCTTCCTGTTCGTGTTCGTCGTGCTGGGTATCGTGATGCGCCTCGCGGGCTTCTCGATCTTCAAGCTCGTGCGCTATCTGCGCGAGGAATTGTCGATCGTGCTCGGCACCGCGTCGTCGGATGCCGTGCTGCCGCAGATCATGCGCAAGCTCGAATGGATGGGGGTGAAGGATTCGACCGTCGGTCTCGTGATTCCGACCGGCTACTCGTTCAACCTTGACGGCTTCTCGATCTATCTCACGCTCGCGGTGATCTTCATCGCGCAGGCGACCAACACGCCGCTGTCGATGCATGACCTGATCGTCGTCGTGCTCGTGTCGCTGGTGACGTCGAAGGGCGCGCACGGCATTCCCGGCTCCGCGATCGTGATTCTCGCCGCGACGCTCTCCGCCATTCCCGCCATTCCCGTGCTCGGCCTCGTGCTGATCCTGCCGGTCGACTGGTTCGTCGGCATCGCGCGCGCGGTGACGAATCTGATCGGCAACTGCGTGGCGACGGTGGTCGTCGGCGTCTGGGAGAACGACATCGACCGGGCGCGCGCCAAACGCGTGCTAGATCAGGACGCCGAGTATCGCTTCGTGCCCGCCGCGCCGCAATCGGAGCAAGGCGCGCACGGCAACGAACACGCACACGCGATCTGATTCGACGCAACCCGGGCATTGAAATGACCGACTGTCGCGACACGCACCTCGCGGAATCGCGCATCTTCGGAGGAATCGAATGAAAACATTGACGCTCGAACCCCTCACGCGCGAAGCCTTCGCCCCGTTCGGCGATGTCATCGAACTCGAAGGCGCGCGTCATTTCCCGATCAACGCGGGCACCACGGAGCGCTTTCACGATCTCGCGAACGTGGAAGTCGGCTTCGAAAGCGGAGGGCGGCCGCTTATCAACGTGTTTCGCGGCCAGCCGCGCCCGCAGCCGGTCGTGGTTTCGATGATGGAGCGCCATCCGCTCGGCAGTCAGGCTTTCGTGCCGCTCGCGGACGTGCGCTATCTCGTGGTTGTCGCGCCTGCGGGCGAGTTCGATGCGGCTGGTCTGCGGGCCTTTTACGCGCGCGGCTGGCAGGGCGTGAACTATGCGCGCGGCGTGTGGCATCACCCGCTGATCGTGCTCGACGAGCCGGGCGATTTCATCGTCGTCGATCGCGGCGGCGACTTGCCGAATTGCGACGAAATTGACCTCCCCGAACGTTATGCGCTGATCGAAGCGGCCGCGCGCGCAGCTTGATACAACATGCCGTAATCGAAATGCAATTGCGAATCGATAGCATGCGCATAACATGAAACGTACGGGCGAAACGAAACCGCCGTCCATCGCGAGATGAACGGCGGTTTTTTCATCCGCGCGCCCAAGAGCGGCGCGCGAACCTCAATGCTTGCGGTGCGGGCAGTTTTCCTTCGTGCATGCGCCGTACAGCGCGAGCGCATGCTCGTGGAGCTTGAAACCGCGTTCCTTCGCGATCGATTGCTGACGGCGTTCGATCTCCGCATCGAAGAACTCTTCGACGCGGCCGCAGTCGATGCACACGAGGTGATCGTGGTGCGATCCCTCGTTGAGCTCGAAGACGGCCTTGCCCGATTCGAAATTGCTTCGCGACAGCAGGCCGGCTTGCTCGAACTGCGTGAGCACGCGATAAACCGTCGCAAGACCGATATCGAGCTCTTCGTTGAGCAGGCTTCGATACACATCTTCAGCGGTCAGATGGCGCACCGGACTGTGCTGGAAAATTTCGAGAATCTTGAGGCGGGGCAGGGTCGCCTTGAGCCCGATATTCTTGAGATCGGCGGGATTGGTCATGGCTAGGCATCCCTAGAGTACAATTCAAGGTTCTCATAGTAATGCGTTTTGCCAAATCCTGACATCCCAAGCGGCGTCAAGGCGTCAAGGTGAATTAGCTGAATGAGGGCCGAAATGAGTGCGGCCATGAAGCGCCTCGCGTGAAAGGTGAAATGTTTTCCAAATATTTATCGAATTGCAGGGAGAGCCGTCGCATGCGGGGAACCGTAATAGCAGCAACCTTGGCCGCATTGCTCGCCGGCTGCTCGACGTACGACAGCGTCACGCAGAAAATCGCGCAAAGCATCACGCCGTACCGGATCACGGTTGTGCAAGGCAATTTCGTTTCGGCGGAAGCCGCGGCGCAGATGCAGGTCGGCATGTCGCGTGATCAGGTGAAGCAACTCCTCGGCACGCCGCTTCTGACGGACATGTTCCACGCCGATCGCTGGGACTACGTGTTCTATTTCAAGCGTGGGTCGACATCCGTCGTTCAGCAGCGTGACTTCGTCGTCAACTTCGCGAGCGATCGCGTCGTGAGCTGGTCGGGCGGCGAGAATCTGCCGTCGAACCTCGAGCTGCTCGCCGAAATCGACGGCGACAAGGGCGTCAAGGTCGCGAAGCCTGCGACGCCGGCGGCGGCATCCGCGCCGGTGGCGTCGACCGCGGCGGTGACCGCGCCGGTCGGCGAGCCGTCGACGCAACCGAATACGGCAGCGGCATTTGCCGGCGATGCGAACCAGGAAGCCGCGCAGGCCGCGAACCGCGCAACGGCGCAAGTCGAAATGCCGACGGGGCGTCAGCGCTCCTCGGCGTTCAGCAGCGCGCCGACGAGCTCGGGCGGCGCGCCGGGTTCCACCAACAGTTCCGGCAGCAACTCGCAGATTCAGCTGCAGCGCCGCCCGCAGACGATCAACATTCCGGACAGCAGCGCGGTCGGTCCGGCGGGTTCGTCGCCGGCTCCGGCCAACGCAAGCGGCCAGGCGCAGTTCTATCTGCCGCAGCAAAGCCAGTAAGCAGTTCAGCCGCTCGAGGACGAAGCCGCGCCATGCGTCGACGCGGCGCCGCTTCATCCGCACAGCCCATTCGCATCATCCGTCGCGCGTGCCGCGCGCGATTCAACACGAGACTGCCATGAAGATCGCCATTGCCGGCGCGTCGGGCCGCATGGGCCGGATGCTGATCGAAACCGTCCTCAACGAGCCCGAAGCGCAACTCGCCGGCGCCCTCGACCGCCCCGGCGCGCCGCAGCTCGGACAGGACGCGGGCGCGTTCCTCGGCAAGACCACGGGCGTATTGCTGACGGACGACATCGAGCGCGTGTTCGCCGACGCCGACGTCCTCATCGACTTCACGCGTCCCGAAGGCACGATGGCGCATCTGGAAGCGGCGCTGCGGCACAACGTGAAGATGATCGTCGGCACGACCGGCTTTTCGGACGAGCAAAAGGCGCAACTGAAGCAGGCGGGCGAGAAGATCGGCGTCGTGTTCGCGCCGAACATGAGCGTCGGCGTGAACGTCACGTTGAAGCTGCTCGAATTCGCCGCGAAGCATTTCGCGACCGGCTACGACATCGAGATCATCGAGGCGCACCATCGTCATAAGGTGGATGCGCCGTCGGGCACCGCGCTCGGCATGGGCGAAGTGATCGCCAAGGCGCTCGGCCGCGATCTGAAGGACTGCGCCGTGTACGCGCGCGAAGGCGTGACCGGCGAGCGCGATCCGTCGACGATCGGCTTTTCCGCGATTCGCGGCGGCGATATCGTCGGCGATCACACGGTGCTCTTCGCGGGCATCGGCGAGCGCATCGAAATCACGCACAAGTCGGCGAGCCGTCTGTCGTACGCGCAGGGCGCGCTGCGCGCCGCGCGTTTCCTCGAAGGGCACGACAAGGGCTTCTTCGACATGCAGGACGTACTCGGCCTGCGCTGATTTTTTATGGCAGCAACGGGCGTCATTCATTACCTTCAATCCGGCGATGCCGTGACGCACGCGGTCGCGGGTCTGCTGCTCGCCATGTCGCTCGCGAGCTGGTGTTTCCTGCTTGTGAAGGCGTGGATTCTGGCGCGCGCCAAGTGGCAAGGTCCGCGCGCATTGCAGCGTTTCTGGCAGGCGCCGAGTTTGAAGGATGGCATCGGCGCATTGCAGCGCGCGGATCGCGAGCGTGTGTTTCTGCCACTCGCTGAAGCCGCGTGGCGCGCTTCGGAAGCTGAAATGCCCGGCGCGATGCTCGCCCGCGTCGAGCGCAGCGAGCGCGTGTTGCGCGCGCTGCGTCATGCGTTGCAGCGTTCGCAACGAAGGCTCGAATTCGGTCAGGTTCTGCTCGCATCGGTGGGGAGCACGGCGCCTTTCGTCGGCTTGCTCGGCACCGTCTGGGGCATTTATCACGCGCTGTCGAACATCGCGTCGAGCGGTCAGGCGATGATCGAAAACGTCGCCGGGCCGGTCGGCGAGGCGCTCATCATGACGGCATTCGGTCTCGTCGTCGCGATTCCCGCCGTGCTCGCGTACAACATTCTTGGGCGCTACGTGCGGCAGATTTCCGAGGAACTCGACGGATTCGCGCACGATCTGCATGCGTTCGTGTGCGGTCCGGCCGAATAGGAGCGCGGCGATGGCCTTCGGCGGACTCGACAAGAAGACAAATGGCGCGCCGATGGCGGACATCAACATGACGCCGCTCATCGACGTTATGCTCGTGCTGCTCGTCATCTTCATCATCACCGCGCCGCTTTTCACGCACGCGATCCGGCTCGATTTGCCGAAAGTGTCGTCGCAGCCCGCGCGCGAGACGTGGCAAACCGTCACGCTGTCCATCGACGACGCCGGCAAGCTCTTCTGGAACGACACGCCCGTCACTTTCGATCAGATGCGCGCGCGTTTCGCCGACGCGGGCAAGCGCGCGCAGAAGCCGGAACTGCATCTGCGGGCGTCGAGCGCGACGCGCTACGACGTCATCGCGCAGGTAATGGGCGCGGCGCAGCAGGCCGGTCTGGAGCGCATCGGCTTCGTCACGCAGCCCGCGAAACCGCAGCAGCCAGCGCCCGCGCAATAAGCGCGCGAACCGGCGCGCATCGAACGGTATAATCGCGATTTCCCCGTTCGGCGGGCCTTGGCCCGAGCCAGCAGGCCCGAATTCCGACGCCGCGCCGTGTCAGCAATGCCGCAGCGCCCGGACTCGTTGCCCGAATCGATAGCGGCGAGTCCCAAAGTCCGTTCCCAGCATTTGCCGAAAGCCAAACCACACCATGCACGATAAATACGCACCCGCCGACGTCGAATCCGCCGCGCAGAGCAACTGGCGCGCGAACGACGTCTACCGGACGACCGAGACGTCGGCCAAGCCCAAGTTCTATTGCGTCTCGATGCTGCCGTATCCGTCGGGCAAGCTGCACATGGGTCACGTGCGCAACTACACCATCAACGACGTGATGTACCGTTACTTGCGCATGAACGGCCACAACACGCTGATGCCGATGGGCTGGGACGCGTTCGGCATGCCCGCCGAAAACGCGGCGATGGCGAACAACGTGCCGCCGGCGAAGTGGACGTACGAGAACATCGCGTACATGAAGAAGCAGATGCAGTCGATGGGCCTCGCCATCGACTGGTCGCGCGAAGTCGCCACCTGCTCGCCGGATTACTACAAGTGGAACCAGTGGCTGTTCTTGAAGATGCTGGAAAAGGGCATCGCGTACAAGAAGACGGGCACGGTCAACTGGGATCCGGTCGATCAGACCGTGCTCGCCAACGAGCAGGTCATCGACGGGCGCGGCTGGCGCTCGGGCGCGCTCGTCGAAAAGCGCGAAATCCCGATGTACTACCTGCGCATCACCGATTACGCGGATCAACTGCTCGACGATCTCGACGGCCTCGGCTGGCCCGAGCGCGTCAAGATCATGCAGCAGAACTGGATCGGCAAGAGCTTCGGCGTGAACTTCGGCTTCCCGTATGAAATCGACGGCGAAGCGAAACTGTTGCGCGTATTCACCACGCGCGCCGACACGATCATGGGCGTCACGTTCGCGGCGGTCGCGGCGGAGCATCCGCTCGCCACGCGCCTCGCGCGCGACAACGCCGATCTCCAGGCGTTCATCGACGAATGCAAGCGCGGTGGCGTGGCCGAAGCCGATGTCGCGACGATGGAAAAGAAGGGCGTGCCGACCGGCTTTTTCGTCACGCATCCGCTGACGGGCGCACAAGTCGAAGTGTGGATCGGCAATTACGTGCTGATGTCCTACGGCGAAGGCGCGGTGATGGGCGTGCCGGCGCACGACGAGCGCGATTTCGCGTTCGCGAAGAAGTACAAGCTGCCGATCAAGCAGGTGATCGATGTCGAGGGCAAGACGTACTCGACCGACGCCTGGCAAGAATGGTACGGCGACAAGACCGCGGGCAGGCTCATCAACAGCGGCAAGTACGACGGCCTGACGACGGAAGAAGCCATCGACGCGATCGCCGCCGATCTCAAGGCGAAGAACCTCGGCGACAAGC
The DNA here is from genome assembly GCF_023631205.1 of Caballeronia sp. NCF2. Classification (NCBI taxonomy): domain Bacteria; kingdom Pseudomonadati; phylum Pseudomonadota; class Betaproteobacteria; order Burkholderiales; family Burkholderiaceae; genus Caballeronia; species Caballeronia sp. NCF2. The sequence goes on along the minus strand of NZ_JALQDN010000028.1, from coordinate 150,806 downwards.
AGGTCACCTGGCGTTTGCGCGACTGGGGCATCTCGCGCCAGCGCTACTGGGGCACGCCGATTCCGATCATCCATTGCCCGTCGTGCGGCGACGTGCCGGTGCCGGAGAAAGATCTGCCGGTCGTGCTGCCGGAAGACCTCGTGCCGGACGGCTCGGGCAACCCGCTCGCGAAGTCGGAAGCGTTCGTGAACTGCACGTGCCCGAAGTGCGGCGCGGCGGCGAAGCGCGAAACCGACACGATGGACACCTTCGTCGATTCGTCCTGGTACTTCTCGCGCTACACCGCGCCGGACGCGCCGACGATGGTCGACGAGCGCACCGATTACTGGATGCCGATGGATCAGTACATCGGCGGCATCGAGCACGCGATTCTGCACCTCTTGTACTCGCGCTTCTGGACCAAGGTCATGCGCGACATGGGCCTCATCAAGTTCAGCGAGCCCGCGAAGAATCTGCTCACGCAGGGCATGGTGCTGAATGAAACGTTCTATCGCGAGGACGCGAGCGGCAAGAAGACTTGGTACAACCCGCTCGAAGTCACGGTCACGCACGATGAAAAGGGCCGCCCGACGGGCGCGACGCTGAACGCGGACGGCAAGCCGGTCGTGCTCGGCGGCGTCGAGAAGATGTCGAAGTCGAAGAACAACGGCGTCGATCCGCAAACGCTGATCGATCAGTACGGCGCCGACACGGCCCGTCTTTTCGTGATGTTCGCCGCACCGCCCGAGCAGTCGCTCGAATGGTCGGGCGCGGGCGTCGAAGGCGCGAGCCGCTTCCTGCGCCGCGTGTGGCACTTCGCGCATGACAACGCCGATGCGCTGCGTCAGCACGCGAAGCTCGACGCATCGAAACTCGGCGACGCCGAGAAGACCTTGCGCCGCGAAATCTATACCGTGCTGAAGCAGGCCGATTTCGACTACGGCCGTCTGCAGTACAACACGGTCGTGTCCGCCGCCATGAAGATGCTCAACGCGGTCGAAGGCGCGAAGAACGTCGGCGCCGGCGTGCTAAACGAAACCTTCGGCGTGCTGTTGCGCGTGCTGTATCCGGTCGTGCCGCACATCACGTTCCAGTTGTGGTCGGAACTCGGCTACGAGAAGGAATTCGGCCCGCTCCTCGACGCGCCCTGGCCGAAGGTCGACGAAGCCGCGCTCGAGCAGTCGGAAATCGAGCTGGTGCTGCAGGTCAACGGCAAGGTACGCGGCGCGCTGACGGTCGCGAAGGAAGCATCGCGCGAAGACATCGAAAAGGCCGCGATCGCGCACGAAATGTTCGAGAAGTTCGCCGAAGGCCGCACACCGAAGAAGGTGATCGTGGTGCCGGGGCGTCTCGTCAACGTGGTCGTCTGATGCGCACAACCAAGGGAGTGGATGTGACCGGCAAAGTCAGCGCGAGCAGGCGCTCGTTTCTCTCGTTCGTCCCGCTCCTCGGCGGCGCGGCGATGCTGTCCGCGTGCGGCTTCCAGCTTCGCGGCCAGCAGGACTACGCGTTCAAGCGGCTCGCGATCACCGGCGGCACGCCGCAGATGGTCGCGCGCCTCGAGCGCATGGTTCAGGGCGGCAGCGACACCGTGATCGTCAAACCGTTCGAGAAGCCGGACGCGACGCTCAATCTGAACGAAGGCCAGGGCATGCGCACGTTGAGCCTGAACGCGCAGGGCGTGATTCAGGAATACGAGCTCGTCTTCTCGCTGAACTACACACTGCTCGGCGCCGACGGCACGTTACTGATTCCGCCGAGCACCATCGCGCTGAATCGCTCGATGACATACAGCGATCAATACACGCTCGCGAAATCGCAGGAAGCGACGCTGCTCTACAACGACATGCGCAACGACGCCGTCGATCAGCTGACGCGCCGTCTCGCGACCGTGCGTTCGCTGCATCCGGCGCCGGGCGAGCAGACACCGGGCGTCTCGCCGCGCGCGCCGCTGCCGGTGCCGCCGCTTTGATCGGCCGGGTTCGCTTGGCATCATGCAACTGAAGCTCGACGCGCTCGAAGCGCATCTCGCGAAAGGCCTGAAAGGGCTGTACGTCGTCTACGGCGACGAGCATCTGCTCGCGCAGGAAGCGTGCGACCGCATTCGGGCAACGGCGCGCGCGGCGGGCTTCACCGATCGCACGGTGTTCACGGTCGAGCGTGGATTCGACTGGAGCGCGCTCATCGGCGCAACGCAGTCGATGTCGCTGTTCGGCGACCGTCAACTGATCGAACTGCGCATTCCGACCGGCAAGCCCGGCAAGGAAGGCGCGGAAGCGCTGAAGACGCTCGCCGACGCCGATAACCCGGACGTCGTGACACTCGTCACGCTGCCGCGTCTCGACGGCGCGACGCAGAAATCCGGCTGGTTCACGGCGTTGCTGGGCGCGGGCGTCGCGTTGAAGGTCGATCCGATCGAGCGCGCGCAGTTGCCGATGTGGGTCGGCCAGCGGCTTGCGCAGCAAGGCCAGCGTGTCGCCCCGGGCGAGGAAGGGCGGCGCGCGCTGTCGTTCATCGCGGAACGCGTGGAAGGCAATTTGCTCGCCGCGCATCAGGAAATCCAGAAGCTCGGGCTGCTGTATCCCGAGGGCGTGCTCACGTTCGAGCAGATTCACGACGCGGTGCTGAACGTCGCGCGCTACGACGTGTTCAAACTCAACGAAGCGATGCTGACGGGCGATGTCGGCCGTCTCGCGCGCATGCTCGACGGCCTCAAAGGCGAAGGCGAGACGGCAGTGCTCGTGCTGTGGGCGCTCGTCGAGGAAGTTCGCACGCTGCTGCGCATCAAGCGCGGCGTCGCATCGGGCAAGCCGCTCGCGACACTCATGCGCGAGAACCGCGTCTGGGGCCCGCGCGAACGGCTGATCGGCCCGGCGCTCTCGCGCGTGACGGACGAGGCGCTGGAAAAGGCGCTGTCGCTGGCGGCGCGGCTGGATCGGCAGGTGAAGGGACTGTCGGGCAGCACCGGCAAGCGCGGCAGCGAGCCGCCGCCGGATCCGTGGGCCGGCATGTTCGAACTGGCGATGGCCGTCGCGCACGGCGGCAAGACGGCGCAGCCCGCGCCAGCGCCACGACCGCGTCGCTAGAACGCTTCCGTCACGCGCTGTTGCAATCTGTGCAACAGCTTAGAATGAACTTTTCGACGCGCGCAGCGCCGACGCAACGAGACCCACGATGAACATCGATCAATACATGACCGACCTCGGCCGCCGCGCCCGCAAGGCGTCGCGCGCGATGGCGCGGGCGTCGACGGCGGCGAAGAACGCGGCGCTCATCAAGGTGGCCGACGCCATCGAGCGCGAGCGCGAAGCGCTCAAGGAAGCGAATGCGCGCGATCTCGCCCGCGCGCGCGAAAAGGGTCACGACGCGGCGTTCATCGACCGCCTGACGCTTTCGGACAAGGCGCTGAACACGATGGTCGAAGGCTTGCGTCAGGTCGCCGGGCTGGCCGATCCGATCGGCGAGATCAGCGGGCTCAAGTTCCGTCCGAGCGGCATTCAGGTCGGGCAGATGCGCGTGCCGCTCGGCGTGATCGGCATCATCTATGAATCGCGGCCCAACGTGACCATCGACGCCGCCGCGCTCTGTCTCAAATCCGGCAACGCGACCATTCTGCGCGGTGGCTCCGAGGCGCTCGAATGCAACATGGCGCTCGCGAAGCTGATCGGCGTCGGGCTCGAAGCGGCGGGCTTGCCGCAGGACGCGGTGCAGGTCATCGAGACGGCGGATCGCGCGGCGGTCGGCAAGCTCATCACGATGACCGAATTCGTCGACGTTATCGTGCCGCGCGGCGGCAAGAGCCTGATCGCGCGCCTGATGGAAGAAGCGCGCGTGCCGATGATCAAGCATCTCGACGGCATCTGCCACGTCTACGTCGACGATCGCGCCGATCTCGCGAAAGCAGCGGCCATTTGCGACAACGCGAAGACGCATCGTTACGGCACCTGCAACACGATGGAAACGCTGCTCGTCGCGCGCGGCATCGCGAACGAGGCGCTGCCGCAACTCGCGCGCGCGTTCCAGGCGAAGGACGTCGAGTTGCGCGTCGATGGGCAAGCGCGCGCCGTGCTCGAAGCGGCGCAGGTCGGCTCGCTCGTCGACGCGACCGAAGAAGACTGGAGCACGGAATATCTGGCGCCGGTGCTAGCGATCAAGGTCGTCGGCGATCTCGACGAGGCGATCGAGCACATCAACACGTACGGCTCGCACCACACGGACGCCATCGTCACCGAAGACCACGACCGCGCGATGCGCTTCCTGCGCGAAGTCGATTCGGCGAGCGTGATGGTCAACGCATCGACGCGTTTCGCGGACGGCTTCGAATTCGGTCTGGGCGCGGAAATCGGCATCTCGAACGACAAGCTGCATGCGCGCGGACCGGTCGGTCTCGAAGGGCTCACGTCGCTCAAATATGTCGTGCTGGGGCGCGGCGAAGTCCGTCAATAAAAATCAGAACCGATGCTCTGGATCAAATCGCTGCATATCGTGCTCGTCGCTTCATGGTTCGCGGGGCTGTTCTATCTGCCGCGCATCTTCGTGAACCTTGCGATGGAGAAAGACCCCGCGGCCACCGCGCGCCTGCTGCTCATGGCGCGCAAGCTCTTTCGCTTCATGACGTTCATCGCCGTGCCCGCGCTCGCGTGCGGGCTGTGGCTGTGGCTCGTCGTGGGCATCGGCGCGGGGCAGGGCTGGCTGCACGCTAAGCTGACGATCGTCGTCCTGCTGATTGCCTATCACGCATATTGCGGGCGCTTGCTGCACACATTTCAGCGCGGCGAAAACAAGCGTTCGGACAAGTGGTATCGGATGTATAACGAGCTGCCGGTGCTCGGGCTGCTCGGCGCGACGCTGCTCGTCGTGATCAAGCCGTTCTGACGCGTTCCTGCTTCACCAGATCGAGGACCATTTCCCCGAACACTTCGGGACGGCCCTCGAAGAAACGCTGGACCACATTCTTCTCGAGCATGTAGCGGCGCAGCGATTCGCGTTCTTCGTGATTGTTCGCGAGCCTGACCGCCGCTTCGATATATTCCTCGACCGTGTCCGCGACCAGCCAGCCGGGCATGTACGCGCGCATGAACATGGCGCCGTCGATGCGCTCGAACACTTCCCTTCCTGATACCGATATTAATCTCTGCGGTTGGCTTCTTCGCCGGATAGTCGACTGGCTCCATCGCGGGCGACGGCCGATGGGGCTGGCCATCTTTCGGAAGTTTCAATAGCTTTTCGCTGAAACATGCCAGATCGCCGACGTAATCGGCGGGAGCCGCATGTTCGACACGTTGATCGCCAGCAACGACATGCCCACGCTCCGCATGTGGAGACGTCGGGGTGTATCGATCATGTCAGCGTGGAAGACCGCAGGTAATGATTGCATGCGCACAGCGGCGCGAGCGCTTCGTCCGGCTTTCCGCCATAAACACAGATTTCAAAGCGCTCGACAGTGAAGGAACAGTCCACGTTGCATGGTCCTGCAAGACATCGGGTTGGTGGGGAGAATAGGCGATCCATCGCCCTTCATTCGACGTCGAAGCGAACTTCGCCGTCTACGCACCCACACGCCGCCCTTCGAGCACGTCCTTCGCTTCCGCGAGCTTTTCCGCCAGCGCGGGTCCGCGCGCCAGGGCAAGACCGACTGCCAAAATGTCGCCGATCGCGAGATGTGAAACGCGCGATGTCATCGGCGAAAATATGTCGGTATCTTCATCGACGTTTGCGAACAATCCGACTGTGGCGAGACGCGCGAGCGGCGAATTGCCGTGCGTGATCGCAATGACCTTCGCTCCGCCATTCAGCGCCGATCTGCACGCGTCGAGAATGTCCCGAGTGCGTCCCGTATTCGATATCGCGACGACTACATCGCCCGCACCAAGAAGCGCCGCCGAAGTGGTGTACGTGTGCGGGTCCGAGTATGCGACAGATGGCACGCCCAACCGAAAAAATTTGTGCTGCATGTCGAGCGCGGCGATGCCCGAGCCGCCCGCGCCGTAGAACTCGATGCGCCGTGCTTCCGCGAGCATCGCGATCGCGGCCGCGACACTGTCCGACGACAGGCTGTTGCGCACCGCGATCAATGCGCCGATGGTCCGGTCGAGCACCTTCGCCGCGACGCCGGCGGCCGGTTCATCTGTGCGGACATCGCGATACACGGTAGGAACATCCGCTGCTACCCCTTGCGCCAAGCGAATCTTGAACTCGCGAAATCCCGAAAAGCCGAGCGCCTGACAGAAACGCGCAATCGTCGGCTGGCTGACGCCCGCGCGCGCGGCGAATTCGGTCATCGAAAGGTCGAGCACCTCGCGCGGCGCTTCCAGCACGTACTCAGCCAGCTTGCGCTCGGACGGACGCAGTTGCGCGCGCATCGCTTCGACTTGGGACAGCAACATCGGAATTCTCGCCTATTCTGAAAATTGCTACGGACTATAACGGATGATCGGTTTTGTACAAATACTACATAAGCCGCATACAGAATCTTAGGGAAATCCCGTAAACGTCCGTGGGATAAGTGTCTAATCCATTTGGCTGCTTGTCGTTCTGGCCAGGTTTTCGATTGTCATCGTGTAGTTTTTCTCCTAAACTCGCAAGACACGGCACCATCACAAGACAACGATCCAAACGCCGTCCCTCGCAATGTTCAACCCAATCTCAACGGCAGGCAGCCGGGAGTGAGACGAAGGAGCTTCGATGGTTTCCCCGCATCCGCAACTCAAGAACGTCACCGATCGCATCATCGAACGCAGCAAACCGACGCGCGCAGCCTATCTCGCGCGCATCGACGCGGCGCACGGCCTGTTCCCGGCGCGCGGTGCGCTGTCCTGCGCCAATCTCGCGCACGGCTTCGCCGGCCTCGAGGGCCAAGAAAAGTTCGCGATCAAGGCGGTGCGCGAGCCGAACATCGGTATCGTGTCGTCTTATAACGAGATGCTCTCCGCGCACGCGCCGTACAAGAGCTTTCCGGACATCATCAAGCAGGCGGCGCGCGCGCATGGCGGCATCGCGCAATTCGCGGGCGGCGTGCCGGCTATGTGCGACGGCATCACGCAAGGCAACGCGGGCATGGAGCTGTCGCTGTTCTCGCGGGAAGTCATCGCGATGAGCACGGCCGTCGCGCTGACGCACAACATGTTCGACGCGGCGCTGTGCCTTGGCGTGTGCGACAAGATCGTGCCCGGACTCGCGATCGGCGCGCTGCAGTTCGGCCATCTGCCGACCATTTTCGTCCCAGCCGGCCCGATGACGAGCGGCCTCACCAACGACGAAAAAGCCAAGGTGCGCCAGGAATTCGCGACCGGCAAGTGCGATCGCGGCGCGCTGCTCGAAGCCGAAGCGGCGGCGTATCACGGTCACGGCACCTGCACGTTCTACGGCACCGCCAACAGCAATCAGATGCTGATGGAAGTGATGGGCCTGCATCTGCCGAGCGCGGCGTTCGTGCATCCGCATACGGAACTGCGCGACGCGCTCACCGCCGAGGCCGCGCGCCGCGTGCTCGATATCACGCTCGAACGCGGCAACTACACGCCGATCGGTCATGTCGTCGATGAAAAGGCGATCGTGAACGGCATCGTTGCGCTGCTCGCGACGGGCGGTTCGACCAATCACACGCTGCATCTCGTGGCGATCGCGCGGGCGGCGGGCATCGTGATCGACTGGAACGATTTCGACGAGCTGTCGCAGGTCGTACCGCTGCTCGCGAAGATCTACCCGAATGGCAAGGCCGACGTGAATCACTTCCACGCAGCAGGCGGCGTCGCGTTCCTCGTGCGCAATCTGCTCGAAGGCGGGCTGCTGCATGAGGACGTGCAGACGGTCGTCGGCAAAGGGCTGTCGCATTACACCAAGGAGCCGAAGCTCATCGACGGCAAACTGCAATGGGTCGACGGCGCGGCAGAGAGCCACGACACGAAGGTGCTGCGCGCGATCGGCGAGCCGTTCCAGCCGGACGGCGGACTGCGGCTGATGCAGGGCAAGCTCGGGCGCGGCGTCATCAAGATTTCGGCGGTGGCGCCGGAGCATCGTGTGGTGAAGGCGCCGGCCATCGTCTTCAATTCGCAGGAAGAAGTGCAGGAAGCGTTCGACAAGGGCGAACTGAAGCGCGATTTCGTCGCCGTCGTGCGTTTCCAGGGCGCGCGCGCGAATGGCATGCCGGAGTTGCATCGATTGACGCCGCTTCTGGGCGTATTGCAGGATCAGGGCTTTCACGTCGCGTTAGTGACCGATGGACGCATGTCGGGCGCATCGGGCAAGGTCCCGGCGGTCATTCACGTATCGCCGGAAGCGCTGCTGCAAGGCCCGCTCGGCAAGGTCCGCACCGGAGATATGCTCGTGATCGACGCACCCGCGGGCGTGCTCGACATCGAAATCGATGCGAACGAGTGGGCATCACGCGAAGTCGAGGCTCCGCTGCATCAGGCGGACAACGAAGCGGGCTTCGGCCGCGAGTTGTTCGGCGTGTTTCGCAGCGCGGCGTTGCCGGCGGAGCAGGGCGCGTCGGTCTTCGGCGCGTTGATCGGCGCGGCAGCAAGCCACGACGGACACGCTCATGCGACGGCCGCCGCGCCCGAACGAAACGCGCTTCGCGACAATGCGCGGGCGGCGGCGTCGGCGCTGAACAAGGCGCACGCCACGAATCACTGAACGGAACAACGAAGGGCGCATCGCCCGGGACCTGAGAGAAACCCGCGGACAGACCCCAAGGGCGCCGCTCAAAAACCAGGAGTCGTATCAAATGAAAACGGTAAGCGAAATCGTGCGTCTGGGACCGGTGATCCCGGTTCTGGCTTTCGAAACGATCGAGCAAGGCGAGCACGTGTCGCGTGCGCTGCATGCAGGCGGCGTGAAGGTGCTGGAAATCACGCTGCGCACGCCGGCGGGCATCGGTGCGATCGAGCGCGCGAGCCAACTGGCGGACGATATCGTCGTCGGCGTGGGCACCATCACGAAGCCGGAGCATTGCGCGCAGGCGAAGAAGGCGGGCGCGCAATTCGGCGTATCGCCCGGTCTCACCAAGGACATGCACAAGGCGGCGCAGGACGCCGGATTGCCGCTCCTGCCGGGCGTGATGACGCCAAGCGATATCATCACGGCGATGGAACTCGGCTATGAAATCGTCAAGTTCTTTCCGGCGCAACAGGCGGGCGGCATTCCGATGCTTCAGGCGTTCTACGGACCGTTCCCGAACCTGAAATTCTGTCCGACGGGCGGCATCACGGCAGAAACCGCGTCGAGCTTCCTGGCGCAGCCGAATGTGGTGTGCGTCGGTGGGTCGTGGCTCACGCCGAAGGCCGCGCTCGCCGCGCAGAATTGGGAGGAAGTCACGCGCCTCGCGCGGGCGGCGAGCGAATTGGCGCCGCATAAGTAAATTGCTGCACTAATCGAAAACGCGTCACGGCCGTGCGAGCGGCCGGGCGCATTTTGTTTTTTCGCCTTTCGGTCAGGGCAATTCGCGCCCGACGATGCTTCTCTTCAGACATGCTTTCGCGTGCGCCGGCAGTCGAGCACGCGAACATCAAGTTTTTTCGTCAAGCGATTCGATCAATATTTCAATCGTATAAATCCAAATTTCGAAACGCATTGTGTTTAAGACGTTTTGCGCATTTTAAGACTCGCATAGGACTTGTCTCATTAATCCCTGGTTCACTGGGAATTCTAGAGATTTTTCTATATATTTAGCTTTCAGAAGTTCCCGATATATTTAATCGCGGGAGCGAATCAGGACGGTTCGGCGCATGCTGCACCATGCCTCCGTACTTCCGCGCGATGCTGCTCGCACCAACGCCGATCCCGCCGCATCAGCGTTCAACAGTGTGCCGGCCGAAACGATGCCAATCCGATGACCATCCGAGTCGGAATATCAGTCGTCACACATCAAGGCCAAAGCATCTGGCAAAACGGCCTGGGCCAGAACGTGATCTTCTTGTCGGAAGCGCTTCAAAAGCTTACGTTCATCGAGAGTGTTTCGCTCATCGACGTGGGCGACCAGAACGCATTGCCGCCGCAGGTGGACGCCGCGTCGAAAGGCCTGCGCATCATGCGGACGCATGATGCGACCGACGCCGTCGACGTCATCTTCGAAATGGGCGGCGCGCTCGACACCGAATGGCTCGATCTCATGCGCGCGCGTGGCAAGAAAGTCGCGTACTACTGCTGCGGCCAGCCGTACGTCGGGCTCGTCGAAGCGCCGGTGTTCGACAAACCCGTGCACGTCATGCGCGCGGACCGTTACGACCAGGTCTGGCTGATGTTGAAGGATCGTGCTTTCGTCCCGATGATGCGTATGCTGCATCGCTGTCCCGTTCATATCATTCCGTTCATCTGGCATCCGCAGTTCATCGAGAGCCGTATCGTCGAAGTCGAGGAGCACGGTCTGCGCTTCGGCTACGAGCGCCGCGCGGACAAGTCGGCCCAACCGGCCATCCAGCCGCAAGGTTTCCGGGTCGCAATCTTCGAGCCGAATATTTCGGTGGTGAAAACGTCGAGCATTCCAATGCTCGTCTGCGAAGAGGCGTATCGCGCGGATCGTTCGAGCGTGTCCGCCATGCATGTGCTCAATTCCATGCACATGAAAGATCACCCGACGCTCATGTACATGGCCAACTCGCTCGACATTGTGAAAGCCTCGAAGGCGACGTTCCATGGCCGTAACGATATCGCTGGTTTCATGGCGCAATACGCCGATGCAGTCGTGTCGCATCAGTGGGGCAACGATCAGAATTACCTGTACCTGGATGTGCTTTATGGCGGCTATCCCCTCGTCCACAATTCGCCGTGGCTGAAGGACGCCGGTTACTACTATCCGGGTTTCGACGCGCAAGAGGGCGGACGTCAGTTGCTGCGCGCGTTCCGTGAGCATGACGACAATCTCAATGCATATCGCGCAGATGCACAGCGCGTCATCGACGCGGTCAGTCCTTTCAATCAAGCCAACCTGGATGCGTTCGCAGAACGGTTGATCATCCTTTGTGCGGGAAGCAAGCTCGAGGTAGGCGTATGAACATGCAAAGCAAATCCCGCATGCCGGAGCGGATCACCGTCGGCGTTTCCATTTTTATCCGCAAAGGCGAGCAGTCGCTGTGGGAAAACGGCATCTTCCAGAACTGCCTTTATCTCGTGATGTTGCTCATGCGCTCGCCGCGCGTGAAATCGACTTATCTCGTGACGGGCGGCGGCGACGGCGGCCCCGAAGACGCAAAGCGCTTCCTGTCTGATTCACCCGTGCCGCTCATCGACATGGAAACGGCCATGTCGAAACTCGACGTCATGATCGAAATGAGCGCGCAGCTCAGCAAGGAATGGGCGATCAAGTTCCGCGAGAAGGGCGGCAAGGTCATCACGATGCGTGTCGGTAACGACTATGTCATCGATATCGAACGCATGGTCTTCAATCTCCAGCACGCGCTGCTGATTTCGGGCGCGCCTTACGACGAAGTCTGGACGCCGCCCGAATACGAAGTCAGTTGCAAACCGTATTTCGAAACGCTCTTCCGCGCGCCGGTAAAGCTGATGCCACACCTGTGGAGCCCGGTCGTACTCGAACGTGAAGCGGCAAAGCTGCCCAACGGTCAGAAGTTCGGTTATCAGCCGGGGCGCCGCCGTTGGCGCGTGGGCATTTTCGAGCCGAACGTCTGCATGGTGAAAACGAGCTATATCCCAATGCTCGCCTGCGACGCGGCGCATCGCGAGAATCCGGACATGCTCGAACGCGTGTGGGCCTACAACACGTTCAAGCTGAAGGATCACGCGGCGTTCGTCGGCTTTGCGCATAGCCTCGATTACGTGAGACACGGGCTTGGCAACTTCGAGGGACGCTTCCCCTTCGCGCATATCGTGCCGGCCTCCGTCGATGCGGTCGTGAGCCATCAGTGGGAAAACCCGCAGAACTACGTTTATTACGAAGCGCTCTACGGCGGCTATCCGCTGATTCACAACTCGCATCTTATCGGCGAGTGCGGCTATCGCTATCACGAATTTGATTGCGAAGAGGGTGGCCGCGCGTTGCTTCGCGCCTTCGCCGAGCACGATGCCAATCTCGAAAGCTATCGCGCGACCGCGAAGAAGTTCCTTCACACGCTCGACCCGGAAAACGAAGACAACGTGCGGATCTACACGCGGGCGATCGAGGCCGTGTACGCGAAGGCGTGAGTTCGGGATTCAAGCATCTGCCGCGAGGCAACGGCGTTAACGGGAATGAAGAAGTTGCGAACTGGCATACGATCGGCCTGTTCCACGAGGCCGAAACGTTGTGGAACAACGGTATCAAGCAGAACGCGGTGTTTCTCGCGCAAGCACTCAAGAACTGTCCGAACGTCGAGAGCGTCGTGCTCCTCAACACGACGCATGTGGCGAACACGAACCAATTGCCCTGGGATCTCGAGCGCTGGCTCACCGTCACATTCGATGATGCGAAGGACAAGGTCGATGTGTTGATCGAGCTTGGTGGCCAGATCGACGCGAACGCGACGGCTTATCTGAAGGAGCGGTGCGCGCGCCTCATCTCTTATTGTTGCGGTTTCGAATACGTCCAAGCGATGGAGTCGATTCTGTTCAAAAGACCGACTTTCGGCGACAACCTGTTCGTCAATCAACGCTACGACGACATCTGAATTCCGCAAGTTGCGAACATCAGCGCGCCGTACTTTGAAGTCATGCGTCGTCAAACCGCGCGGATGGTGCAATTCATCTGGAGCCCCATTTTCCTGAAGGCGCGTACCGCTTCGTCGCCGCATTCGGGCGAGCATCAGCCGCACGCGGGCCGCGTCGCCTGAGCGTGATGGAGCCGAATATCATTATCGTGAAATTCTGTCTTTATCCGGCGATGATCGCGGAATTGGCTTATCGCGAACGGCCTGACGACATTCAATTGCTTCAGGTGACCAACGCGCAGCATCTGGCCACGCAGTGCCGCGAATTCATTGCGCTGAAGAACCAGTTGGACATCGTGCGGAATCACAAGGCGGTGTTTCTCGGACGCTTCGACACCTCGACGTATCTTGCCAAGCATACCGATATCGTCGTGTCGCAGCATTGGGAAAATCCGCTGAATTACTTTTAACCGGGGGGGTGCTGAGTCGCCGAGATGCCATGGCGCGAGGCAAGAAGAGTTCTGGCGGCGCGGTATGCAACCTGGCAGACGGTCAGGGCGCCACATTAGCGGCTTACCGGCAAGAAGCTAGCGATCCGGACGACATGTTCCGTGTGGCGGGACGCCGCCCGGATTGCAAGGATCGCCAAGTAATCGTGGTTCCGCGCCGACAATCCGCAGCTCAAGGCCAAGCGGAAGCCGCGCGCGCCAATTGGACGTCCGGTGGGGAGCGGGGCCGCGTTTCGCGCGCGCGCGCTTCTCGCTGCCATTTCTCGGCCGACTTCCTCGCTTACAAGTAAAATTCCGTTGCCCAGCGCCGTGTTTGCGCTTGCCGGATGTTGCCGCGTGTGCAGTGCAACGACGGCAAACGCATACATAGCGCAGAAAACCTCAACAAAATCAAGGAGGCGTTATGCCAGCCGTCCACGGGAGCATGCTACTGCTCTACGCGGTGATCGCGATCGCGGTTCTGATCCTGATGATCGCCCGCTATAAGGTTTACCCGTTCCTCGTTCTCATGATCGTGTCCGTATTGCTTGCCCTCGCGGTCGGCATGCCGATGGACAAAATCGTGAAGTCGTTCGAAACCGGCAACGGAAATACGCTCGGTCACATTGCTGTCGTCGTCGGCCTTGGCACGATGCTCGGCAAGATGATGGCCGAATCGGGCGGAGCCGAGCGCATCGCCAATACGCTGATCAATCTCTTCGGTGAGAAGAACATTCACTGGGCGATGATGGTCGTCGCGATCATCGTCGGCTTGCCGGTGTTCTTCGAAGTGGGCTTCGTGCTGCTGATTCCCATTGCGTTCAACGTCGCGAAGCGCACCGGCAAGTCGCTGCTGTTGATCGGTCTGCCGATGGTGGCGGGTCTCTCGGTCGTGCACGGTCTGATTCCGCCGCACCCGGCTGCGTTGCTCGCGGTGCAGGCGTACCACGCCGATATCGGAAAGACAATCGCCTACGGTCTGATCGTCGGCGTGCCGACTGCAATCGTCGCCGGCCCGCTGTTCGCGCTGTTGATCCACAAATACATCAAGCTGCCCGACGCCAACGCGCTCGCCGACCAGTTCACCCAGAAGCACGGCGATACCGAGAAGAAGCGCGATTTGCCGAGCTTCGGCATCACGTTGTTCACCATTCTGCTGCCAGTCATTCTGATGTTGATCGGGAGCTGGGCCGATCTGGTTTTCACGCCGAAAACGCTGCCGAACGATTTGCTGCGTTTCATCGGCCAGTCGGATATGGCGCTGTTGATCGCCGTGCTGGTCAGCTTCTGGACGTTCGGCGCGAAGCAGGGCTTCAACCGTGAGCAGATTCAGAAGTTCTGCGGCGAGTGCCTAGCGCCGATCGCGGGCATTACGCTGATCGTCGGCGCTGGCGGCGGCTTCGGCCAGGTTCTGCGCGATAGCGGCATTTCGCAGCAGATCGTCGCGACCGCGTCGTCGGCGAGCCTGTCGCCGCTGTTGCTTGGCTGGTTCGTCGCCGCGCTGATCCGTCTTGCGACAGGCTCGGCCACGGTCGCGATGACCACCGCCTGCGGCATCGTTGCGCCGATCGCCGCCGCGGCGGGCGGTCACACGAGCCCGGAACTGCTGGTGCTCGCCACCGGCTCCGGCTCGCTGATCTTCTCGCATGTGAACGACGGCGGCTTCTGGTTGATCAAAGAGTATTTCGGGATGACGGTCGGTCAGACGTTCAAGACGTGGTCGTTGCTCGAAACGATCATCTCTCTGATGGGCCTGGGCTTGACCTTCGTGCTCGCGATGTTCGTGTAAGGAGACTTCGATGATTTTGATCGCAATGGGCGTGTCGGGTGCCGGCAAGTCCCTCATCGGCGAGATGCTGGCGGAGCGGCTGCACTGCACTTTCACCGACGGCGACGCGTTCCACAGCGCCGCGAACAAGGAGAAGATGCACAAGGGCATCCCGCTGACCGACGAGGATCGCTGGCCGTGGCTCAAGACCATTCGTGCCGCGATCGAGGAAAAGCAGCGTGCGGGCGAGACGGCGGTATTCACGTGCTCGTCGCTGAAACGCTCGTATCGCGACATCCTGCGCGACGGCGATCGCGACGTGTGCTTCATCTATCTGCACGGCACGATGGATGTGCTTCGCGAGCGTCTCGGTTCGCGCACCGGACACTTCTTCGATCCGTCGCTGTTGCAGAGCCAACTGGACACACTGGAAGAACCCGGCGAGGACGAGGCGATTACGGAAAGCATCGAGCTCACGCCCGAGCAGATCGTCGACAACGTGCTCGAGAAGTTGAAGACGCGCAAATGACGCTCCAATGAAAAAAGCCCCGGAATTCCGGGGCTTTTGTCTTTTTGCTTAGCTGATCCGCTTCGCCAGCTCCACCGCCTTGCCGATATACGAGCCGGGTGTCATCTCAAGGAGCAGCTTCTTCGCGTCGGCCGGAATCGCCAGCCCGCCGATGAACGTCTGCAGCGCCTCGCGCGTGATGCCCTTGCCGCGCGTCAGTTCCTTCAATTGCTCATACGGGTTCTCGATGCCGTAGCGGCGCATCACCGTCTGCACCGGCTCGGCCAGCACTTCCCACGTATTGTCGAGATCTTCGTTCAGACGCGCCGCGTTCACTTCGAGCTTGTCGAGGCCACGGATCAGCGCGTCGTAAGCGAGTAGCGAGTACCCGAAGGCGACGCCGATATTGCGCAGCACCGTCGAATCGGTCAGATCGCGCTGCCAGCGCGAGACCGGCAGCTTGTCCGCGAGATGGCGCAGCGTCGCGTTCGCGAGGCCGAGATTGCCTTCTGAGTTCTCGAAGTCGATCGGATTGACCTTGTGCGGCATCGTCGACGAGCCGATTTCACCGGCCTTCGTCTTCTGCTTGAAATAGCCGAGCGAAATGTAGCCCCACACATCGCGATCGAGGTCGAGCAGAATCGTGTTCGCGCGCGCGACGGCGTCGAACAGTTCGGCCATGTAATCGTGCGGCTCGATCTGGATCGTGTACGGATTGAACGTGAGCTTCAGCCGATTTTCGACGACATCTTTCGAGAACGCTTCCCAGTCGAAGTCCGGATACGCCGACAGATGCGCGTTGAAGTTGCCGACCGCGCCGTTCATCTTGCCGAGCAGTTCGACCTTCTCGATACGCGTGATCGCGCGCGCAAGACGCGCCGCGACATTGGCGATTTCCTTGCCGAGCGTCGTCGGGCTGGCGGGCTGACCGTGCGTGCGCGAAAGCATGGGCTGCTCTGCGTGCATGTGCGCGAGCTTCACGAGACGTTCATGCACCGAGCGCAGCGCGGGCAAAATCACGCGTTCGCGCGCGCCGGCCAGCATCAGACCGTGCGATGTGTTGTTGATGTCTTCCGACGTGCACGCGAAGTGGATGAATTCGCTTGCGCGCTCCAGTTCCGGCTGACCCTTGACCGACTCCTTGAGCCAGTATTCGACGGCCTTCACGTCGTGATTCGTCACGCGTTCGATGTCCTTGATGCGCGCCGCATCGTGCGCGGTGAAGCGCTCGGCGAGGCCCAGCAGGAACTGTTCGGAAGCGTCGGAGAAGCGCGGCACTTCGGCCAAACCCGCGCGCGACAACGCGATCAGCCAGTGAATCTCAACCGTCACGCGATGGCGCATGAACGCGGCTTCGGAAAGCCAGTCGCGCAGGGCTTCGGTCTTGGCGGCATAGCGGCCGTCGAGCGGCGAGAGCGCGGTGAGCGCAAAGAGGGTATCGGGACGGGTATCGGACATGATTGCTTGTCGCAATGGAAGGAAAAGACGCGAGAACCGCGCATTTTACCATCGGATGCGTCCCAATCTCCGAAGCTCACCCCGCCCGCAGTTCCTCGTCGAGTGCGCGGAGCTGCGCGGGCGTGCCAACGTTTTCCCATCGGCCTTCGTAGAGCTCGCCGCTCGCGCGCCCGGCCGCGATGGTTTCGCGATAGTACGGCGTGAGTGCGCGGCGCGTGCCGGGTGCGAGATCGTCGAACATGCGCGTGTCGTACAGACCGATGTTGCCGAACGTATAGCGCGGCTCGCCTTCCAGCGCGAGCGTGCCGTCGTTCAGCGCGAAGTCGCCCTTCGGATGGAACGGCGGATTCGGCACCATCACGAGATGCATGCCGGGCGAGGGCATCGAAGCGAGCGTCGAGGCGCGCTCGCGCAAGGTCGCGTAATCGAAGTCGCAAAAGACGTCGCCGCTTACCGCGATGAACACGTCATCGCCGATCAGATGACGCGCCCGTGCGATGCCGCCCGCCGTCTCCAGCGCTTCGGTCTCGGCCGAATAGCGCAGCTCGACGCCCCTATGAGAACCGTCGCCGAGCGCGCTTTCGATCTGATCGCCGAGCCACGCATGATTGATGACGATCGTTTCGACGCCCGCCGCCGCGAGACGCTCGATCTGCCACATGATCAAAGGCTTTCCGCCGACCGGCAGCAACGGCTTCGGACAGAGGTCGGTGAGCGGGCGCATGCGTTCGCCGCGTCCGGCGGCGAAGATCATCGCCGTTTTCAAAGCGTGCGTCATCGTGAATTAAAAGGTGTAGCCGACATCGACCGCGCGCCCTTCCAGCGAATCGAGCAGACGCGCGAACGGCCACAGCGGCGCGTAGCGTTCCGCGACCTTGCGCGCATAACCGATGAAGCGCGGCAGATCGGCGAGATAGCGCGGCTTGCCGTCGCGATAGTGAATCCGCGCGAAGAGGCCGAGCACCTTGATGTGGCGCTGCAGGCCCATCCATTCGAGCTGGCGATAGAACTCGCCGAAATCCTCATCGACGGGAAGTCCGGCCTTTTTTGCGCGCCCCCAGTAATACGCGACGCAGTCGAGCTGAAACTCTTCTTCCCAGCTGATGAACGCGTCGCGCATGAGCGAGGCCATGTCGTACGTGATCGGGCCGTACACCGCGTCCTGAAAGTCCAGCACGCCCGGATTCGGCTCGCACACCATCAGATTGCGCGGCATGAAGTCACGCAGCATGAAAGTCTGCGGCTGCGCGAGCGCGCTTTGCACCAGCAGCGTGAACGTGGCGTTGAGCGTCTTGCGTTCGTCGGCGGTGACTTCACGGCCCCGATGGCGTCCGATGAACCACTCGGGCATCAGCTCCATCTCGCGGCGCAGGAACGCCTCGTCGAACGGCGGCAGCACGCCTTCGCGCGCGGTTTGCTGAAAGCGGATCAGCGTGTCGATCGCGGCGCGCATCATCGGCCGCGCGTTCTTTTCGTCGAGCACCGACATGTAAGTCGTCGTGCCGAGATCGGTGAGCAGCATGAAACCGGCGTCGAAATCCGTTTCCAAAACTTTCGGCACATGCACGTTCGCGGCCTCGAGAAGCCCGGCGACCTGCACGAATTCGCGGCATTTTTCCGGCGGCGGCGCATCGACGGCGATGAGCGTTTTGCCGAACGCCGAATCGCTCTCGAGCCTGAAATAGCGGCGAAAGCTGGCATCGGCGGAGGCGGGAGCGAGGCTCGCGACGTTCAGCCGGTAGCGTCCGGCGACGTTTTCGAGCCACGAGCGAAGCTGGTTCAGGCGGGCGTCGGAAGGAATGTGCGTCATAAATTCGAGGGGCCAAACATCTTGCCATATAATACCCCACGACTTTTTTAAGCGATCCGTTTCACGCCTGGCACCAGGCTCCCGACGACTGTGAGCGTCACCGTTCGATCGAGTGTCGTCCCCGCTTAGCAACGGACCGTCAAGTTCGTGACTGCGGAAAGGCGCGGCCGCCTGCCCGGCGGCATCGGGCGCGTGGGACGCGAACGGGATCGAACCGCCACCCATACATGCCGCCACGACAGTTTCCCGTATCGAAAATCAAAGGCGACGACAAGCCACGCAGGCGGCGGCTCGTCGCTGCGCTTCTATCCGTTCCAGGCTTGATGCCCGCTCTTGCCCACGCGCAGCTCGTGGGCGACGCCGCCTATCCGCAGCCGCTCGACGGCCCGGGCAGCCTGCGCCTCGCGCCGGAGCTCCAGGAACGCCCGCTGCAAAACGGCCAGCAGCCCTCGACCTTCCTCCTCAGTGACAAGGCGACGGGCACGACCGACGAAGACATGGCGGCGAAGGGCTCGGCGGAGATCCGGCGCACGGTCACGGTCATCAAGGGCGACGCGCTCCACTACGACCAGGACACCGACATGGCCGATGCTTTCGGCAATGTCAGGCTGATCAACAACGGCGTGTCGTTCGTCGGTCCCGAAGCGCATCTGAAGGTGGAAGCGAATGAAGGGTTCATGACGAACCCGAAGTACCGTTTCAACCTCACGGGTGGCTCCGGCAGCGCCGCCCGCGCCGACATGATCGACAACGAGCGGGCGCGCATCGACCACGGCACGTATACGGCCTGCCAGTGCGAGTCCGATCCGGCGTGGTACATCAAGGGCACGTCGTTCGATTTCGACACCGGCGCTGAAGAGGGCATCGCGCACAATGGCGTGCTGTTCTTCCAGGGCGTGCCGGTTTTCGGCAGCCCGTGGCTGTCGTTTCCGCTGACCGGCGACCGTCGCAGCGGCCTTCTGCCGCCGACCTTCACGCTCAGTTCGACGACCGGCTTCGAACTGACGGTCCCGTACTATTTCAATATCGCGCCCAATCGCGATCTGACCGTCACGCCGCGCATCATGACGAAGCGCGGCGTGTTGGGCGAGGCGACGTATCGCTACCTGTCGCCCACGTACTCAGGCTCGCTCGACGTCAACTACCTGCCCGACGATCGCGTGACGCACTCGAACCGCTATGCGATCTTCTGGCAGCACCGTCAGAACTTCGGTAGCGGCTTCGGCGGTTATATCAATTACAACAAGGTTTCGGACGACCAATATCCGGAAGACCTGGGCAACGCTTCGAATCAGTTCCTGAACGGCACGCAACTGCTGTATCAGCAGGAAGCGGGGCTCACGTACAACAACGGCCCGTGGTCGGTGCTCGCGCGCGAACAGCGCTGGCAGACGCTGCAACCCTCGACGCCGCCGTACGCCCGCGAGCCGCAGGTCAACGTTCAGTACAACAAGTACAACGTCGGGGGCTTCGATTACGGCGCGGAACTGGACACCACGCGCTTCACGATCACGACCGAGGGCGCCACCGACGGCAACCGGCTGTACTTCAATCCGTACCTGAGCTACGGGATCAATGCGCCCGGCTATTTCGTCACGCCGAAAGTGCAATGGCACTTCGCGTCGTACGATCTGAGCCATATCGCGACCACGCAGGTCGCGGGTTCGTCGCCACCGGTCGCGGGACAGCCCAAGAGTTTTACCGAGTCAATCCCGACGCTCAGCTTCGACACAGGCCTCGTGTTCGATCGCTCTGTGCGGCTTTTCGGGCAGGACTACATCCAGACACTGGAGCCACGGCTCTACTACGTCTACACACCGTATCACAACCAGGACTTTGCGCCGATTTTCGATACCGCCGAAGCCGACTTCGGTCTCGCGGAGATCTACACGCCGAACACGTTCGTCGGCAACGACCGGATCGCGGACGCAAATCGGCTGACGGCCGGCCTGACCACGCGCTTCATCAACCCGGCGACGGGCGACGAGCGTGCGCGTTTCGTCATCGCGCAGCAGTATTATTTCCAGAGCCAGCGCGTCACGATCTCGCCGGATCAGCCGCCGGGGCAGGCAAAGCACTCCGACCTGATCGCCGGCGCGGCCATCAAGCTGGGCGCTGGTTTCGCTTCGGAAACTGCGTTCCAATATAATGTGGACAACAACCAGCTCGTGCGCTCGAGCATCGGTTTTGCGTTCAGTCCCGGCGCGCGCAAGGTGATCAACGTCGGCTATCGCTACACGCGTTCGAACCAGACAACGTTGGTGAACGAGCCGATCAACCAGATCCTGGTCTCGGGCGAATGGCCGCTCACGAACCGTCTCTATGCCGTCGGCCGCGTGAACTATGATCTCGCGAGCCATCGTCTCGTCGACGGGCTTCTGGGCTTCCAGTACGATGCCGACTGCTGGGCGTTCGGCTTCGGCATGCAGCGGTACGCCAACGGCGTGAACACGCTGGGCCAGCCGTCCTCGGGCACGCGCGTGCTCGCGCAGTTGACGTTCAAGGGCTTGTCGAACGTCGACAACGGGCTCGTCAGCGCGTTCCGCGCGAGCGTTCAGGGTTATCAGCCTCCGCCGGCGGCGGCGCCGCCGCTCTCCCGGTACAGCGATTACGAGTGAGGCCGGATCGGGCTCGCGGCGTCCACGGACGTGCAGCGAAGAGCGCGTCGGCGGCCGCGCAGGGCAGGACACACAAGCAGGACACGAACGGTGAAGTCCGTATTTGATGGAGTATCTGTGGCAAACGTGAATATGTTTCGATCGACGGCAATCGCAGCGGGCGTGCTCGTCGGCGCGCTGATCCTGAGTTCGCCGGCCGGTGCGCAGGCGTTGTCGAATCGCAATGTGCAGGTCGCGGATTCCGTCGTCGCGGTGGTGAACGACGGCGTCATTACGCAGCGCGAGCTGGAAGAGCGCACCGCCCTCATCGTCAAGCGTCTCCAGCAGCAAAACGCGCCGGTGCCGCCTGCCGATCAGATGCAGCGGCAAGTGCTCGATCAGATGGTGATCGAGCGCATTCAGCTCCAGAAGGCGAAGGAAGACGGCATTGTCATCGACGACGCCACCGTGAACCGCACGCTCGCGCGTCTCGCGCAGCAAAACCAGATGACGCTCGACGTCTACCGCTCGCGCATCGAGGCGCAGGGCGTGCCTTGGTCCACGTTCATGCGCGACGCGCGCACGGAGCTCACGCTCTCGAAGCTGCGCGAAAAGGAAGTGGATAGCAAGATCACCGTGTCCGACGGCGAAGTGGCGAACTACATCGCCAGCCAGCGCGGTCCGGGCGCGCGCAACGCGAGCGATCTGCGTTTGCAGCACATCATGTTCAAGCTGCCGTCGGACGCGCCGGAAAGCGAAGTCGCGAAGGTTCAGGCGCAGGCCGAAGCCGTGCTCAAGCAGGCGCAAGCCGGCGACGATTTCACGAAGCTCGCAAAGCAGAATTCGCAGGACACGGACGCCGGCAAGGGCGGGGATCTCGGTTTTCGCGCGCCCGGCTCGCTGCCGGCGGGCATCGTGACCGCAGTGTCGACGCTGCGTCCGGGCCAGGTCGTGCCGACGCTGCTGCGCACCGACGGCGGCTTCGAAATCATCAAGCTGGTGGATCGCCGCGCGAGCCAGGGCACCGCCGGCGATGCGCCGAAACTCGTGCAGACGCACGTGCGCCACATCCTGCTGCGCGTGTCGGACGGTATGTCGGAACAGGCCGCGCGCCAGCGGCTGCTTGACATCAAGCAGCAGGTCGCGAACGGCGGCGATTTCGCCAACTTCGCGCGTACGTATTCGCAGGACGGTTCGGCGTCGCAAGGCGGCGATCTTGGCTGGATCAGCCCGGGCGAGACCGTGCCGGAATTCGAGCGCGCGATGAACAACCTGCAGGACGGCGCGGTCAGCGATCCGGTGCGCAGCGAGTACGGCTATCACCTGATTCAGGTGCTCGCTCGCCGCGATGCGGAAGGATCGGCGTCGCAGCAACTCGACATCGCGCGTCAGGCGATCGGCCAGCGCAAGGCCGAGCAGGCGTATTCCGACTGGCTGCGCGAACTGCGCGACACCGCGTACGTGCAGTACAAGGGCGTCGCTGCCCAAGCGCAGTAACAGCATGAATGCCGATGCCCGACCGCTCGCCATCGCCATTACGACCGGCGAGCCAGCCGGCGTCGGCCCGGAACTGACGGCGGCGGCGCTAAGAGAGGCGCGCGAGCGCTGGCCATCGGCGCGCTTCACGGTGCTCGGCGATCGCGATCTGCTCACGTCCCGCGCGGGCGGCGCATGGCCCGACTCGGTCGACATCGAACACCACGCGCTCGCCGTTCCCGCCGAAGCGGGCAAACTGAATGCGGCGAACGGGCGCTACGTGCTCGGTCTGCTCGATGCCGCCATCGACGGCGCGGTCTCCGGCCGCTTCGACGCCATCGTCACCGCGCCGCTGCAAAAGAGCACCATCAACGATGCCGGCGTGCCCTTCACCGGCCACACCGAATACCTCGCCGAGCGCACGCATACGCCGCGCGTCGTGATGATGCTCGCGGGTTCCAGCGAACGTCCGTTGCGCGTCGCGCTCGCGACCACGCATCTGCCGCTGAAGGACGTGTCGGCGGCGCTCAGCATCGACGGTCTCGTCGAAACGCTCACCATCATCGATCACGATCTGCGCGCGCATTTCGGCTTGCCCGCGCCGCGCATTCTCGTCACCGGGCTCAATCCGCACGCGGGCGAAAACGGCTATCTGGGCCGCGAGGAAATCGACGTCATCACGCCTGCGCTCGAACGCGCCCGTGCGCTCGGCATCGATGCGCCCGGTCCGTATCCCGCCGATACGCTGTTCCAGCCGCGCTATCTGAAAGACGCCGATTGCGTGCTCGCGATGTTCCACGACCAGGGCTTGCCGGTGCTGAAGTACGCGACCTTCGGCGAAGGCATCAACGTGACGCTCGGCTTGCCGATCATCCGCACGTCGGTGGATCACGGCACCGCGCTCGACCTCGCCGGCACGGGCCGCGCCGATCCGGGCAGCATGATCGCCGCCATCGATGCCGCCGTTACGATGGCGCGCCACAAGCGCAGCGCCTGAACTCGCGCGCAATCAATTCGAATCAGTATGTCGACCAAACACCAAGGCCATTTCGCGCGCAAGCGCTTCGGGCAAAACTTTCTCGTCGATCAGGGCGTGATCGATTCCATCGTCGATGTGATCGCGCCGAAGCGCGGCGAGCGCATGGTCGAAATAGGGCCGGGCCTCGCGGCGCTCACCGAGCCCCTGATCGAGCGGCTTGCCACGCCCGAGTCGCCGCTGCACGCCGTCGAACTGGATCGCGATCTGATCGGCCGTCTGGAAAAGCGTTTCGGCGACAGGCTCGTCGTGCATTCCGCCGATGCACTCGACTTCGATTTCGCTTCGCTCGCGCTCGAAAGTGAGAAGCCGACGCTGCGCATCGTCGGCAATCTGCCGTACAACATTTCGAGTCCGCTGCTGTTCCATTTGACGACGTTCGCGCACAAGGTCATCGACCAGCATTTCATGCTGCAGGACGAAGTGGTCGAGCGCATGATCGCCGAACCCGCGAGCAAGGACTACGGGCGTCTTTCGGTGATGCTGCAATACCGCTACGTGATGGACAAGCTGATCGACGTGCCGCCCGAATCGTTCAATCCGCCGCCGAAGGTGAATTCCGCGATCGTGCGGATGATTCCGCTCGCGCCGCACGAGTTGCCCGAAGTCGACGAAACCGTGCTGAGCGACGTCGTCAAAGCCGCGTTCGCGCAGCGCCGCAAGGTATTGCGCAACAACCTGAGCGCGTACCGCGACGCGATCGATTTCGACGTGCTCGGCTTCGATCTCACGCGCCGCGCCGAGGAAGTGCCGGTCGCGGAATTCGTCGCGCTGGCACAAGCCGTTCAGCGCTCGAAGGGC
Source organism: Caballeronia sp. NCF2 (assembly GCF_023631205.1). Lineage (NCBI taxonomy): Bacteria > Pseudomonadati > Pseudomonadota > Betaproteobacteria > Burkholderiales > Burkholderiaceae > Caballeronia > Caballeronia sp. NCF2. The sequence goes on along the minus strand of NZ_JALQDN010000028.1, from coordinate 126,304 downwards.
TGAACGCGGCCCGCATCCGACAGCAGTTTCATCAGCCGTTCCAGCCGCACGCGCTGCTCGTGAAGCAGGCCACGCGTCGCGCTCACCTGCTGCACGCGAGTACGCCAATAGGTCTGGCCGAACAGCGAATTCGCGCCTTCCGCCGACAGCACGCGTTCCAGATGCCCGATTGCGGCATCGACGTTTCCCGGCGTGTAAGGGCTCGTGATCGTGGCGTCTCGTTCGAGTGTTGCGTTCATCGTCTGGTCCTTGTTTCGCGTTGAATCCGGACGAGTGATTCTGCGAGCGGGGCGGGACATATCGCGTCCCGAAGACGCATCGTCGATCGGGACACGATGTGTCTTGACCGGCTGCTATGATCGTCGGTCCCATTGAAAGGAGCGAGCGCCATGCGCTTCATACACGCGGCGGACATCCATCTCGACAGCCCGTTGCACGGCCTCTCCGCCTACGCGGACGCGCCCGCGGACATGCTGCGCAACGCCACGCGCGAGGCCTTCTCGAAGCTCGTGTCGGTGGCGGTCGACGAGCAAGTCGACTTCATGGTGATCGCCGGCGATCTCTACGACGGCACCTGGCGCGATCACAACACGGGCATCTTCTTTTGCCGTGAAATGGGGCGGCTGCGTCGCGCGGGCATTCCGGTGTACGTGCTCTTCGGCAATCACGACGCCGAAAGCGAAATGACGAGCCAGCTTCAGTTGCCCGACAACGTCCACACCTTCTCGACGCGAAAGCCGCAGACCTTTCTCATCGAGGATCTGAAGGTCGCGCTTCACGGCCACAGCTTCAAGGAAAAAGCGGTCACGACGAATCTCGTCACCGCGTATCCGGCGCCGGTCGCGGGATATTTCAATATCGGCGTGCTGCATACCGCGCTCGAAGGCGGATCGATGCACGCGAGCTACGCGCCGTGCTCCGTCGCCGAACTGCACGCGAAGGAATATCACTACTGGGCGCTCGGCCATGTGCACGATTACGCGATCTGGCAGGACGCGTCGACCATCGTGTTTCCGGGCAATCTGCAAGGACGCAATATCCGCGAGACGGGACGGCGCGGCGCGGTCATCGTCAATGTTTCGGACGCGGAAGAGGTGAGCGTCGAGCGGCTTTTCATCGACGTGCTGCGTTGGGAAGCCGTGACGGTCGACGCATCGCAGGCGGGTACGCTCGATGAAGTCGCGCTCGCGGTCGGACGTGCGCTCGAAGCGCTCGTCGAATCGTCCGCGGCGCCCGTGCCGCACGCCGTGCGCGTGACGATCGCCGGCGCGACCGCGGCGCACGGCGAACTCTTCGGGCTGGAAGCGCAACTGCGCGCGGAAGTCCTCGCGCAGATCGCCGCGATCAGCCACGACCGGCTCTGGCTCGAAAAAGTGAGGATCGCGACCGAGCCGCTCGCGCACAGCGAGCCGGCCACCGGCCGCACCGATGCGCTCGCCGATCTTCACGGTCTTCTCATCGAAGCGGAATCCGACCCGGAGTTTCTGAGCATGTTGAAGGAAAGGCTGATCGCACTGGCGTCGCAGGCGCCGAGCGAGTTGCAGAAGTCCGTGCCGGAGCTCGAGCACGTGCGCAATGGCGAACTCGCTAAGCTCGTCGCCGAAGTGCGCTCGGGGCTGATCGCGCAGTTATCGGACGCGGAGTAAGGCATGCGTATCGGCAAGCTCGAACTCATCCGCTACGGCAAATTCACCGATCACACGGTGGAGTTTCCGGCGGCGGAACACGATTTTCACTTTGTCGTCGGTCCGAACGAGGCGGGCAAATCCACCATCAAGAACGCGATTTCCGAGTTGCTCTTCGGCATGCCGCATAGCTCGCCGCTTGCGTTCGTGCATCCGCAAAGCGATCTGCGGCTCGGGGCGTCGATCGAAACGGGCGGCGACGCGTTCGCGTTCCATCGTACGAAGAGCCGCAAGTCGTCGCTCTGCACGCCGAACGGCGATGCGCTGCCCGCCGACGCGCTGGCGACGTTTCTGGGCGCATCCGATAAAGGCTTCTTCGAGCAGATGTACTGCCTGAATCACGAGGCGCTGCGGCGCGGCGGCGAAGCCATTCTCGATGCATCGAGCGATGTCGGGCAGGTGCTGTTTCAATCGGCGGCGGGCATCGCGAGTCTCGGCGACGTGCGCCAACGTCTCGCTGACGAGGCCGATCGACTGTGGGCGAAGCGCAAGTCGGGCGATCGCGCGTATTACATCGGCCTGAAGCAATACGACGAAGCCACCGCCGAGCTGAAGACGGCGAGCGTGAGAACGGCGCAGTGGCGTCGCGCGCACGGCGCCGTGGAAGAGGCGGAGGAGAAGCGTCGCGATGAAGACGCGCGCCGCACGGAGCTCGAAACGCAGCGCGCCAAGCTGGAGCGCGTGAGGCGCGTGGCGCCGTACTTGAACGTGTGGCGTGAGAAGGCCGCGGAATTGCGCGAACTGGGCGATGCCGTCGATCTGCCCGCGAACGCCGAGGCGACGCTGCAAAACGCGCTGAAGCGGCTCGCGGCGGCGCAAAGCGCGCTGGACGTCCACACAAGAGCCGCCGCGCAGTTGCAAGCCGATCTCGACGCGATCGTGATCGACGACGCGGTCCTCGCCGCGCAAGCGCGCATTCGTGCGCTCGACGCCACGCGACAGCGCTGTGCCGATCACGCGAACGAAATCGCGCGGCTCGAACAGGAAGTCGCGCTGCGGCTGCGCCAGATTGCGCAGGACGGCGCGCAGCTCGGCTGGCCGCTCGACGAAGCGGGCGTGCGCGGCGCGATGCCCGGCGCGCTCGCGCTTCAGACCGTCACGAGCCTGATGCTCGAACGCGGCGAACTCGAACTCGCCGCGCGCAATGCGGAGCAAGCCGCCGACGCATGCGCCGCGCAGATCGTCACGCTGCAAACGAAGCTCGCGGCGATCGCGAACGGCGATGCGTCGCCGGGTCTGCGCGCTGCATTGCGTGCCGCGCAGAAGTATCGCGATGCGAGCGCGACGCAGCAGCGCCTCGAAGATGCGAAGCGCGACGCGCAACAGTTGCTCGAAGCGGGCATGGCGTCGCTCGGGCGATGGTCGCGTCCGATCGGCGAACTCAAGTCGATGACGCTGCCGGCGGCGGAGCGCATCGCCGCATTGCGCGCGCAGCGGCAGGATCTGTCGTCGCGGCTGACGCTCGCGGCCGATCGCGCGAAGGAAGCGCAGGACGCGCTGCACGCCGTGCGATCGGAACTCGACAGTCTGGTCGAGACGCACGATGTCGTGACGGGCGATCAGGTTCGGGACGCGCGTACGTCGCGCGATGCAGCGTGGCGCGCGATCCGGTCCGGCGACGTCGCGCTCGATCGAGGCGCTTCCGGTTTCGAAACGGCGATGCACGCGGCGGATGGTCTCGCCGATCGTCAGTTGGGTTCCGTGAATCACGCGACGCAACTCGCGGCCTTGAAGCGGCGCGTCGCGAACGAAGAATCGACGCTCGCGCGACGCGAGCAAAGCGTGCGCGAAGCAGAATCGGCGCTGACATCGTTCGACGAATCGTGGCGCGCGCTCGCCGCGCAGTCGCAGATCGCGGACATGTCGCTCGACGATGCGCCGTCGTGGATCGCATCGCGTGACAAGGCGCTGGCCGCGTCGCAGACGCTCGATGCGCGCGCCGAAGAACTCGCGCGCGAAGCCGCCGATTCCCGCGCGCGCCGCGACGAACTCGCGCGGCATCTGGACGACGCGCACGCACGCGCCGATCTCGACGCGCTCTGCGATCTGGCCGAGGCGAAGATCGCGGCCATCGACGAAGCCGCGGTCACGCGCCGCAACGTATCCGCGCAACTCGACGAAGCGCAAGCCGAGCGCATCGCGCGGCAAGGCGCGGCGAAAGCGGCGCGCGAAGCGTTCGAACGCTGGCAATGCGAGTGGTCGGCGGCGATCGCGAAAGCGGGACTCGCGAACGCAGCGGATTCGCAGGCGGCGGCGGAAGCGGCCATCGACATGGTGAAGAAGATCGGCGCGCAACTGACGCACATCGAAACCGTACGCAACGGCCAGATCGACGCGATGCGCGCGGCGCTAACAGCGCTCGACGCCGAGGCATCGCACCTTGCGCGCGAACTCGACGAATCGCTCGCGGCGCTCGGCGCGAACGCGACTGCGACGGCGTTGTCGGCGCGTCTCGATCTCGCTTGCGCCGCGCATGGCGAGCGTGAGCGTTTGAAGAAGGAGCACGCGTCGGCGGGCGAGCACGTGCGTCACGCTCACGCCGATGTCGAGGAAGCGAAGGCGACGCTGCGTCCGCTCTACGATCTGGCGGGTGTCGATACGCCGGACGTGCTTCAGGCACGCATCGCGCAATCGCAGAAGAAGCGCGAACTGGCCGCCGCCGTCGACGACGCGCGCGCCGCGCTCATCAAGGGCGGCGATGGCCTGACGCTCGACGAACTCATCGCGGAAGTGGAGGGCGCGGACATGTCGAACGTGCAGGCGGAGTTGTCGCGCATCGGCGCGGCGCTGTCGGAATCGGTGAGAATCGCGAGCGAAACGGCGACGGCACTCGACGCCGCGCGCCGCGAACTCAATGCCATTTCAGGCGAAGCGAACGCCGCGCGCGCCGAAGCGAAGCGCCAGGAAGCGCTCGCCACGATGTCCGATGCCGCCGAGCGCTTCGTCAAGGTCGAAACGGCGTCGACGCTGCTCAAGTGGGCGATCGACCGTTATCGCGAGCGCCGTCAGGGACCGATGCTGTCGCGCGCAAGCACGATTTTTTCGGCGCTCACGCTCGACACGTTCTCGCGGCTCGTCGTCGATTACGATCGTCAGCCGATGGCGCTGTCCGCGATTCGCGCGAGCGGCGAGCATGTGGATATCGCCGGCATGAGCGAGGGCACGCGCGATCAGCTGTATCTCGCGCTGCGGCTCGCGGCGCTGGAAGAGCATGGCGAGAAGGCGTCGGCGTTGCCGTTCGTCGCCGACGATCTCTTCATCAACTTCGACGATAGCCGCGCGCGCGCCGGCTTGCGCGTGCTCGCGCAGATCGCGAAACGCACGCAGGTGATCTTTCTGAGCCACCACGATCATCTCGTCGATATCGTGCGCGAGATCTTCGGGCCGCAGGTGAACGTGCGTTATATGGGTTGATGCGTCAGCTCGTCCGATAGCGCTTCGCCAGCTTGGCGAAATCCTCGGCGAACTCGTCACGCAACGCTTGCGGCGCGAGAATCTCGACCCCCGCGCCGAGCGCGCGCAGCCACCAGCGCAGCTTGAGACTTGGCGTGACGGTGCCGGTGACTTTCATGCGGCCGTCGGGCAACGTGTCGATTTTCTGATCCTTCGACATCGGCGATTCGCGCAACTGATTGCCCGCGTTGCCTTCGAACGCAAGTTCGAGCAGCACCGGCGGCTCGGGCAGAAAGTCGAAGACCTGCTGCGTTTCGATGTATTTGCGCAGCTTGAAATCGTCCGGATACGTGAAAGATTCGCCCGACTCGGAAACCGAGCGAATCCGGTCCAGCCGATACAGCGCGCGCGTCCATTCCGTTTCGCCTTTCTCCGGACGCGGCGCGCGACTCGGATCTTGCGCGACCATATACATCACGCCCGCGGATTCGACCAGCGCGAGCGGCCACAGCTTTTTCGTGCGGGGTTCGTCGCTGCGTTCGCCCCGATATGCCGCGCGATACTGCACGAGCAGTTCGCGCTCGAAGAACGTAGCGGTCGCGACCGTCTGAAAGATTTCCGGACGCAGCTTCGGCCGAATCAGCGTGAAAGCGCCATCGACGGAATCGATCTTGTCGGCCCACGCGCGATAGATGCGGCTGTCCGCCGTTTCCTGCGACAGCCGCGATTCGGCGGCCTTGAACAGCGGATCGATGTCGCGCGTGACGGCATTCGGCAGCTTGTTGCCCGCAAAGCGCTGGAGGATGTGAAACGCCACCGCCTCCGATGCGCTCATCAAACCGCTCATGCCTTCCTGCAAGCCGTGCAGCCACGGCTTGCGCTGCCAGAGCAGCTCGCGGCCGTTGAGCATGGATACGACGCGCGCGTCGGCTTCGAGCGCCGTCAGATGACGCTGCACCTTCTTCGTATAGCCGACGCGATGACCGCGCTCTTCGAGACGTCTGCGGACTTCGGGCGTCGATAGCCACGCGGTCGCGTCGCGCTCGGTAGGGAGCACGCGGAGGATGGCTTCGTCGAGGCTGGAGGTCATGATGCGCAGGCGAGGAAAGGTTGCTCCTGATTATAGAAACTATCGAGACAAATCGTGTCTTGATCGGACGGGGCGGCCATCAGGCTTTCGGATTTTTCGGGTGACGGTCTTCGACATAAGCGGAAAGAATAGCGGCGCCGGGGGATAAGGCCCCAGCATGTCGAGGAGCGAAAACAATGAGTAGAAGGGAACAGGCCAACGAGGAATTTTTCGCGGGACTCAAGAGCCGGACATCGCGCGCGATCCAGCAATATTTCTTTTCGCACGGGGTCTGCGTGGGGCGTTCGGACGTCCGCAAAGCGATGGCGCTTCCCGAGCATGAACAGACCTTCGCGTCGTTGGCGCCATTCTTCGCGCATGTCAACGAATCGATCAGCTTGCTGACGGACATCGGTTCCTTGTCGCTTCCGTCGAAGGAGAAGACGATGCGCGCGGTCTATGAAATAGAAGGGCGGTTGCGGGAGCGCGGCGGTTGCGTCGAAGGACTGGAACGGGCGCTCGCCAGAATCGAGCTGGCGCGCAATTCGATACCCGCCGAGCCGAAGCTCTGGCCCTACACGTTCTGGGGCGTGTTGTGCCTGCTCGCGGCGTACTTCGTCTGGCCGAGCGCGTTGGTCGGCGTGATGCTGCTGGGCGCCGGGTTCAACAGACATTCGAGCTACAAGAAGCGCAAGGCCGAAGCGGACCGTGCGTTGAGTGAAGCGAACGATATGTTCGAGGCCGTCGCCGCGCTCGAGCTCACGCCGCGGCTAAGGCTGCTGGAACAGTGATGCGAAGGACCGAACGCCCAAAGCAAAAAGCCCAGTCGCAATGACTGGGCTTCTTACCTGATACTTGGTAGGCCGTACGGGATTCGAACCTGTGACCAACGGATTAAAAGTCCGCTGCTCTACCAGCTGAGCTAACGACCCGAAAGAGGCAAAATTATAAACTTCGATTCGCGAATCTGTCAACCCGCTCGGTTGAAGAATCATCAAATCATCGAAAGAAAAACGCCCGCGGCTTCATTGCCCGCGGGCATTCTCCTCGAGAGGCGCGAAACCCCAAACTCCAGCTTCGCTTACTTCACTTGCGACATCTTGCTCTGTGCGGTCTGCGCGACTTCCGTGCCGGCGTACTGCGAGATGATCTGCTGAAGCGTCTGCTTGGCAGCCGCTTTCTGACCTTGCTCGATCTGGTTGTTCGCGATTGCGAGCAACGCCTCGGGCGCTCGCGGATGCGTCGGATAACTCTTCACCAGGTCCTGCCAGATCGCAGTCGATCCCTTGTAGTCGCGCTGCGCATAGAGCGCATTGCCGAGCCAATACCGCGCCGTCGGCTGATACGGGCTCTGCGGATACTTCGCCACGAACGCCTTGAACGACGCCGCGGCATTCTTGTAGTCACCGTTACGAAACTGAGTCGACGCTGCGTTGAACGCTTCCGTCTCGCCCGGCTGCACCGAACCCGTCACGCCATCGATCGTCTCTTGCTGCGGCTCGAATTTCTTCAAGCGCGAATCGAGATCGGCGTAATAGTCCTTCTGCTGCTTCTGCAGCGTGGCGACCTGGTTGGCCAGATCCTCGTTCTGGCCACGAACCGTCGCGACCTGCTGATTGAGCTGGTCGATACGATTCTGCTGATCGAGGATCGTGCGCTGCGCGGCCTGCAACTGACTGGACAGGCTGTCAGTCTTCGTGCGCAGATCGAGCACGGCTTTACGCGCTTCGTTGTCGTCGAAGACGCCGGCGTGCGCGGGCGCACTCAACATCGTCGAACCGACTACACACGCGGCTGCGGCCGCGCGCAGCAAGGGAAAGCGATACAACATAGGGCGACTCACCCGTGACTGGTTACGTTAAGTAAATTACTGCTGGTACACGAGGTCCGCACGGCGGTTCTGTGCCCACGACGATTCGTCGTGACCCGTTGCCGTCGGCTTTTCCTTGCCGAGCGACACGGCTTCCATCTGCGAATCGGCGACGCCCATCAGCGACATTGCACGACGCACGGCTTCCGCACGCTTCTGGCCGAGCGCGAGGTTGTACTCGCTCGTGCCGCGTTCGTCGGTGTTGCCTTGAATCAGGACGTGACGCTCCGGATGGCTCTTCAGGTACGACGAGTGTTGTTGCAGCAGCGGCTGATAGTCGTCCTTCACGGCATAGCTGTCGAAGTCGAAATAGATGCTGCGCTTGGCGAGCGGGCTGTTCGGATCGTTCAGCGGGTCGATGTTGACCTGCTTCACGTCCGTCGGGTTCGGCTGCGTGCCGACTGCACCCTTGTTCTGGCCTTCGTCGAGCTTCACGCCCGAGTGACACGCCGCCAATGCGCCGACCATCGCAACTGCCAGGCCGATACGAAGTTTCGACATCATGGTACCTCTCCTTGTGTTGTAGCTGAACGTTGTATGTGAAACGTTATTGCTGGACTTATTGCATGAACGGACCCCAGGACGGCTCGCGCACCACACCGCCCTGAACTGACAAGACTTGCCGCGTGCGACCGTCGGTCGAAACGGCTGCCAACACGCCACGTCCGTTCACTTGGGTGGCGTAGAGGATGTACTGACCATTCGCCGCGAAGCTCGGCGATTCGTCATGCGTCGTGTCGGTCAGCCCCGTCGCCGTGCCGGACGCGAGGTCCTGCAGATACAGCTTGAAGCCGCCGCCAGTGCGCGAAATGTACGCGAGTTGCTTGCCGTCCGGACTCACGCGCGGGCTGGTGTTGTACGCACCCGCAAACGTGACCCGCTGGGCCGCGCCGGCGCTTTCACCCGCCGCCGGCATCTTGTAGATCTGCGGTTGGCCGCCGCGATCGCTCGTGAAATAAATCCAGTTGCCATCAGGAGAGTAGAACGGCTCGGTGTCGATGGAACTGCCTTGTGTCAGACGGCGCAGGCCGGAGCCGTCTGCGTTGACTTCGAAAATCTGCGTGTTGCCCGTGCGCGAGAGCGCGACCGCGAGCTTGCGGCCATCAGGCGACCACGACGGGGCACTGTTGTTGCCCTTCTGATTCGACACGACTACGCGACGTCCCGTCGGCAGGTCGTGGATGTACACCACCGGCTTCTTTTTCTCGAACGACACGTATGCGACCTTCGTGCCGTCCGGCGACCACGCCGGCGAAATGATCGGTTCCGGGCTGGAGAGGGCGATCTTCGCGTCCTGACCGTCCGAATCCGAAATCTGCAATTGATAACGGCCGCCCGTCTGAATGACGTAGGACAGACGCGTTGCGAACACGCCGCGGCCGCCGAGCAGCTTCGCGTAGATGTAGTCGGCGATCTTGTGCGCGCTCATGCGCAGGCCGCTTTCGGCGCTGACGAGCGACAGGCCGCCCAGGTTCTGCTGCTTGACGGTGTCGTAGAGCCGGAAGCGCACTTCGTATTGGCCGTTCGGCAGCTTGTTCACGCTACCCGACACGAACGCGTCCGCGCCTTTTGCCTTCCACGCGCCGAGATCGACCGTATCGGATTCCGCGACCGGCGCGCTGCCGGCGTCGATATTCGTGAACTTGCCGCTGCGCTGCAGATCCTGGCGAATGATCGCGCTGACTTGCTGCGGCGAACTCGCTTCATTGGCGAAATTGGCCGTCGCGATCGGAAACTGGGTCGAACCGACGCCGGTCACGAGTACGTTCAACTGGGCGTGTGCAGCGGTGCCGGCTGCGATCAGGCAGGACGCGACCAGCGTTTTCAGGCCAAGCTTCGTCATCAAACTCATGCTGTATAGGTTCCAGATAAAAGCGTTTTCAAGTGTCCGCGGACTGCAGAACAGACCCGCGGTCGCACATTTCGTTCCCGCTGCTTAATGCGAGCTTTCAAGCGCGCTTCACTGCTCACTAGCGCGTTAACCGCCCGCCGGACGCAGCGTGATCGTGAAGCTCGAAGGCGCCTTGCCGTCGATATCCACCGGCATCGGATCCGAGCGCTGTACCGCGCGCAGTGCCGCCTGATCCCACTGCTCGTTGCCGCTCGAGCGCGTGATATTCGCCGACAGCAGCGTGCCCGACGGCGAGCAGCGTACCGACACGACCGTCTCGAGCCCGGCCGTTTCGCCGGCCCACACGATGTTCGGCCGCACGCGACGCTGCACCTTCTCGGCGTAGCCAGGCGAGGTCGCATTGCCGCCCGCGCCCTTGCCGGTGCCGCTCTTGGCCAGGCCTTCGCCGCTGCCCGCCGTGCCGCCGCCCAACTGCCCTTGCAGTTGCGAGAGACGCGCCTTGCGCTCGGCATCGAGCTTGGCTTTCGCTTCCGCGTCGGCCTTGGCTTTCGCTTGCGCCGCGGCCTTCGCTTTCGCGTCGGACTCAGCCTTGGCCTTGGCTTGCGCGTCGGCCTTCGCCTTGGCTTCCTGCTGTTCCTTCTCCTTCTGCTCCTTGAGCTGTTCCTGCTTCTGCGCTTCGGCTTGCTGCTGCTGACGCTGCTTGTCCTGCTGCGCCTTCTGTTGCTGCTTCTGCAGGTCGGCCTGACGCTGCTGCTCGATCTGCTTCTGCTTGTCCTGCATCGCCTTCTGCTGGGCGGCTTGCGCGGCAAGCTGCTGCTGACGCTTCGCTTCCGCTTCCTGCTTCGCCTCTTCCTGCTGACGGCGCTGCTCGGCGAGTTGCGCTTCGCGCGCGGCGGCTTCCTGCTGCTTGCGCTTCTTCTCCTGCAACGCGATGTCCGCGTCTTCGTCCTTCGCCGGCGGCGGCGCGGGCTGCAGCTTCACCGGCGCGGGCGGCGGCGGGGCAGGGCGCGGCGTCGGCGCGGGCGTGTCCGGAATCTCGGTCCAGATTTCCGCTTCCGCGCCCGCCGGCGTGTTGTTCTGCCAGTTGATGCCGTGATACAGGAACCAGCCGAGCAGCAGATGCATCAACGCCGCGAGCGCGAACGCCTTACCCGTGCCGCGTTCACGCGGCGGGCGATTCGGTCGCGCGGACGATGCGCGTGTCGGCCTGTGCGAAAGGGTCATTGCGATTTGACGAGCAATCCGACGCGCTTCACGCCGCGCGCCTTCATATCGGACATCACGTTCATCACGACTTCGTACTTCACGGTCTTGTCCGCCGCGATCACGACGGGCTGATCCGGATGTGATTCCTGACGGTTGAGCACGAAGCTGTTGAGATCGTTCATCGTCATCTTCTGCTCTTGCGTCGCGCCGCCTTCTTCCTTGTAGCGCACGTTCATGCTGCCGTCCGCCTTGATGTTGATGACGAGCGGCGGCTGCTGCTCCTGCGGCTGCGCATTGCCGACGGTCGGCAGATTGATGATCGAGGGCGAAACGAGCGGCGCCGTCACCATGAAGATGACGAGCAGCACGAGCATCACGTCGATGTATGGCACGACGTTGATGTCGGCCATCGCGCGGCGCGAGCCGCCGCGCATGCTGGAACGAATGGGGCCTGCCATCGCGGACTCCTTCTGTTAGTGCGCCTGACGCTGCAGGATGTTCGAGAACTCTTCGATGAAGGTCTCGAAGCGGATCGCCAGACGGTCGATGTCGTGCGCGTAGCGGTTGTACGCGACCACTGCGGGAATCGCGGCGAAGAGGCCGATCGCGGTCGCGACGAGCGCTTCGGCGATGCCGGGCGCCACGTTCGCGAGCGTCGCCTGCTGCACATTGGCGAGACCGCGGAACGAATTCATGATCCCCCACACCGTGCCGAAGAGACCGATATAAGGACTCACGGAACCGACCGACGCGAGGAACGCGAGGTTCGCTTCGAGCACGTCCATTTCGCGCTGGAAGGCGGCGCGCATCGCGCGGCGGGAACCGTCGAGAATCGCGCCCGGATCGGTGATCCGGCGCTCCTTGCCCTTCAGGAATTCACGCATGCCGGATTCGAAGATACGCTCGAGCGCGCCGATCGTGTGACGGTTGTTCGCCGCGCTTTGATACAGCGCCTGCAGGTCGCCGCCCGACCAGAAATCGCGCTCGAAGCGCTCGGTCTGCGCGCGCGCGCGGCGAATGGCAAACCACTTGCGGAAAATGAAGGTCCACGACAGGAGCGACAGCAGCAACAGCAGCGCCATCACGGCCTGCGCGAGCAGGCTCGCGTGAACGACGAGGGAAATGATCGACAGGTCTTGTGTATTGTTCATAAAGGTCTGCTGTTACGTCCCGAAAGGGGCGTCCGGTCAAAGCGTCATGCTTTCGTGAAATGGATGTGAATCAAACGAAAGCCGTGCCGTGGCCGGCTCATGCTCGTTAATGCTTCCTCTGTTCCCGATGCCCTGTTTCGCTTCGGTGTGCGATGAGTTCATCGTTCAGGCTCGGTCTTGATCTGCGCCGCGCGATGCCGCGGCGAGCGTCGCGTGCGGGCCGCGCTTCAATCCTTCGATCACCGCATCCGGAATGGCGGCCGGACGAATCGACGCGCGATCCACCGAGGCAACGCGAATGTCGCCGCTCGCGAGCAGCATGCCGTCGCGCCACGCTTCCTGATGAAAATCCACCGATGCACGGCCGAGGCGCTCGATGCGACTTACAACGCGAATGACGTCATCCAGGCGCGCCGGCGACGAATATTCGACGGCCGTGCGTCTCACGACGAACAGGATGTCGCTCGAATCGGCGAGACGCTGCTGATCGATTCCGCACGCGCGCAGCCATTCGGTGCGCGCCCGTTCGAAGAACTTCAGGTAGTTCGCGTAGAAGACGATGCCGCCGGCGTCGGTGTCCTCGTAATACACCCGAATCGGCCACTCGAAAGTCAACGGATCACTCACCTTTGCGCCGCTCCGCTCGCGCAGAGGCTCATAAACACGATCTGGCTCGCATTTTGACAAATATTCATCGGCGGCATTTTACCGGAACCGGAAGCACCCCCGCCAAATCCTTAGGCAGATATCGGAATCAGCCGCGGTGAATTTGCAACGGTGCGAACGTCTGGGCGACCGGCATCATCTCGATCGCGTTGATGTTCACGTGTGCCGGGCGCGTGGCGATCCAGTAGATCGCGTCGGCGATGTCCTCGGGCGTGAGCGCCTGCACATCCTTATATACAGTCGCGGCTTTGCTGTCGTCGCCCTTGAAGCGCACGTTCGAAAACTCGGTGCCGCCGACGAGCCCCGGCTCGATGTCCGTCACGCGAAGGGCGGTGCCGGCAACGTCCGCGCGCAGGTTCAGGCTGAACTGCCGCACGAACGCCTTCGTCGCGCCGTACACGTTGCCTCCGGCGTACGGATACGTGCCCGCCACCGATCCCATGTTGAACACATGTCCGCGATTGCGCTCGATCATGCCCGGCAAGATCGCGTGCGTGACCGTCACGAGACCCGTGCAGTTCGTGTCGATCATGTTCTTCCAGTCGTCGAGATTCGCGCGTTGCGCGGGTTCGAGGCCGAGCGCGAGTCCGGCGTTGTTCACCAGCACGTCGATCTGCGCGAACGCGTCGGGCAGGGCCGCGACGGCGTCGCGGACGGCGTTTTCGTCCCGTACGTCGAGTTCGACTGGCAGAAGCGCGTCGCCGAGTTCGTTCGACAGCGCGACCAGGCGCTCCTTGCGACGCGCGGCGGCGATCACACGATGGCCGCCTTTGACGAACGTGCGGGCGATGGCGGCGCCGAATCCGGCCGACGCGCCGGTGACAAAAACGATCATGAGCGGACTCCGAATGGACTGAGACGAGCAAAGCCGACGCGCGCAGGGCGACGCGTCCGGCAACGGCGCAAAGCGTACTTCCATTGATGCGGCGCGGCAAGCAACCGTGGGCGCGAACGATCGTGCTTTAAGCGTGGCTGCGCGCCCGTCCGATTGCCCTGTAAGCCGGTTGCCTAAAGCATGGCCGGCCATTACACTACAACGCTCAAACCCCGCGTGACTGGCGATAGAATCTTCGGATTCAAGGTGGAGCGACCCACCAGGAAGCGCGGAGCGTCGTTTTGCCGTTCGCCTGGGCAGCTGAGATCCGCACGCCGTCGCTGCGTTGCTGGTGGCTGTCCGTTCCGCGAAACCGGATTCTTCCTCTATCCGCCGCGCCTGGACTCCATCGGTTTCCAGCGTCTTTTGCGTCTGCTTCGAACGTGGCGCACGCGCGATCCGGTCAACCTGTTTTGATCTCACGGAAAACGTATGTTTGACAGAGCCGAAAGTACCCTCGCCAATGTCGATCCCGAATTGCTCAAGGCGATCGAGCAGGAAAACCGCCGCCAGGAAGATCACATCGAGCTGATCGCGTCGGAAAACTACACGAGCCCGGCCGTAATGGCCGCGCAGGGCTCGCAACTCACGAACAAATACGCCGAAGGCTATCCCGGCAAGCGCTATTACGGCGGTTGCGAATATGTCGACGTGGTGGAGCAGCTCGCGATCGATCGCGTGAAGGAGCTTTTCGGCGCCGAAGCCGCGAACGTGCAGCCGAATTCCGGCTCGCAGGCCAATCAGGGCGTGTTCTTCGCGATGCTCAAGCCCGGCGACACCATCATGGGCCTGAGCCTTGCCGAAGGCGGTCACCTCACGCACGGCTCGCCGGTCAACATGTCGGGCAAGTGGTTCAACGTCGTGAGCTACGGCCTGAACGAAGCCGAGGACATCGACTACGACAAGACCGAAGCGCTCGCCAAGGAACACAAGCCGAAGCTGATCGTCGCGGGCGCGTCGGCGTTTGCGCTGAAGATCGATTTCGAGCGCCTTTCGAAGATCGCGAAGAGCGTCGGCGCGTACTTCATGGTCGACATGGCGCACTACGCCGGTCTCGTCGCGGCTGGCGTGTATCCGAATCCGGTGCCGCACGCGGACTTCGTCACGACGACCACGCACAAGAGCCTGCGCGGCCCGCGCGGCGGCGTCATTCTGATGAAGGCGGAGTTCGAGAAGCAGATCAACTCGGCCATTTTCCCCGGCATTCAGGGCGGTCCGCTGATGCACGTGATCGCCGCGAAGGCCGTCGCGTTCAAGGAAGCGCTGTCGCCGGAATTCAAGGCGTATCAGCAAGCCGTGGTCGATAACGCGCGCGTCCTGGCCGAAACGCTCGTGAAGCGCGGTCTGCGTATCGTCTCGGGCCACACCGAAAGCCATGTGATGCTCGTCGATCTGCGCGCGAAGAAGATCACCGGCAAGGCAGCGGAAGCCGCGCTCGGCGCCGCGCACATCACGGTCAACAAGAACGCCATTCCGAACGATCCGGAAAAGCCGTTCGTCACGAGCGGCGTGCGCCTCGGCTCGCCCGCGATGACCACGCGCGGCTTCGGCACGAAGCAAGCGGAGATCGTGGGCAACCTGATCGCCGACGTGCTCGACAATCCGGAAGACCAGGCGAACCTCGAGCGCGTGCGCGCGCAAGTGGCCGATCTGACCAAGCGTTTCCCGGTCTACCGTTAATTCGCGAGCACACCGCCGATGCGCTGCCCATTTTGCCGACACGAAGATACCCAGGTCGTGGATTCTCGCGTGTCGGAGGATGGCGCGGCCATTCGGCGGCGGCGGCGCTGTCCCGCGTGCGACAAGCGTTTCACCACGTATGAACGCGTCGAACTGGCGCTGCCGAGCGTCGTCAAGAAAGACGGCAGCCGCACCGAGTTCGATCGACGCAAGATCGTCGCGAGCATGCAGCTTGCGCTGCGAAAGCGCCCGGTCGCCGCCGATGCGATCGATGCCGCCGCGTCGCGCATCGAGTATCAGTTGCTCGGCAGCGGCGAGCGCGAAGTGCAGAGCGAGCGTCTCGGCGAGCTCGTCATGAGCGAGCTGCGACAGCTCGATACCATCGCTTACGTGCGTTTCGCCTCCGTCTACAAGCGTTTCGAAGACGTCTCCGAATTCGAAGACGTGCTCGATGAATTCCGGCGCACCGCTCCGAAGAAGTCGAGTTCGCGCAAGCGCTGATCTTTTCCGCATCGTTTCCTTCCCAAGCCTCGTTTCCTGACATTCGCTCGCGCAGTCTGCCCGGTATCGGAGAACGCGAACACTCGGCCATTCGGCTAATGGCGGCGCGCCTGACTTATCGCTAGATTGAGCTTTTCGGCTCGATTCGATCGATAAGGCATGCAGACGATTCCCGCATCAAATCAAGGTTTCACGCTCGTCGAACTATGCGTGGTGCTCGCCGTCATGGCGATCCTCGCGACGTTCGCCGCGCCTTCGTTCGTCGCGTGGCAGACGCGCGATCAAGTCGATGCACGGGCGCGCGCGCTCTTTTCCACGCTGTCGCTTGCGCGCGCCGAAGCCGTGCGGCGCGGTGCACGCGTCACGCTTTGCAGGATCGATGCGTCTCGTCATTGCCTCGCATCGGGCCGAAGCTGCGAAAGCGGTGTCACCGACTGGTCGTGCGGATGGGGCTTGTTCGTCGAGCGCGACGGTGTTTCGACGCTTTTGCGCATGCAGCCGGCGATGACATCGGTTTCCATCGCCGGGACATTGACCGAGCTTTCGTTCACGCCGCCTTCGGGGCAGGTGATAGGCGGATTCCGCAGCTTCGAATTCGGTCCGCGCGGCGCAGATTCCGCCGCGAATCCGTCGTCACGTCGATGCATACGGCTCGCGGCAGGCGGCCGGGCGCGCATGACTTCAGGCGGCTGCGGAGCATCGGCATGAAAGACGTTCAACGTGGAGATTCGCTGATCGAAGTGATGATCGCGCTTACGCTGATGGCCGTGACCGCGCTCGGACTCATCGCGACGCAAAGCGCGCTCGCGCGCGGCGAACGCGCGGCGTTGCTGCACGAACGGGCCGCGATGATCGCAGATTCCGTCGCAGAAGGCATTCGCAGCGATGCGGACCGCGCGGCGATCGTGTCGCAATGGCAGGGGAGAGCGGCCTCGATGCTGCCTGCGGGCGACGTGGCAATATCCGATCGCGCCGATGGCGTGCGCATCGCGACCGTGAGCTGGCGCGCGCAAGACCGCTCCGAGCCGTGCCCCGAACCGCAGGCTAAGCCGCTCACGTCGTGCATCGCCGTGGCGTTTGCGCGATGACTCCGCGCTTGCTCTCATCGCGCGGCCATACGCTGCTGGAAATGACGATTGCGCTCGCGCTCGGCATGCTGATCGTGACCGCTTCGCTGTCGCTCTATCGCGGGCAGCGCGCCGCTTTCGACCGCGCCGCCGATGCCGCGCGCATTCACGACGCCGCGTCCAGCGCTTTGGAAATGCTCGCCCAGCAGATCCAGATGGCCGGATTCGCATCGAGCGTGGAATCGCCGGTCGATGCGTCGATGTTCGGTTGCGCGCAAGGCCGCGTGATTGGAGCGGATACAACCGCATCGTGCGAATCGCTCGCAAGCCATTCGGACGGCCTGCAGGTTCGCTATTCAGCCGACGCCCTCTCGACCTGGCCGTCGACCGCGGGCGCGCCGACCGATTGCCTCGGCCAGGCGGTCTCCGACGCCATCGCCACGAACCGGTTCTACGCGAAGCCGAGCAGTTCCACCGGAGAGCCCGAGTTGTACTGCGAAGGGGGCGGCAGACAGGCGCAGCCGATCGTCGAAGGCATCGAGCGAATGCGGGTGATGTATTGGCTCGCGGGGGCGCCGTCCGCATCGGATGCTTCGGCTATCGCGCGCGAACGCTGGCGCGATGTCCATGCTGCGGACGTATGCATCGTCGTGCGCGGTTTCATCGCACAGGCCAAGCGGAAAGCGAACTATGTGGATTGCAACGGCTTGCCCGTAACCGTCGAGGATGGCCACGTTCGCCAGGTCTTCTGGCGGCGCGTCGCGATACGGAATTCGGTGGCGTCGCCGTCCGGAGGCGCGCAATGAAGCGACGTTCGCTGACACGCGCAAGCACGTTGCCGATCGTGCTGATCCTCGCCGCGATGATGTTGATCACGGCTGCCGCATGGCTGCAAACGTCGCTCGTAGCGGCGCGCGCGACCGTCGCGACGCGCGAGCGCGTCCACGCGTTTCATGCCGCGGACAGCGCGTTGATCCGATGCAGCCGAATGCTTTCCCTCGCGTTGCCAACGCCGAGTTCGAAGGACGAGCCGTCGCGATGGCGCGCGAAATCCTCGTTCGACGGACCGTCCGCTGCCGCGATCGCGCCGTTCGCTTCGTGGCCGTACGCGCGCCGCGCCCCGCAATGCCTGATCGAATCGCGGGCCAACGCGTCGTATTTGATTACCGCGCGGGGCTTCGGCGCGAATGCCGATTCCGAGGCTTGGCTGCAACTTAGGATCGATATCGCCGATGGCGTGAGCACCCAATATTGGCGGCGCGTCGTCGCCAGGCCGTTTTGAGGATCGATATGAACGAAAAGGGCTTCAGTCTGCTTGAACTGATGATCGCGCTGGGCGTTGCCGCGATCATCGCGACTTTCTCGATCCCGGCGTATCGGGCGCACGTGGTGAAGGCGCATCGGCTCGACGCCGCGTCGGCCTTGCTGCGCGCGGTTCAGTTCGTGGAAACCGCGCGTCTTGCGCAAACATCGGAAAGCGGCGAGGTGATCGCGCTCGCTTCC
This sequence comes from Caballeronia sp. NCF2, assembly GCF_023631205.1. Classification (NCBI taxonomy): domain Bacteria; kingdom Pseudomonadati; phylum Pseudomonadota; class Betaproteobacteria; order Burkholderiales; family Burkholderiaceae; genus Caballeronia; species Caballeronia sp. NCF2. The sequence goes on along the minus strand of NZ_JALQDN010000028.1, from coordinate 107,787 downwards.
GGGCTCGATCGCGCGCCGTCGAGCGGGGCGGCCGTGTACAGCGTGGCCGTGCTGCCGGAAACGCCGACAAACGGCGGTTATGCGATCGAAGCCGTGCCGGTCGCGGCGGGCGCGATGCAGGACGATGTCTGCGGCGTGTTCGTCATCGACGCCACCGGGCTGCGCTGGAATCGCCCGCCTGACGCGACCACGCCGCTCGATGCGGCACAGTCGGCGTCATGCTGGGCGGGGAAGAGTTGATGCGGGCGTCAGAAAACGGTCGGATCGACGGCGTCGTTGGAGGTTTCGGGCGCGGCGTTCTTCATCTGCGTGTAGATGCGCCAGCCTTCCCATCCGGCGAGCGCGAGACCGCCCCATTTGAGCACCGGCTTCGCGCTGTGCAACAGCTTCGTCCGCACCGGCTTGGTGAGTACGAGCGAGGCGAGCGATCCGATGACCGGATACTGCTTGAACAGCAAGCCGACATTGCCCGAGCCGAGCAGCGAAGCGAGCATGCCGCCAATGCCGCCCGCCGAGCCGCCGCGGCCGCGCTTGCCCCAGCGGCGCGAGCCGCCGCTGCCAGGCATCAGGAAGCGCAGCACGCTGAAATGCGTGACCGACGTGCGCAGATCATAGGTGGCTTGCCGCAGCTCCATGCGCTCGACATCCGCGCGGGCGATCAGCAGTTCCTTGCGCAGCGCGCGCATGTGCGGCGTGCGCAGCTTCTGCATCTTGCCGCGCTTGGGAGGCTTGAAGGTGTCGTCGTGTTGGCTCATGGCTTGATTTGGGCGCGGGAATCAACGGAAGGTATCGCGGTCCTTGCGGAATTCGGCGAGCGTGTCGTCGAACATGTTCGGCGCATCGCGCAGATTGCTGCGCGCACGCAGGCCGCATCCGACCGCGATCAGCGCGTACAGAAGGGTGATGCCGCCGAGCGCCTGCCAGCGATACGTGTCCCAGAAGAAGATGGCGATGAGCACCGTCAGGGAGATGAGCGCCATCATCGCGAGCATCATGGCGGCGAGCCCGAGGAAAAGCACGCCGATGAGCCGCTCCTTTTCTTCCTGAAGCTCGATGCCGATGAGTTCAAGGCGCGTCTCGAAGATGGCGAAGGCGGAGCTCAGAATTCGTCGCAACGGTCCGGGAGACGATTGCTGCGTTGGCCGTTCTGTCGTCATGGCTTGAATGCGAGAGGCGCGTTTGGTGCCGCTGTTGGTGGGTCCGGTCGGCGCTCGAGGCAGCCGGCCGGTGCGAGTGTCGAACCGCGCGCCCGGGCGAGGCGCTCGCGGTTCAGTCCAGCGGGGACCGCGACAGAAAGCTGATTAGCAATCTGCGGGCCATTGAATCGAAGACGGGTGCTTTACTTCCGGTTGATCAGAAGTCCGATCACCATGCCGATGCCAGCCGCGATCCCAATGGACGCCCACGGATGCTCGTGCACGTAATCGTCGGTGGCGCGGGCGGCCTTCTTGCCTCGCTCGATCACGACGACTTGCGCGTCGGCGGCTTTTTCCTTGGCTTGCTTGAGACGGGTGAGTGCGGTCTCGCGCAGTTCGGAGGCGCGTTCGCCAGTGGCGGTAGCTGCTTGCTTCAAGAGATCTTCGGCGTCAGCGAGTACTGATTTGATATCCGACATGAATCGCTCCTTGTTGATTTCTGACATTAAAGGCTCCAATCGGTGAGGTTACGCGAATCGTAACCAAAGATGGGATCGCTGACGAGGAGACGTGCGCCCTGCCGCGCTGAATGTCGCAGTTTCCGTTCCAGTCGCATCGGGCCGTGCGCGACAGCCGACGCCTCGTGATTTCATCGACATCGTTTCGAATTGATACGATCTGGCCCGTAAAAGTTTCAGGCGTAGATCGAAAGTTACACACGCCGATGCGCAAATGCACGCGTGAAAACAAAAAGGGCTGGCGCAACATGCGCCAGCCCTTTTCAATTGTGAATGAAGCTTGTTTAGAAAAACGCCTGAATTCCGGTTTGGGCGCGTCCGAGAATCAACGCGTGAATATCGTGCGTGCCTTCGTACGTGTTCACCACTTCGAGGTTCACGAGATGACGCGCGACACCGAATTCATCGGAGATGCCGTTGCCGCCGAGCATGTCGCGCGCGAGCCGGGCGATGTCGAGCGCCTTGCCGCACGAATTGCGCTTCATGATCGACGTGATCTCGACGGCCGCCGTGCCTTCGTCCTTCATGCGGCCGAGGCGCAGCACGCCTTGCAGGCCGAGCGTGATTTCGGTCTGCATGTCGGCGAGCTTTTTCTGAATCAGTTGATTCGCGGCAAGCGGCCGACCGAATTGCTTGCGATCGAGCGTGTACTGTCGCGCCGTGTGCCAGCACGCTTCGGCCGCGCCGAGCGCGCCCCAGGAAATGCCGTAGCGCGCCGAGTTGAGGCAAGTGAACGGACCTTTGAGGCCGCGCACGTTCGGCAGCATGTTCTCTTCGGGGACGAACACTTCGTCCATCACGATCTCGCCGGTGATCGACGCGCGCAAGCCGACCTTGCCGTGAATCGCCGGCGCCGATAGACCCTTCCAGCCTTTCTCGAGGATAAAGCCGCGGATCTCGTCGCGCCCGTCTTCCTCCAGCTTCGCCCAGACGACGAACACGTCCGCGATTGGCGAGTTCGAGATCCACATCTTCGTGCCCGACAGCGAGAAACCGTTCTGCACTTTCTTCGCGCGCGTCGTCATGCTGGCCGGATCGGAACCCGCGTTCGGCTCGGTGAGACCGAAGCAGCCGATCCACTCGCCGCGCGCGAGCTTCGGCAGATACTTTTCCTTTTGCGCGTCGCTGCCGAACGTGTTGATCGGCACCATCACGAGCGATGACTGCACCGACATCATCGAGCGATAACCCGAATCCACGCGCTCCACTTCACGCGCGATCAGCCCGTAGCACACGTAGTTCAGGCCCGGGCCGCCGTACTGTTCGGGAATCGTCGGTCCGAGCAGACCGAGTTCGCCCATTTCGCGGAAGATCGCCGGATCGGTCTTCTCCTCGCGAAACGCCTGCATGACGCGCGGCTGCAGCTTGTCCTGCGCGTACGCGCGCGCGGCGTCGCGCACCATGCGTTCGTCTTCGGTCAGTTGCTGATCCAGCAAGAGCGGATCTTCCCAGTTGAAACGGGCGGCGTCGGCCATGTGCAATCTCCTGATTTCATCGTGAAGCGCCGTGCACCGACCGGCTCGCGTGATCGGCCGAAGCGCGTGGCGCTTGACGTGAGTTCCGCTAAGCGGAACAATGTTTTGCAAATCAGCTTCGAGTCTATCACCCGATGTCGACAGATTCCAATCGAAATTCCGGGCGCCTCTCGTCGGAGGATGTCGACGAGCGCAAGTTCGTCGTCGCGCTCGCTCGCGGGCTCGACCTGCTGCGCGCGTTTCGTCCCGGCGAGACGCTGCTCGGCAATCGCGATTTCGTCGACCGCACGGGATTGCCGAAGGCGACGGTCAATCGTCTCGCCTACACGCTGACGACGCTCGGCTATCTGCGTTTCGACGAACCCGCGGGCAAATACGCGCTCGATACCGGCGTGCTGTCGCTTGGCTTCACGCTGCTCGCGGGCGCGGACACGCTCGAACTCGCGCGTCCGCACATGCGCGCGCTGGCGCGGGAGATCGGCGCGGCGGTGTCGCTCGGCTGCCGCGACGGGCTCGACATGATCTATCTGGAAACGATCCGCAGCGAGACGGCGCTGACGCTCGGCCTCGCGCCCGGCTCGCGTCTGTCGATGCTCACGAGTTCGATGGGCCGCGCCTATCTCGCCGTGCAGGACGACGCGGCGCGCGAAGCTCTGTTTGAGGAACTCGGCAGGAACGAAGGCGAAGAGAAGGTCGAAGCGGCCCGCCGCTCGATCGAGGATTTCGCGCGCGACGGCTGCTGCTACTCGTTTCGCGAGTGGCACGACGATGTGAACGCCATCGCCGCGCCGGTCCGCGATCTGCGCAACGGACGCTGGCTCGTGCTGTCGAGCAGCGGGCCGGCGTCTTCGATGGGCGAAGCATATTTCCGCGAGACGATCGGCCCGAAGCTGAAGGCGCTTGCCGCGCGTCTCGCGTAACGACTCAGAGCACCGTTCGGACGTGCCAAAGCTCCGGGAACAGCACGACATCGAGCATCTTGCGCAGATACGACGCGCCTGCCGTGCCGCCCGTGCCGCCCTTGAAACCGATGATGCGCTCCACCGTCGTCACATGCCGGAAGCGCCATTGCCGGAACGCGTCTTCGAGATCGACGAGTTCCTCGGCCATCTCGTACAAATCCCAGTGTTGCGACGGATCGCGATACACCGCGAGCCACGCCGCTTCGACAGACGGATCGTGCGTCGTCGGCTGCGTCCAGTCGCGGTTCAGGCGCGCCGGATCGATCGCGAAGCCGCGTCGCGCGAGCAGGCGAATCACTTCGTCATAGAAAGAGGGCGCCTCGAGCGTTTCGCGGACCTGCGCGAGAATCTCCGGCCGATGCGCGTGCGGCTTCAGCATCTGCTCGTTCTTGTTGCCGAGCATGAACTCGATCTGCCGATATTGATGCGACTGAAAGCCCGACGACTGTCCGAGATACGGGCGCATCGCGGTGTATTCGGAGGGCGTCATCGTCGCGAGGACGTTCCACGCCTGCACCAGCTGCTCGAAGATGCGCGACACGCGCGCGAGCATTTTGAACGCGGGCGGCAATTCATCGCGATGCACCGCCGCGAGCGCCGCGCGCAGTTCGTATAGCGCGAGCTTCATCCACAGCTCGCTCGTCTGATGCTGCACGATGAACAGCATCTCGTTGTGATCCGGCGAGAGCGGACGCTGCGCGTTGAGGATCGAATCGAGGCCGAGGTAATCGCCGTAGCTCATCGAATCGGAGAAATCGAGCTTGGCGTCGTGCCAGCCTTTTTCTTGCGTCGCGTTCTGCGCGCCGTGGCCGAAAGGGCAGCCTTGTGTAGTGCTCATGTCGACGTTCCTCTCAAGTCACCGATGCGCGCTCGGCGAACTCGGGCGCGCGCCAGCTTTCGGTCGCGAGCACGTCGCGCAGGATTTCGACGGCGTCCCATACATCGACGAAACGTGTGTAGAGCGGCGTGAAGCCGAAGCGCAAGATGCGCGGTTCGCGATAATCGCCGATCACGCCGCGCGCGATCAGCGCCTGCATCACTTCATAGCCGTTCGGATGCTCGAAGCTCGCCTGCGAGCCGCGTTGCGCGTGATCGCGCGGCGTCGCGAGCGACAGCGGAAAGTCGCCGCAACGTTCCTCGACGAGCTTGATAAACAAGTCCGAAAGCGCGAGCGATTTGCGACGCAGAGCCTGCATGTCGGTTTGCAGGAAAACATCGAGCCCGCATTCGGCGAGCGACATCGACACGATCGGCTGCGTGCCGCAAAGAAAACGGCCGATGCCGTCGTCCGGCCAATACACCGGGTTCATTTCGAACGGCTTCTTGTGCCCCCACCAGCCGGAAAGCGGCTGCGAAAACGCGTTCTGATGGCGCTTCGGCACCCAAACGAACGCGGGCGAACCCGGCCCGCCGTTCAAATACTTGTACGTGCAGCCAACGGCGTAATCCGCGCCCACACCGTTCAGATCGACCGGCACCGCGCCCGCCGAATGCGCGAGATCCCAGACCGCGAGCGCGCCCGCGCGATGAATGCTCTCGGTGAGCGCGGCCATGTCGTGCATGTAGCCGGTGCGATAGTTCACGTGCGTAATCATCGCAATGGCGGTGTTTTCGTCAATCGCCGTCGGCAATTCGGAAGGGTCATCGACGAGACGCAGCTCGTAGCCGCGATCCAGTTGCTCGATCAAGCCCTGCGCGATGTACAGATCGGTCGGAAAGTTCGAACGTTCGGAGACGATCACGCGCCGCTTCGGATCGCGCTCGTTCGCGAGCTTGAGCGCGGCCGACAGGATCTTGAAAAGATTCGCCGAAATCGTATCGGTGACGACGACTTCGTCCTCGCCCGCGCCGATCAGCGGCGCCAGCTTGTTGCCGAGGCGCTTGGGCAGCGCGAACCAGCCGGCCGTGTTCCAGCTGCGGATCAGGCCTTCGCCCCATTCGGCGGCGATCACATCGGCGGCGCGCGCGGCGGCGGCCTTGGGCGGCACGCCGAGCGAGTTGCCGTCGAGATAGATCACGCCGTCGGCGAGCGCGAACTGGTCGCGCAGCGCGCCGAGCGGATCGTCGCGGTCGAGCGCCGCGGCTTCGTCACGATGTTTCATCGAAAAGTCCATAAATTTGAAGATCATCAGGAAAGCGGACGCAGGACGGCGCGAACGGGACTCGCGTCGAGCGTCGAGAATTTGAGCGGCAGGGCGATCAGTTCAAAATCGCCGGGCGCGACGGCATCGAGCACGAGACCTTCGAGAATCGCCATGCCGTGCGCGCGGATGCGCTTGTGGGCATCCATCGTCTTCGAGTCTTGCGGATCGAGCGACGGCGTATCGATGCCGATGAGCTTCACGCCTTTTTCTGCCAGCAAGTCGATGGTCTCGGGCGCGACGGCGGCGAACGCGCTGTCCCACGCGTCGAGCGGCGCGTTCGTGTAGGTGCGCAACAAAACGCGCGGAGGACAGTCGGCGAGATGCGCCGCGACGTGCTCTGGCGTCACGAGCGGCGACGCGCCGATGCAGTGCACGACGCGGCACGCACCGATGTACGTGTCGAGCGCGACTTCGCCGATCGGCGCGCCGTGTTCGTCGTAGTGAAGCGGCGCATCGGCATGAGAGCCGGTGTGCGGCGAAAGCGTAAGCCGCGCGACGTTGACGGGCGAGCCCGCCTCCATGCGCCACACGCGCTCGATGCCGACCGGCGTATCGCCCGGCCAGACGGGCGTGGCGGGATTGATCGGTGGAGAAATGTCCAGAAGCGTCATGACGCGCCCTAGCAGAAAGCGTGGAGATGCGTCAAATCATAGTCGTGTCATCTCGAAAAGTGCTTGCGAAATAACCACCCAAAACTGTCGCGCTTAGAACATAATTCGATGAAACGGGCTAGGGGACTCAAAAATGACCGGATTCACGCTCGATGCAACGGATTGCCGAATTCTGGCGGTACTGCAGGAAGATGGACGGATCAGTAACCTGGACCTGGCGGAGCGCATCTCGCTCTCGCCGTCGGCGTGTCTGCGCCGAATGCGGCTGCTGGAAGAGGAAGGGGTGATCGCGAGCTATCGCGCGTGCCTCGACCGCGAGCGGCTTGGCATCGAACTGGAGGCGTTCGTCCACGTTTCGATGCGCAATGACCAGGAAAATTGGCACGAGAAGTTCGCCGCGGCCGTGCGCGAATGGCCCGAAGTGGTCGGCGCGTTTGTCGTCACGGGCGACACGCATTACGTGCTGCGCGTGCTTGCGCATAACCTCAAGCACTACTCCGACTTCATTCTCTCGAAGCTCTACAAGGCGCCTGGCGTGATCGACATTCGCTCGAACATCGTGTTGCAGACGATGAAGGACGACGCGGGCGTGCCGGTCGCGCTGATCGAGCAGCCGGGGCGCGGCCACACGGCGTAAGTTATTCGAGCGGTCCGAGCGTGTGAAAAGCGCCCGCCTGGAAGACGAGCGGCGCGACGTCGCTTGCGTCTTCGCGCACGCCGCATCGCTCCACTTCGCCGACGAAGATGACGTGATCGCCTTCGTCGTAGCGGCTGCGATTGTGGCATTCGAACCACGCGAGCGCGCCGTCGAGCACCGGCATGCCGGTATCGCCGGCGGCGTGCGAGACGCCCGCGAAGCGGTCGCCCTTGACGGTCGCGAAGCGCTTGCACAGGTCGATCTGCGACGCCGCGAGCACATTCACCACGTAGTGGCTATTGGCGCGGAACACCGGCATCGACGCCGATTTCGTCGCGAGGCTCCACAGCACGAGCGGCGGATTCAGCGACACCGAGTTGAACGAACTCGCGGTGATGCCGATCAATTGGCCGGATTCGGTGCGCGTCGTGATGACCGTGACGCCGGTCGCAAACTGGCCGAGCGCGGCGCGAAACGCGGTCGGATCGAAATTCGGGGTTTTGGCGCGTGTCATTCGGCAGATCGGCAGGCAAATGGGCGGTCGAGTGTGTCGTGTGCTACCGAGCCGGCCGCGCGTCGCGCTTCAGTCGGAAGAACCTTTTCAGAAGCCATGTAAAAGCTGGAGATTTGTGTCGATTCTATCGGAATCGGCTGCCGCCGGCCGTCAAATGACCGTACTGCGGCAGCAAGTTCTCTGCCGCACGAGGGCTTTCTGCGCGGCGTGCGCAAACCCAGTAAGCTCGATTCATCGCGCCCGGGCGATTGAATAACCGGCCGGACGCATCCATATGCATGATCCGCGGCGTGGCCGCATGCACTTGATGAGGAGCTTGCCTTATGACTCAACCCGGACTTGAGACCGCGACACTCGGCGGCGGATGTTTCTGGTGCACCGAAGCCGTGTTTCTCGCGGTGCAGGGCGTGGAGTCGGTCGAATCGGGCTATGCGGGCGGCAAGGTGGTGAATCCGTCGTACGAGCAGGTTTGCAGCGGCGACACCGGTCACGCGGAAGTGGTGAAGGTCGTGTTCGATCCGTCGGTCATCACGTATCGCGAAGTGCTCGAGATCTTCTTCGCGACGCACGATCCGACGCAACTCAACCGACAAGGCAACGATGTGGGCACGCAGTATCGCTCGGCCGTTTTCACGCATTCGGACGAACAGCGCAAGACGGCGCTCGAAGTCATCGACGAGTTGCAGCGCGAGGATGTCTACGGCGGCAAGATCGTCACGCAAGTCGTGCCGCTCGACGACGATTACTATCCGGCCGAGGCGTATCACCAGAACTACTTCGCGCAGCATCCGAATCAGGGATATTGCGCGGCGGTCGTCGGGCCGAAGGTCGCGAAGTTTCGCAAGAAGTTCGTGCATCGCCTGAAGGCGTGATGCGCGTCTAGCCGCTAGTCGATCCGCGCGCGCTCGCATTCCTGCGCGATGCCGCGCGCGAGTTCGAAGCAGGTCAGCGGCGCGGAGCCTTCCGCCTTGTTGTTCGCCGCGGTCACGACCGGCTGGCCCGCGATCGCATATCGCGCGGCCAGTTCGGCGAGCGCTTGGCGCGTGTCGAGGTCTTCGTCGACGATCTTGTCGAACGGCTCGTACTTCGCTTTCGCCTGCTCGTATTTGAAGCCGCTGTGCAGACTCCAGCGCACGATGAGCGGTCCCATTTTTTCTTCATCGAGCAGCGCCAGCGCTTTCGCCTGACGGCGCACGTCCGGCATGCGCGCATGAACGCCGATGCAATACCGCACGTTCGCGTCACGCAATGCGCGGATAAAGCGCGGCGTGAGCATCGCGGCGTCGCGGATCTCGACGGCGTAGCACGCGTCGCCTTCGAGCGGCGGCAGCGCTTGCAGAAACGCCGACAGCCGCTCGATGAAGCGCGCCGGCTCGACGATCATCGCGTCGGGCAGCGGCGAGAACTGGAACACGAGCGCGCCTGCTTTTTCGCCGAGACCGCCGATGCACGGCGTCACGAACTCGTCGATGGCGATCTGCGCGTTCAGAAACCCGGGATTTTCCGCGTCCGGCGTGCCGCGCTCGCCGCGGATGAAGGCATCGGTGACGGATGCGGGCGCTTTCACGATGAAGCGGAAATGCGCGGGCACTTGCGACGCGTGACGCGCGTAATCGGCGAGCGACAGCGGCGCGTAAAACGACCGGTCGATGGAGACGCTCTTCAGGAGCGGATGCGCGCTATAAGCGGTGAGGCCGTCGCGCGAGAGTTTGGTGTTCGAGTAGTCATCGCCATAGACGATGCCGCGCCAGCCGGGAAACGACCACGTCGATGTGCCGAGATGGATCGCGTCCGGAAGACGCTTCGCGAGGGCTGCGAGCTCGGGTTGCAAGGGCGCGGGAAGGACGCCGCGCGGTTTGGGTTGTCTCGGCGGTTTGGCTGGTTCGATAGAAGCTGGCGCGGACTCGCCGAAAAGATCCAACTCTTGATCCGTCGCGATGGTGACTTCGTGCTTTCGAGGTTCGGCATCGTTGTTCACACGGTTGTGAGTGTTCATGAGTGGCAAGCCGAAATTCAGAAAAATCGATGCGACTTGAGCGACGATGCGCGAAAGAAGTCGCAGTGTAGTGGATAGAATATCCGAGTGTCCGGGCAGGGAATCCGGGATGAGACAGGAGTATGAGGTGGAAACGCGCTACGAACAGGACGTCGTGCTCTGGGCGAAAGAGCAAGCGGCATTGCTGCGCTCGGGGCAGCTCTCGGCTCTGGACATCGAGCATATCGCGGAGGAGATCGAGGACGTGGGTAAGAGTGAACAGCGAGAACTGGTGAGTCGTCTCACTGTGTTGTTAGCCCATTTGCTCGAATGGCAGTATCAGCCAGGGCGGCGTCGCAATAGCTGGAGGCGCACGATCGCAGTGCAACGCAAGGACGTGGCCCTGGTGCTCGATGAAGCGCCGAGCTTGAAAGGCAAGTTCAGCGATTCGGAGTGGTTCGCGTTCGTATGGGAAAAAGCGGTCGTGGCAGCCTCGAACGAAACCGGTCTGGAAGATTTTCCGGAAAGCTGTCCCTGGTCGATCGAGCAGATCATGGACGGCGAATTCTTGCCCGGATAGTCGAAAAAACAGGCGCGGCACCGGAAAGCGCTGCGCCTGATTCAAGCATCAGCCCCCGTCTCAGAGCGCCTTCTCATAGATATACCGCCGCGACCACGGCAGCGTCGTCGCGCTGCGTCCCGCCTTGCGGCAGATCACCTGATAGATCGACACGTCGTCGTTCTCGAACGCATACGCGCAGCCCGCGAGATACACGCGCCAGATGCGGAAATGCTCATCGTCGACGAGCTTCTTCGCTTGCTCCGCGTTGGCCTCGAACCGCTCGGCCCAGATGTCGAGCGTGCGCGCGTAATGCCGCCGCAGGCTTTCGACGTCGATCGCCTCCAGCCCGCCCCGCTGCATGCATTCGAGCGCGAGGCTGATGTGCGGCAGCTCGCCATCCGGAAACACATACTTGTCGATGAACTCGCCGCCGCCGAGCGATGTCTCGCCGCTGTCGGCATCGGAAGACGTGATGCCGTGGTTCATCGCGACGCCGTCATCGACAAGCAGATCGCGAATCCTCGAGAAGTATTCCGGCAGATTCTTGCGTCCGACGTGCTCGAACATCCCTACGCTCGTGATCCGGTCGAACTGCCCCGGAATATCGCGATAGTCTTGAAGGCGAATTTCGATCCGGTCGGCGAGGCCCGCGGCTTTCACGCGCTCGGTCGCGAGCTTGAACTGATTCTCCGAAAGCGTGACGCCGACGCAATTCGCGCCGAACTTCTGCGCCGCGCGGATCACGAGCGCGCCCCAGCCGCAGCCGATATCGAGCAGGCGCTGGCCCGGCTGCAACTGGATCTTCGTGAGAATGTGGTCGATCTTCTTCAACTGCGCGGTGTCGATGTCTTCGTCGCCATTCTCGAAGTACGCGCAGGAATACACCATGTTCTTGTCGAGCCAGAGCTGATAAAACTCGTTCGACACATCGTAGTGGTACTGAATGGCTTTCTTGTCCGACGTCTTCGAATGATTGAAGTAGCGTCGCACGCGGGCGAGCTTGCTCGCGCTCGTCACCGTGCTTTTCGCGAGCGAGTAGCCGATGTTGATGATGTCGGACAGCTTGCCTTCGATGTCGATCTTGCCCTTCACATAGGCTTCGCCGAGATTGTCGAGACTCGGTTCGAGCAGATAGGGCAGCGCGGTCGCGCTCTTTACGTGCAACGTCACCTGAGGCGCGGCGAACTGGCCGAAATCGTGCTGCTGGCCATCCCACAGCACGAGACGCGCGGGCAAATTCGCCCGCGCGCGCACTTCCTCAACCCACTGCGTCAGCTTCTTCTCCCAGAACATGCTTGTTTCTCCGCGCTAAAGAAAATCAAGGTGAAGGCTCGCGCCTTCATGTTCGTTGCCGTTGCGATCTCGGTTGCTGCCAATGCCCGCGTTTTATTGATTTACGGCGCGAGTCTCATGATTTGCCACGGATCGCCCGCGCCGTCCCGCGTGTACACGATGCGATCGTGCAGGCGCGACGGGCGTCCCTGCCAGAATTCGACGGTGTCCGGCACCAGACGATATCCGCCCCAGTGCGGCGGGCGCGGCGGCGCGTCGCCGTACTTCGCGATCATCTCGCGCTCGCGCGCTTCCAGCGCCTCGCGGCTTTCGAGCGGCTGACTCTGATCCGATGCCCACGCGCCGATGCGCGAGCCGAGCGGACGCGACGCGTAATACACATCGCTCTCCTCATCGCTCGTCTTTTCGACGCGGCCCTCGATGCGCACCTGACGCTCGAGCTCGATCCAGTGGAACAGCAGGCTCGCGGCCGGATTCGCGGCGAGTTCGCGGCCCTTGCGGCTATCGTAATTGGTAAAAAAAACAAATCCGCGTTCGTCGACGCCCTTGATGAGCACGATGCGCGCGGACGGACGGCCCTGGTCATCGACGGTGGCAAGCGTCATCGCATTCGGTTCGGGCAGCTTCGCATCGAGCGCCTGGGCGAACCAGGTTTGAAACTGGCTTATCGGATTCGGGTCGACGTCGGACACATCGAGCGCGCCGCGCGAATAGTTTTTGCGAAGGTCTGCGAGGGTCGTCATTTTTTATGCAAGCGCTACAGTCGCGTCAGTATAGCCAAGGTGAAACGATCTTGCCCTGATTACCCATGCCCGCACCGCGTGCCGGGAGCGCGGCAGTCGCGGCTATCACGTTCATGGTTTCGATAAGGCAGAATACGCAATTCGCCCGCATTTTGCATGATCGAACTACCACGTTCGCGAACTCGATAGCCGTCTGTAAGCGTTGCTTGACGCCGCACAACGTGCGGTGCATTTCGGCAGCTTTTAGTTTGCTTTCAATGCATCCGATTTCATCCATCCGCACGACATGAACGCTTCATCCGAAACCACTGCGACGCCCAGCGTCCACGAACTCGCCGATCGCGACCGGCGCTTCGGCGGCATCGCGCGCCTCTACGGCGCGCCCGCGCTCGCCGCGTTCGAACGGGCGCATGTCGCGGTGATCGGCATCGGCGGCGTGGGTTCGTGGGTTGCCGAGGCGCTTGCGCGCAGTGCTGTCGGCCGGCTTACGCTGATCGATCTCGATAACGTCGCCGAAAGCAATACGAATCGTCAGATTCACGCGCTCGACGGCAACTACGGCAAGGCGAAAGTCACGGCGATGGCCGAGCGCATCAAACTGATCGATCCGGCGTGCGACGTGCGGCAGATCGAAGACTTCGTGGAGCCGGGCAATTTCGATGAAACGCTCGGCGGCGGTTTCGACTATGTGATCGACGCGATCGACAGCGTGCGTACGAAAACGGCGCTCATCGCGTGGTGCGTGGCGCGCAAGCAGGCGCTCATTACGGTCGGCGGCGCGGGCGGGCAGCTCGATCCGACGCGCATTCGCATCGACGATCTCGCGCTCACGATTCAGGATCCGCTGCTCTCGAAAGTGCGCGGCCAGTTGCGCAAGCTGCACGGTTTTCCGCGCGGACCGAAGGCGCGATTCAAGGTGAGAGCGGTGTATTCGGACGAGCCGCTGATCTATCCCGAAGCGCCCGCGTGCGACATCAGCGAAGGCGCCGAACATCTCGAAACCGGCGCGAATTACGCGGGGCCCGTCGGGCTGAATTGCGCGGGCTTCGGTTCGAGCGTGTGCGTGACGGCGAGCTTCGGCTTCGCGGCGGCCGCGCATGTCTTGCGGGAATTGGCGAAGCGCGCCGCCTGAAACGAAAATGGCCAGCTTCGATAGCCGGCCATTGTTTCATCCAAAGCCGGCGATCGATCGACGATCAGTTGATCGCCGCGCTTAACTTGCGCCGCCACTGCGAAACGAGATCCGGCTGATTCGCGGCGAGTTCGAACACCGACAGCATCGTCTTGCGGCCGACGTCGTCCATGAAGGCGCGGTCGCGCACGACGATCGCAAGCAGATGTTCGAGCGCGCCAGCGTAATCGCGGCCCGCGATCAGCCGATTGGCCAGTGCGAAGCGCGCATCGAGATCGTCGGGATTCGCGTTCACGGCGTCGATGAGCGCGTCGGCGGGCGGCAGATCGGCCGCTGCATCGGCGGCGTCGAGCTCGGTCTTCAACGCGTTGTAGCGCGCGTCGATGCCTTGCGTCGTCTTCGGCGACAACAGCTTGTCTTCTTCCTTCGCTTCGTCGATGCGGCGTTCCGCAATCAGCCATTCGATCAGATCGAGACGCGCGTCCTCGTAACCGGGATCGAGCGCGAGCGCGGCCTTGATGGTGTCGATCGCGAGCTGGCGATCGCCCGCGGCCCACGCGCTCTGCGCGGCGCGGCGCTCGGCATCGGCGCCGGCGGGCACGAGACGGTCGATGAACTCGCGCAACTGGCCTTCCGGCAGCACGCCGATGAACTGATCGACCGGCCGTCCTTCCGCGAACGCAATGACGTGCGGAATGCTGCGCACCTGGAAATGCGCGGCGAGTTCCTGATTTTCGTCGACGTTCACCTTGACGAGATTCCAGGCGCCCGCCGCTTCGACTTCGAGCTTCTCGAGCATCGGGCCGAGCGTCTTGCACGGGCCGCACCAGGGCGCCCAGAAATCGACGAGCACGGGCGCGAGCATCGACGCGTTGATGACATCTTTCTCGAATGTGGCGAGGGTCGTATCCATGCGTTTTCTCCTAATGCTTTCGGTCGATCCCGATTACGTGGGGACAACACAGCCGGTTCTCAAGCGCGTCAGGCTTCGGGCGCGCGATTCTCGCGGCGCTGCGGCGGCAGCGGAATGAACTCGGTCTCGCCGGGCACGTGGCCCATGCGCTGCTCGCTCCAGGCGATCTTGGCCGCGTCGATCTTCTCGCGCGAACTCGACACGAAATTCCATTCGATGAAGCGCGCGCCGTCGAGCGGCGCGCCGCCGAGCAGCATCGCGACCGCGCCGTTCGCGCTCGTCAGCTTCGCGTCGGCGCCGGGCGCGAGCACGGCCATCTGCTGTTCGGGCAGCGGTTCGCCGTCGATCGACAAATCGCCGCTCACGAGATACACGCCGCGCTCCTCGTGCTCCGTATCGAGCGTGATCGCGCTGCCGGGCGTGAACTGCGCGGCGACATAAAGCGTCGGCGAAAACGTGCGCGTGGGCGCTTTCGCGCCGAACGCCGTGCCCGCGATGATGCGCAGCGTGACGCCGTCGCGCTCGATCTGCGGCAACGCCGCCGCCGCGTGATGCTCGAAGGCCGGCTCGATGTCCTCGCTCGCGGCGGGCATCGCGACCCACGTTTGGATGCCGTGCATCGTCTGGCCGGATGCGCGTTCCTCGTCGGGCGTGCGCTCGGAATGGACGATGCCGCGGCCCGCGGTCATCCAGTTGACGTCGCCGGGAACGATCTTCTGCACGGAGCCGACGCTATCGCGATGCATGATCGCGCCGTCGAACAGATACGTGACCGTCGCGAGCCCGATATGCGGATGCGGACGCACGTCGAGGCCGTTTCCGGGCACGAGCGTTGCGGGACCGATATGGTCGAAAAAGATGAAGGGTCCGACGGTGCGCGCCGCGAGGGCGGGCAGCACGCGCCGCACCATGAGGCCGCCGACGTCATGTTGGTGTGGCTTCAGCAATGCGCGGATCGTCGAAGGCATGGCGGGTTCCGGAAGGAAGATCGCGCGCCGGAATGGCGCGTGGATCAGCCGATTCTACCGGCCGATGCCGCGCGGCGCAGGCGTTGCCGCCGAGACTTTCGTTTTTTTGGTGCCGCGTGGATTTCACGCTCGCGGCTTGGCGCAACTTTCGCAACGTGACAATCTGGATAGGGAGTCGAAATGAGCAAGAACAAGCTTTTGATCGCCATCACCGCTGGCCTTTTCACGGCCACCGCCGCAACGGGCGCGTTCGCGCAGACCTCGTCGGGCAATTCGTCGGCGGCGATGGGCAACGATACGGTCGGCGCAACCACCGATAGTTCGGCCGCCACGACGCCTAAGAAGCACAAGATGCACAAGCACACGACGAAATCGACGGCGACCAAGAAGACGCCGGCCGTCGAAACCGGCAACAACGCCAACACGGAATCGGGTCAGTCGAAGTAGGCGCCGTTTCGCATCATCGCAGCGAAAGCGCTCGCGCCTTTCACGAGGCGCGGGCGCTTTTTGCGTGCATCGTCATGCCGCGCAGGATTTGACAAGCCTGCCGCCGCGCCCTCGGCTACACTTTACGGCTCGCCAACGACGCACATGACACAAGGAAGAGGGGCGATGTCGCCAAAGGATCTGCTGATCGCATCGGTGGTCATTCTCGCGTGGGGCGTGAATTTCGTCGTCATCAAGCTGGGACTGCACGGTGTTCCGCCGATGCTGCTCGGCGCGCTGCGCTTCGCGCTCGCCGCCGTGCCCGCAATCTTCGTCAAGCGTCCGCAGATACCGCTGCGCTGGCTCTTCGCCTACGGGCTCACCATTTCTCTCGGGCAGTTCGCGCTGCTTTTCTACGGCATGTACGTGGGCATGCCCGCCGGTCTCGCGTCGCTCGTGCTGCAGGCGCAAGCATTCTTCACGCTCATCTTCGCGTCGATGTTCCTCGGCGAGCGCATCCGCGCGGCGAACGTCGCCGGCCTGCTGATCGCGGCGGCGGGGCTTGCGCTCATCGGCATGCGCGGCGGTCACGCGATGACCATCACCGGCTTTCTCTTCACGCTCGCCGCCGCCGCGATGTGGGCGCTCGGCAATATCGTGACGAAGCGCATGGGCAAGGTCGATCTGCTCTCGCTCGTGGTGTGGGGCAGCCTGATTCCGCCGCTGCCGTTCCTCGCGCTCTCGCTCATCTTCGAAGGCGCGGCGCGCATCGAATCCAGTCTGGCGACGATTCCGCTCATCTCGATCTTCGCGATTCTCTATCTTTCGTTCATCGCGACGATCGTCGGTTACAGCTTGTGGGGAAAGTTGCTCGCGCGCTATCCGGCGGGAAGCGTCGCGCCGTTCTCGCTGCTCGTCCCGGTGATCGGGCTGGCGTCGGCGGCGCTGTTTCTCGGCGAGGGTTTGAATTCGGCGCAGGTGGCGGGCGCGGCGCTCGTGATGGCGGGACTCGTGGTGAACGTATTCGGCGCGCGGCTCGTTCAGCGCATTCTGCCGGCGCGCTGAACGAAACCCGGCCGGATTTTTACGTCATGCGGCTCTTCGCGAGCGGCGGATTTGCCGCGAAGTAGCGCTTGATGCCCTTCATGATCGCGTTGGCCATCTTGTCGCGATAGGCGTCGTCGTTCAGGCGCGTTTCCTCGTCCGGATTGCTGATGAACGCGGTCTCCACGAGGATCGACGGAATGTCCGGCGCCTTCAGCACGGCGAAACCCGCCTGCTCGACCGAACCCTTGTGCAGCTTGTTGATGCCGCCGATTTCGTTCAGCACGAAACTGCCGTAGCGCATCGAATCGCGGATCTGCGCGGTCGTCGACATATCGAAGAGCGCGCGGTTCACGCTCGCGTCCTGCGACTTCACGTTGATGCCGCCGACCTGATCCGACGAGTTTTCCTTGTTCGCCATCCAGCGCGCAGCCGCGCTCGACGCGCCATGCTCCGACAGCGCGAACACCGACGATCCACGCGCCTCGGGCGACGTGAAGGCATCGGCGTGAATCGACACGAAAAGATCGGCGGAGACGCGCTGCGCCTTTTGCACGCGCACGTTGAGCGGCACGAAGAAGTCGGCGTCGCGGGTCATCATCGCGCGCATGTTGGGCTGGGCGTCGATCTTCGCGCGCAGCTTCTTCGCGATGTCGAGCGCGATGTGCTTCTCGTACGTGCCCTGGCCGCCGATCGCGCCCGGATCTTCGCCGCCGTGACCGGGATCGATCGCGACGGTGAGCAGGCGCGTCGTGCCGGCGCCTTGCTTGGGCGTGGAGAACGCGTAGGCGTCGTTGTCGTCGTCCTTCTTCGCGATGACGGGCGGCGGCGCCGGCACGCGCGGCTTGACCGCCGGTTTCGGCGGCGTTTCGGCGGGCGTTTCGTTCTGCGCGTACTTTTGGAAGAACTCGTCGGTGGAATCGGGCGTCGTCGGTTTCTGCGCGGTCGCCGGCCCGGAAAGCGTCGCGGGCGGCGGCGCGGACGGATTCGGATTGGCGCGGTCGAGCGCTTCCTGCTTGCGCTCGGTCTGCGCGAGCAGTTCCATCAGCGGATCGGGTGCGACGGCCGGATACAGATCGAACACGAGCCGGTATTTGTAGCTGCCGATCGGCCCGAGCGTGAACACCTGCGGCTTCACCGATCCTTTCAGATCGAACACCATGCGCACGACATGCGGCTGATATTGCCCGATGCGCACCGCCTGAATCTGCGGATCGTTCGGCGTGATCTTCGAGACGAGATCGCGCAGCGCCTGATCGAGATCGATGCCGGAGAGATCGACCACGAGCCGGTCCGGCCCCTGCAATAGCTGATTGGCGTTCTGAAGCGGCTGGTCCGATTCGATCGTCACGCGGGTGTAGTCGCGCGCGGGCCACACGCGCACGCCGAGCACGCTGCTCGCATGCGCGAGCTTCGGTCCGACGAGCGCGAGCACGAGCGTCGAAGCGCCTGCGCGCAACACCTGACGGCGACGCCAGTTGTGCGGCGCTTGGGCAGCCAATTCGATCGAATGAAATGGCTTGATCAACATCTTTCGAGACATGACTTTCCTGTTTCGCTAAATGCCCGCGCGGTCAGCACGCGGCCTTCATCGTTCGACGTTCCTTCGTCCGGCAGAGACAGCGCAAACACGAGATCCGGCACGCCGAGCAGGCCACCCGCCTGTTGCGGCCATTCGACGAGGCACACCGCGCCCGCATCGAAATATTCGCGAAAGCCGGCATCGGCCCATTCGGCCGGATCGGCGAAGCGATAGAGATCGAAGTGATAAACGTCGAGCGGACCGCTTTCGGTGACGAGCGAATACGGTTCGACGAGCGTGTAGGTCGGGCTCTTCACGCGGCCGACGTGGCCGAGCGCGCGCAAGGTCGCGCGCACGAGCGTGGTCTTGCCCGCGCCGAGATCACCGATCAACTGGACTTGCAGACCGTGAAAACGTTCAGACGAAGCGTGCGATATGGACAGACGCGTAGCGTCGATGGCGCGCGCGAAGCGTTCTCCGAAAGCGAGCGTCGCGGCTTCGTCGCGCAGGTCGAAGCGGCGTTCGAGAAGCGCGGCGGATAAGTCTTGCGTCGTTCGTGCGGGGCTTTCGGGCATTGCTCGTAAAATGTCGTGATGAACCGATTGCCGGAACATTCCGTTGAAATCACGACAGCGTCCAGCGACGCCGCCGCTGAATCCGATTCAGAGTCTCGCGTCTTCGATCTCGATGAAAACGCGCTGGCAGAACTCGCGCAGCGCATCAAGACATGGGGGCGCGAGTTGGGGTTCGGTGCGGTCGGCATCAGCGATATCGACCTGACGGATGCCGAGAAGGGCCTGACTGATTGGCTCGAAGCAGGCTATCACGGCGAAATGGATTATATGGCCAAACATGGGATGAAACGCGCAAGACCGGCCGAGCTTGTGGCCGGCACGCGACGTGTCATCACCGCGCGCATGGCCTATCTTCCTGCGGAAACGCTCGCGAAAAAGGGCGATGAAAGTGTCGCGACAGCCGACGGTCAGAAGAACGACTGGCGCGCGATCGAATGGTCGCGGCTCGCGAAGCCGTCGCAGGCGATGGTCTCCATCTACGCACGCGGGCGCGATTATCACAAGGTCATGCGCAATCGCCTGCAGCAGCTGGCGGAGCGCATCGAGCGCGAGATCGGGCCGTTCGGGCATCGCGCGTTCACGGATTCAGCGCCGGTGCTCGAAGTCGCGCTCGCGCAGAAAGCGGGCGCCGGCTGGCGCGGCAAGCATACGTTGCTGCTCGATCGCGACGCCGGATCGCTGTTCTTTCTCGGCGAAATTTTCGTCGATGTCCCGTTGCCCGTCGATCCGCATCCCGAGCACGAAGGCGCGCATTGCGGGCAGTGCACGCGCTGCATCGGCGCGTGTCCGACGGGCGCGATCGTGGCGCCGTATCGCGTCGACGCGCGGCGCTGCATCTCGTATCTGACGATCGAACTGCACGGCAGCATTCCCGAGGAGATGCGTCCGCTGATCGGCAATCGCGTGTATGGATGCGACGATTGTCAGCTCGTCTGTCCGTGGAACAAGTTCGCGCAGGCCGCGCCGGTCGCGGATTTCGACGTGCGCCACGGACTCGATCGCGCGACGCTCGTCGAGCTGTTCGCATGGAGCGCGGCGGATTTCGACACGCGTATGCAGGGCAGCGCGATCCGGCGCATTGGGCATGAGCGCTGGCTGCGCAATATCGCGGTCGCGATGGGCAATGCGTTGCGCGATCCGTCGCTCGGCGCGGGAGAACGCGAGGCTATCGTCGATGCATTGCGCGCGCGTGCGGACGATTCGTCGGCGTTGGTGCGCGAGCATGTGCTGTGGGCGCTCGAACAAGGGACAAGAACGTGAAGCCATTCGATGCCGTGATCGACGCGCCGTTCGGCAAGGTCGGCATTCGCGCCGATGCGCAATGCGTGCGCGAGATCGTCTATCTGCCGGACGATGTCGGCAGCATTGAGCCTGAAACGCCGCTCGCGAAGGAAGCCGCCGCGCAGATCCGCGCGTATTTCCAGACGCCTTTGATGCGCTTCGACCTGCCGCTCGCGCTTCGCGGCACCGCGTTTCAGCAGCGCGTATGGCGCGGCATCTCGGGCATCGCGGCGGGCCAAGTCTGGACCTATGGCCAGCTCGCGCGCGAGATCGGCAGCGTGCCGCGCGCGGTCGGGCAGGCGTGCGGCTCCAATCCGCTGCCGATCGTGATACCGTGCCACCGGGTAGTGGCCTCGGGCGGGATCGGCGGTTTCGCGCATCATCCCGGCGAAGGTTTTTATCGCAACGTGAAGCGCTGGCTGCTGGCGCATGAAGGTGTATCGATCGCATGACGAGCGCAACGACTGAAGCAATGCAAGCACCGGGACTCGTCGCGAGTCAGGACGCGATCGATCTCTTTTGCGATGCGCTCTGGCTCGAACACGGCCTCGCCAAGAACTCGCTCGAAGCGTACCGGCGCGACCTCAAACTCTTCGCGGAATGGCTCGGCAAGACGCGCGGCGCGTCGATCGATGCCGCCGTCGAAGCCGACATGAACGGCTACATGGCCGCGCGCCGCGGCGACAAGGCGACGTCCGCGAACCGGCGTCTGTCGGTCTTTCGGCGCTATTACGCGTGGGCATTGCGCGAGCATCGCGTGTCCGCCGATCCGACGCTCAAGCTGCGCTCGGCCAAGCAGCCGCCGCGCTTTCCGTCGACGCTGAACGAGTCGCAAGTCGAAGCGCTGCTCGGCGCACCCGACATCGAGACGCCGCTCGGCTTGCGCGACCGCACGATGCTCGAGCTGATGTATGCGAGCGGCCTGCGCGTGACCGAGCTCGTCACGCTGAAGACGGTCGAAGTCGGCCTGAACGAAGGCGTCGTGCGCGTGATGGGCAAAGGCTCGAAAGAACGCCTGATTCCGTTCGGCGAAACGGCGCACGACTGGCTCGAACGCTATCTGCGCGATGCGCGTCAGGTGCTGCTCGGCGCGCGCTCCGCCGATGCGCTCTTCGTCACCGCGCGCGGCGAAGGCATGACGCGCCAGCAGTTCTGGAACATCATCAAGCGTCATGCGCTGAACGGCGGCGTGCACGCGCCGCTCTCGCCGCACACGCTGCGGCACGCGTTCGCGACGCATCTGCTCAATCACGGCGCGGACCTGCGGGTCGTGCAATTGCTGCTCGGCCACTCGGACATTTCCACGACGCAGATCTACACGCACGTCGCGCGCGAGCGGCTGCAGAAGCTGCATCGGGAGCATCATCCGCGCGGATAGCGTCATCTGCGAACGATCGTGCCACGGCCGCGTTGCGCTGCATACTCGGCCGAATGGCCGATGGTGAGCGCCACGGCGCGCCGCTACAATGCGTGGCATGTCGAAAGCAAAACACGTGTCCGAAACGCCCGCGACGCAATTCCTGCGTCGTCACAAGGTTGAATTCGGCGAGCATCCTTACGATTACGTCGAGCACGGCGGCACGGAGGAATCCGCGCGTCAGCTCGGCGTGGACGAACATATCGTCGTCAAGACGCTCGTCATGGAAGACGAGCACGCGAAGCCGCTGATCGTCCTCATGCACGGCGATCGCACGGTATCCACGAAGAATCTCGCGCGTCAGATTGGCGCGAAGCGCGTCGAACCCTGCAAGCCCGAAGTGGCGAACCGGCATTCGGGGTTTCTCGTGGGCGGCACGTCGCCGTTCGGCACAAAAAAAGCGATGCCGGTGTACGTCGAATCGAGCATTCTCGAACTCGATCGCATCTATCTGAACGGCGGGCGGCGAGGGTATCTCGTGAGCATCGATCCGAGCGTGCTGACCGAGTTGCTGGGCGCGAAACCCGTGCAGTGCGCGAGCGTCGATTAGAATGCGTTCCGCTCTCGCCATAACCGAAAAGACACCATGATTTTTCTGCTCGTCGCCGTCGCGTCCTATCTGATCGGATCGATTTCGTTTGCCGTCGTCGTGAGTCACGCGATGGGACTGGCCGATCCGCGCTCGTACGGCTCAGGCAATCCCGGCGCGACGAACGTGCTGCGCACCGGCAACAAGAAGGCTGCGATCCTGACGCTGATCGGCGATGCGTTCAAGGGCTGGCTGCCCGTGTGGATCGTCGCGCACTTCGGCGCGAGCTTCGGCTGGGATCAAACGGGCATCAACACGGCGACGGCGCTCGCGGCCATCGCCGTGTTCCTCGGGCATCTGTACCCGGTTTTCTTCAAGTTCCAGGGCGGCAAGGGCGTCGCGACGGCGGCGGGCGTGCTGCTCGCGATTCATCCGGCGCTCGGTATCGCGACGCTGCTCACGTGGCTCATCATCGCGTTCTTCTTCCGCTATTCGTCGCTCGCGGCGCTCGTCGCGGCCGTGTTCGCACCGTTCTTTCAGGTGTTTCTGTTCGGGCCGAGCCGCATCTCGCTCGCCGTGCTGGCGATGAGCCTGCTGCTCATCTGGCGGCATCGCGCGAATATTTCGAAGCTGCTGGCCGGCAAGGAAAGCCGCATCGGCGAGAAAAAGAAGGTCGCCGAATAATGCAAAAAGCCGTTGCGGCGCAAACCGGAACGGCTTTTTCGTTTCTGAAGCAATCAGGAATCAGTCGCGGAAGTTGTTGAAGTCGAGCGGCGTGTCCGTGACTTCCTTCTTGAGCAGCGCGATGGCGCTTTGCAGGTCGTCACGCTTCGCGCCTTGCACGCGCACCGCGTCGCCCTGAATGCTCGCCTGAACCTTGATCTTGCTGTCCTTCACGATCTTGACGATCTTCTTCGCCAGATCGCCCGAGACGCCTTTTTTCACCGTGACGACTTGCTTCAATTTGTCGCCGCCGATTTTCTCCTGCTTGCCGTAGTCGAGGAAACGCACGTCGACGCCGCGCTTGGCCATCTTGTTCAGCAGAACGTCCTTCACCTGGCCGAGCTTGAAGTCGTCGTCGGCGTAGAGCGTGAGTTCGCGCTCCTTCTGCTCGACGCGTGAATCCGAACCCTTGAAGTCGAAGCGCGTCGAGATTTCCTTGTTCGATTGCTCGATCGCGTTCTTCACTTCGATCATGTTTGCTTCGCTGACGACGTCAAACGATGGCATCTGTCTTTCTCCTTCATTGAGGCGACGAGCGCGCCGGGCAGGCGTGGCTCGCGCAATCGCTATAATCACGGACCTGTCGTCATTCTACCGACGCGCTTCGTTCATGTCGCTCCAGCTCCTCTCCGGTTTCTCTCTGCTCGCCCACAACACGTTCGGCTTCGACGCGCGCGCGCGTCACGCGATGCGTATCGATTCCGTCGATGCGGCCGCCGCGCTCGCCACCGATGCGCGCATCGCAAACATGCCGCAACTCGTGCTCGGCGGCGGCAGCAATATCGTGCTGACGCGCGATTTCGACGGCGTCGCGCTGATCGTCGGCATTCGCGGCAAACGCGTGATCGGCGAAGACGACGATGCGTGGCTCGTCGAAGCCGGCGCGGGCGAGAACTGGCACGATTTCGTCGCGTGGACGCTCGCGCAGGGCATGCCGGGGCTCGAAAACCTCGCGCTGATTCCCGGCACGGTCGGCGCGGCGCCGATTCAGAACATCGGCGCGTACGGGCTGGAAATGGGCGAGCGCTTCGAGCGGCTGACGGCGGTAGAACTCGCGACCGGCGCACGCGCGGAATTCGATCGCGCCGCGTGCGCCTTCGGTTATCGCGACAGCTTCTTCAAGCGGGCAGGGCGCGGGCGCTTCATGATTACGTCGGTCACGTTCCGGCTGCCGAAAGCGTGGACGCCGCGCGCGGATTACGTCGACGTCGCCCGCGCGCTCGACGGCGCCGCGACGCCGGATGCGCAAGCCATTTTCGATGCGGTCGTCGCCGTGCGCCGCGCCAAGCTGCCCGACTGGACCGCGCTCGGCAACGCGGGCAGCTTCTTCAAGAATCCGGTCGTGAGTGCGCAGGCGTTCGAGGCGCTCAAGCAGCGCGAACCGGGCGTCGTTTCGTACCCGCAAGCCGACGGGCAAGTGAAGCTCGCGGCGGGCTGGCTGATCGACCAGTGCGGATGGAAAGGGCGCGGCATCGGCGGCGCGGCGGTGCACGATCGTCAGGCGCTCGTGCTCGTGAATCGCGGCGGCGCGACGGGCGCGCAGGTGCTCGAACTCGCCGAAGCCATCAGGCGCGACGTGCTGGCACGTTTCAATGTCGAACTGGAGATGGAGCCGGTGCGCGTCTGAAAACGAAAAAACCCGCGGCGGCGGGTTTTTTCTCGAGCCTGATTCCAACGAAAGATCAGTCCCCGCGCTGACGGCGCGCGTTCTCCGCGATACGCATGCGCAGTGCGTTCAGCTTGATGAAGCCGCCGGCATCGGCCTGGTTGTAGGCGCCGCCGTCGTCATCGAACGTCGCGATGGTCTTGTCGAACAGCGTTTCCTTCGAATCGCGCGCGACGACCGACACGCTGCCCTTGTAGAGCTTCACGCGCACCCAGCCGTTGACCTTCTCCTGCGTGTGGTCGATCAGCACCTGCAGCGCGCGGCGCTCCGGGCTCCACCAGTAGCCGTTGTAGATCAGCGATGCGTAACGCGGCATCAGATCGTCCTTCAGGTGCGCCACTTCGCGGTCGAGGGTGATCGACTCGATACCCCGATGCGCCTTCAGCATGATCGTGCCGCCCGGCGTTTCATAGCAGCCGCGCGACTTCATGCCGACGTAACGGTTCTCGACCAGATCCAGACGGCCGATGCCATGCTTGCCGCCGAGACGGTTCAGCTCGGTCAGCATCTCGGCGGGCGACAGGCGCTTGCCGTTCAGCGCGACCGGATTGCCCTTCTCGAATTCGATATCGACATATTCCGCCTGATCCGGCGCCTCTTCCGGCGACACGGTCCAGCGCCACATTTCGGCTTCGGCCTCGGCCTTCGGGTCTTCCAGATGGCGGCCTTCGAACGAGATGTGCAGCAGGTTCGCGTCCATCGAGTAGGGCGCGCCGCCTTGCTTGTGCTTCATTTCGATCGGAATGCCGGCCTTTTCCGCATACGCGAGCAGCTTTTCGCGCGAGAGCAGGTCCCATTCGCGCCACGGCGCGATCACCTTGATGCCGGGTTCGAGCGAGTAGTAACCGAGCTCGAAGCGCACCTGATCGTTGCCCTTGCCGGTCGCGCCGTGCGAGACGGCCTGCGCGCCGGTCGCGCGCGCGATCTCGATCTGGCGCTTCGCGATCAGCGGACGCGCGATCGACGTGCCGAGCAGATACTCGCCTTCGTAGATGGTGTTCGCGCGGAACATCGGAAACACGAAATCGCGGACGAACTCTTCACGCAGGTCTTCGATGAAGATGTTTTCCTGCTTGATGCCGAGCTGGAGCGCCTTCTTGCGCGCGGGCTCCAGCTCCTCGCCCTGACCGATGTCGGCGGTGAAGGTCACGACTTCGGCGTCGTAGTTGTCCTGCAACCATTTCAGGATGACGGAGGTGTCGAGACCGCCCGAATAGGCGAGCACGACTTTCTTGATATCGCTCATGGTGAACTCGTGTGCGGAAAAGCCGGTGCGGCGGTTGTGCGCCGCTTCGCGTCCGCCGGGCGCGCGACGGGCATGAAGTGCGCGGAAAAACTACTATTCTGACATTAAAAAGCCGCGCCTCCGCAAATTTGGGATGCGCGGCGAATCGGCAGCGCAGATTCGCTCAGTGATTCAGCTTGCCGAGCAGGAGATACTCCATCAGCGCCTTCTGCACGTGCAGACGGTTCTCCGCCTCGTCCCATACGACGCTTTGCGGACCGTCGATGACTTCCGCGCTCACTTCCTCGCCGCGATGCGCGGGCAGGCAGTGCATGAAGAGCGCATCGGGATGGGCACGCGCCATCATCTCGGCATCGACGCAGTAGTCGGCGAACGCCTTCATGCGCGCTTCGTTCTCGGCTTCGTAGCCCATGCTGGTCCAGACGTCCGTCGTGACGAGATCGGCGCCGGCGCAGGCTTCGTTCGGATCGTCGAATTCTTGAAAAAACGGCTTGCTTTCCTCGGCAACCAGCGCGGGATCGAGCTTGTAGCCGAGCGGCGTGGAAAGACGCAGTTTGAAGCCGAGAATCTGCGCCGCTTCGATCCACGTGTACAGCATGTTGTTCGCGTCCCCGACCCACGCGACGGTCTTGCCGGAAATCGGACCGCGATGCTCGTAGAACGTGAAGATGTCCGCGAGCACCTGACACGGGTGATATTCGTTGGTCAGCCCGTTGATGACCGGCACGCGCGAGCTTTCCGCAAAACGCCGGATGATGTCCTGGCCGAACGTGCGGATCATGATGATGTCGACCATGCGCGAGATGACCTGCGCCGAATCCTCGATCGGCTCGCCGCGGCCGAGTTGCGTATCACGCGTGTTCATGAACACCGCATGGCCGCCGAGCTGGAAAATGCCCGCTTCGAACGAAAGGCGCGTGCGCGTCGAGCTCTTCTCGAAGATCATCGCGAGCGTGCGATCGTGCAGCGGATGATAAGTCTCGTAGTTCTTGAACTTGCGCTTCAGGATGCGCGCGCGTTCGAGCACGTACTCATAGTCGTCGAGGGAAAAATCCTTGAACTGAAGATAGTGGCGAATTTTCTTGGCGGTCATGAAACGCAAGCGGCGGCTTCGAACCGGCCGCCGCGCGTGAGCGTCGAGGCCGGACGGCGCCGCCGTCGGGAGTGGGTATCGCTTTTGAGCATAAAGGATTTTGCGATGTTTGACGAGGCTGGCCAAAAGGACGAGGCCTGCGCGCGCAGGCCCGTCTCACGGCCTCGGGCTGTCCCTGATGGACGCATCCCATGTCTGTGTGCGCTGCGGAAAACAGGCCGCTGCGGTATAATCACGCTCGCTCGTTTCAACAGTTCTGCAACATTCAGCACCGTTTCACGCGCTTCTGCGGCGAAGGGTTCGCAAGAATCCGGTCGGCGTGACTTTGCGCGTTCCGATTTCGCGGTGGATTGCCCAGTGCTGTCGAGTCCGCCATTTCCTGTCGCGGGCGCGGACGATTCCGCCAGAATCGACCCGCGCAAGACCGCCCGGCGCTTTTCGCTAGCCGGCTCCTGCGGTTCCTGCGTCAGGCATGTGCGTTCCGGTGCGCGTCACCGGCCGTCAAAAGGTATTGCTACATGGCTGAATCATCCCCTACCGAGTACTTCATTCAAGGCATCACCAAGAGCGGGAGGAAATTTCGGCCGAGCGACTG
This sequence comes from Caballeronia sp. NCF2, assembly GCF_023631205.1. NCBI lineage: Bacteria > Pseudomonadati > Pseudomonadota > Betaproteobacteria > Burkholderiales > Burkholderiaceae > Caballeronia > Caballeronia sp. NCF2. The sequence continues at coordinate 80,087 of NZ_JALQDN010000028.1, read as the reverse complement.
GTCCGAGCGTCTCGCCGGCGTGATGTCGGGCTTCGGCCCAAAGGCGAAAGGGCCCAACGCCCGCCTGCAATATTCCATCTACGTGCGTCCGACGATGATCGGCGACATCAAGGTCGTGATTGTCGATTCCCGCCTGCGCGACATCGAACCGATGGCGTTCGACTTCGTTCTGAACTTCGCAAAAGACAATGATCTGGTCGTGACCGAGGCGTGCGAATTGCCGCCGCATCACGGCACGCAGACGCAGCAGCCTCAGTCCTGACCTCCGCGCGACGAAAGCCACAGACGAAAAGCGACAGACGCAAAAAAGCCCGCCGAAGCGGGCTTTTTCGTTACTGCGCAGCGGAAACAGGAAGCTGCTTCGGCGAACGCCCCGAACGCGAAACTCGCGAAACCGGAAAGCGCCCGCCGGAAGCGAGCCGGAATTACTGGGCAGCGGGGGCTTGCAGGCCCTTGATGGCTGCAGCCAGGCGGCTCTTGTGACGAGCTGCCTTGTTCTTGTGGACGATCTTCTTGTCCGCGATGATGTCGAGCGTCTTGACCGACGTCTTGAACACTTCGGCGGCCTTGGCCTGATCGCCGGCTTCGATAGCCTTGCGAACTGCCTTGATGGCCGTGCGGAACTTCGAGCGCAGCGCCGAGTTGTGCGAGTTGGCTTTGGCGGCCTGACGGGCGCGCTTGCGAGCTTGTGCGGAATTTGCCATGACGGTTTCCCTTTTCCTGTTTCGCTGTTACTTGTCCGGAGCGCGCGGGGCCGGCGAAGGCCATGAAAGCCCTGACGCGGGCGATCGAGCGCGCTGCCTTTGATCTGAAATCCCGGGAACGATTGCCCGAGAACCTCTAAAACATCGCCGGCCGGGGCCGGAAAAGACGCGAAGCCGCAAAATCGGAGCGATTTTTGGAGCTTCGAAACCCGCGATTATAGCAAGGGAATATGAGACATGACAAGCGCGGCGTGGATCGCGCCGGCACGGGGCGGCTGCCTTGTCATCGGTCAAACGTGCGGCATTGGCCGCCAGCATTGCCCCGAGTCTCGTGGGCGCGCCGCTCGCGGCCCGTATAATAAGCGCCCCATGAATCTATTCCGAGCCCTGCTGACGGTCAGCGGCTTCACGCTGCTGTCGCGCGTGACCGGCCTGATCCGCGAAACGCTGATCGCCCGAGCCTTCGGCGCCAGTATCTATACCGACGCGTTCTACGTCGCGTTCCGAATCCCCAACCTGCTGCGGCGTCTCTCCGCGGAAGGCGCGTTCGCGCAGGCGTTCGTGCCGATCCTCGCCGAGTTCAAGAACAGCAAGGGCCACGATCCGACCAAGGCGCTCGTCGACGCGATGTCGACGGTCCTCACCTGGTTCCTCGTCGTGCTGTCGCTTCTCGGCATGCTGGGCGCGAGCTGGGTCGTGTACGCGGTCGCGTCGGGGTTGTCGCACGAGGGCGCGGCGTACGGCCTCGCCGTCTCGATGACGCGCATCATGTTCCCGTACATCGTCCTCATTTCGATGACGACGCTCGCCTCGGGCGTGCTCAACACGTACAAGCAGTTCTCGCTGCCCGCGTTCGCGCCCGTGCTGCTGAACGTGTCGTTCATTGCCGCGGCGGTGTTCGTCGCGCCGCATCTGAAGATTCCGGTTTATGCGCTCGCGTATGCGGTGATCGTCGGCGGCGTGCTGCAATTGCTCGTGCAACTGCCCGGCCTGAAGAAGATCGACATGACGCCGCGCATCGGGCTGAACTTCCGCGCCGCGCTCGCGCATCCCGGCGTCAAGCGCGTGCTGCTGAAAATGGTCCCGGCGATGTTCGCAGTGTCGGTCGGGCAACTGAGCCTCATCATCAACACGAATATCGCGTCGAACATCGGGGCGGGCGCGGTGTCGTGGATCAACTACGCCGACCGGCTGATGGAATTCCCGACCGCGCTGCTCGGCGCGGCGCTCGGCACGATCCTGCTGCCGAGCCTCTCGAAAGCGCACGTCGACGCCAATCACGACGAATACTCCGCGCTGCTCGACTGGGGCCTGCGCATCACGTTCCTGCTGGCCGCGCCGAGCGCGATCGCGCTGTTTTTCTTCGCCGAGCCGCTCACCGCGACGCTCTTTCACTACGGCAAGTTCGACAATCATTCGGTCGTGATGGTCGGCCGCGCGCTGTCGGCATACGGGATCGGGCTGATCGGCCTCATCCTCATCAAGATTCTCGCGCCGGGCTTCTACGCGAAGCAGGACATCAAGACGCCGGTGAAGATCGCGATCTTCGTGCTCGTCATGACTCAGGTGAGCAACTACATCTTCGTGCCGATTTTTTCTCACGCGGGCCTGACGCTCTCGATCGGCCTCGGCGCGCTCGCCAACGCGCTGCTGCTGTTCGCGGGGCTGCGCCGCCGCAAGATCTATGAGCCTTCGGCGGGCTGGCTGCGCTTTTTCGTGCAACTGATCGGCGCGTGCCTGATTCTTGCGGGGACGATGCATTGGGTGGCGATCAATTTCGACTGGATCGGCATGCGCGCGACGCCGGTCCTGCGCATCGCGCTTCTCGGTGCAAGTCTCGTCGTGTTTGCCGCGTTATATTTCGGTATTCTTGCCGCAATGGGCTTCAAGTACGCCTATTTCAAGAGACGCACGCTTTGATGACGACAACGCGTATCCTCGACTACTTCTCCTCGCTGATGGCGGACGACGACAGCCTTCCGCTCACGGAAGCCGCCTTGTCGCTCGCGCAGGACGCGTATCCCGATCTCGACATGCAGGCCGCGCTCGCGGAGATCGACGAACTCGTCGTGCGCGCCCGTCGCCGCATGCCCGATGACGCCGACGCGAAGCAGAAAGTCGATGCGCTGAATCGCTACTTTTTCCGCGAGCTGGGCTTCTCCAGCAATCTCAACGATTACTACGATCCGGATAACAGCCATCTGAATGTGGTGCTGCGTCGCCGGCGCGGCATTCCGATCTCGCTTGCCGTCATCTATCTGGAAATGGCCGAGCAACTCGGCCTGCCGGTGCGCGGCGTATCGTTTCCGGGGCATTTCCTTTTGCGTGTCGCGACGCCGGGCCACGATCTGATGCTCGATCCGACGACTGGCCAGACGCTCTCCGAAGCGCAGATGGTCGAGATGCTGGAGCCGTATGTGCAGCGTGTGGGCGAGTCGATCGGCAGCGCGTTGCGCGTGCTGTTGCAACCCGCGACGCGGCGCGAGATCGTCGCGCGCATGCTGCGCAATCTGAAGGGTATCTATCTGCAAACGGAGCGGTGGCAGCGTCTGCTCGCCGTTCAGCAGCGACTGGTGATCGCGTTGCCGAACAGCATCGAGGAAGTGCGCGATCGCGGTTTCGCGTATGCGCGGCTCGATTATCTGCGACCGGCGGTGGAAGATTTGCAGCGATACATCGAGACTCGTCCGGATGCCGAGGACGCGACCGTCGTCGAAACCGAGCTGCACGAGTTGCGGCAGCGCACGCAGCAAGGCGACTGAACCAAGCCGCGCGCGCCGTGCAGAGCGTTACTTAGGCTGCATGCGGATCGCGCCGTCGAGGCGGATCACTTCGCCGTTGAGCATCGGGTTATCGAAAATCGACTTGACGAGCAGAGCGTACTCGTCGGGCTTGCCGAGGCGCGGCGGGAACGGCACCATCGCGCCGAGCGCGTCCTGCACGTCCTTCGGCATGCCGAGCAGCATCGGCGTTTCGAAGAGGCCCGGCGCGATCGTCATCACACGGATGCCGCTCTTGCTCAGATCGCGCGCGATCGGCAGCGTCATGCCCGCGACGCCGCTCTTCGATGCCGCATAGGCCGCCTGGCCGATCTGCCCGTCATAAGCCGCCACGGACGCCGTGTTCACGATCACGCCACGTTCGCCCGCCGCGTTCGCTTCGTTCTTCGACATCGCGTGCGCCGCGAGCCGGATCATGTTGAACGTGCCGATGAGATTCACCGACACCACCTTCGAGAAGAGATCGAGCGCGTGAGGACCGTCGCGGCCGACCGTCTTCGCCGCCGGCGCGATGCCCGCGCAATTCACGAGGCCGCGCAATGTGCCGAGACTCAACGCGGCATCGACGGCGCGTTGGCCATCGCTTTCCTGGCTCACGTCGCATTTGACGAACGCGCCCGACAGCTCTTTCGCGAGCGCTTCGCCTGCCGCGTCGTTCATGTCGGCGAGCACGACCTTGCCGCCTTGCGCCGCGATGAGCCGCGCGGTCGCCGCGCCGAGGCCCGACGCACCGCCCGTGATCAGAAAGGTGTTGCCTTGCATCTCCATGTCTCTTCTCCTTTTGTGCGATTCGTGCGCGCGAGAGCAGGGTTGAGCCGCTCGCGCCGATGTCATTCCTTTTGGGAAACGCGTCGATTGTAGCGAAGCCGCATGCTGCAAATTCGCACGACGGTCATGCGATTTCACGGACACAAAAAACCCGCTCACAGGGAGCGGGTTTTCGTCGAACGCGAATCAGGCAGCGCGTTACTTGAGCGCGTCGAACACGCGCGTGCGGATTTCATCGACGGCGCCGAGGCCCGAAATCTTGCGATATTCCGGCGCCTTCAGTCCGTTCGGCGCTGCGCCGCTCTTCGCCCAATCGTTGTAATAGGCGATCAGCGGCTTGGTCTGCGCGACGTACACGTCGAGACGCTTCTTCACGGTCTCTTCCTTGTCGTCGTCGCGCTGGATCAACGGCTCGCCGGTGACGTCGTCGGTCATGTCGACCTTCGGCGGATTGAACTTGACGTGATACGTGCGGCCCGATGCCGCATGCACGCGACGACCGCTCATGCGCGTGATGATTTCGTCGAAGGGCACATCGATTTCGAGCACGTAGTCGATCGCCACGCCGGCGTCTTTCATGGCTTCGGCTTGCGGCAGCGTGCGGGGGAAGCCGTCGAAGAGATAGCCGTTCTTGCAGTCGTCGGCCTGCAGGCGTTCCTTCACGAGATTGATGATGAGCGAATCCGGCACCAGCTCGCCCGCATCCATGAAGCGCTTCGCCTCGACGCCGAGCGGCGAGCCTGCCTTGACGGCCGCGCGCAGCATGTCGCCGGTCGAAATCTGCGGAATGCCGAATTTCTCCTTGATGAAGTTTGCCTGGGTGCCCTTGCCCGCACCGGGTGCGCCCAACAGGATCAAACGCATGGTGATCTCTCCGAATCGTCTATAAACCGCTTCAAGCCGCGAGGCTGATTTGACATCCGGTGGCCAGGCTCGTGCGGCGTCGACGACAGGGCGCGCAGCCGAAAAGGAGACGGCGGGCACCTGCGGACAGCGGCGCAACGTTGAGCGTGGCGCTGACCGGAAGGCTCGCGCAATCGCTTGATTATGCCACGCCGCTTTACGATTGCGACCGTAATAACGCGGATAGAAAACGCCAGAAACCCCGCCGAATGGGCCATCCGGCGGGGTTTACACGGGTTGTCGAACAGAGATAGAGATCAGTCCGCTTCCGGGAAGAGCGCCTGAACGCGCGCGAGATCGGCGGGCGTGTCGACGCCGGGCGGCGGTGCGTCTTGCGTCACGCGCACCGCGATGCGCTCGCCGTGCCACAGCGCGCGCAGTTGTTCGAGCGCTTCGGCTTCTTCGATCGGCGCTTGCGCGAGGTTCGGGAAGTCGCGCAGGAATTTCGCGCGATAGGCGTAGAGGCCGATATGCCGCAGCACGTTCTTCGGCACGGACGGCAGTGCCCCAAGCGCGGCGACGTCCGGCCAGTGCGGTTGCCAGAGATCGCGCGTCCACGGAATCGGCGCGCGCGAGAAGTAGAGCGCGCGGCTCTGCGCATCGAGCACGGCCTTCACGACGTTCGGATTGAACACGTCGGCGGGATCGTGAATCGGATGCGCGGCCGTCGCGATCGCGCATTCGGGATGCGCCGCGAGGTGATCGGCGACATCGCGCACGAGCTGCGGATCGATGAGCGGCTCGTCGCCCTGAACGTTGACGACGATGGCTTCGTCGGCCCAGTTCAGACGCGTCGCGACCTCGGCGAGCCGATCCGTGCCTGTGGGATGATCCGAGCGCGTCAACATGACTTCGACGCCGTGATCGCGCGCGGCCTCGACCACGCGGTCGGAGTCGGTCGCGACGAGCACTTGCGAAGCGCCCGATTCGCGCGCGCGCTCGGCGACGCGCACGACCATCGGCTTGCCGCCGATATCGGCGAGCGGCTTGTTCGGCAGGCGCGTGGAAGCGAGGCGCGCGGGAATGACCGCGATGAACGGAACGGACATTTCAGCGTGCTCAGGCGTCGCCGACGGGTTTGAGCGGCTCGACGGGCGTGCCCTCGACGGTCTGACGCGCTTCGTCGACGAGCATCACGGGAATGCCGTCGCGGATCGGATAGGCGAGTTTGTCCGCGCTGCAGACGAGTTCCTGCGCGGCGCGATCGTAACTGAGCGGGCCTTTGCAAATCGGGCAAACGAGGATTTCAAGCAGACGTGCGTCCACGGAGTTTCTCCACAACAAGAGCGATGAGGCGCGGCCGCAGCACGGCTTGCACCGGAACGACCCAGATGCGTGCATCGCGCCAGGCGCCCAATTTTACTGCATCCTTTTCGGTGATCAGGATGGCATCGGCGTCGACGCCGGCGAACGGATTCTCGCGATACGCGTAGTGATCGGGAAACGCGCGCGTCGCCGGCGCGATGCCCGCCGCGCGCAGCGTCGCGAAGAAGCGTTCCGGCGAGCCGATGCCCGCCGCCGCGACCACTTTCTCGCCGGCGAACTGATTGAGCGGGCGGCGCTGATGCGGATCGTCGAGCAGCCACGCGTCGCCGGATTCGAGTTCGAGCGCGAACGTGTTCGGCCACGGCGGCAGCGTGCGCTCGTAGGGACTGTTGATGAGCGTCGCGTCGCGGCGGCGCGACATCGGCTCGCGCAACGGACCCGCGGGGAGCAGAAAGCCGTTGCCGCCGAGACGGTCGTCGAACACGACGAGCTCGAACGCGCGCGCGAGGCGATAGTGCTGCAGGCCGTCGTCGGAAACGAGGACATCGACGTTCGGATGCGCTTCGAGCAGCGCCTTCGCCGCCGCGACGCGGTCCGGGCAGACGAACACCGGCGCGTGCGTGCGCCGCGCGATCAACAGCGGTTCGTCGCCGACCTGCTCGGCGGCGGAGCTTGCCGTGACGCTCGTCGGCTTGGCGATCTTCGCGCCGTAACCGCGCGAGATCACGCCGGGCTGGAATCCGGCGGCGCGCAACGCCTCGACGAGCGCGATGACGGTCGGCGTCTTGCCCGTTCCGCCGACGGTCACGTTGCCCACGACGACCACCGGCGCGCCCACTTCGACGCGCTTCATCCAGCCGAGGTCGTAGAAGGCGCGCCGCGTGGCAGCGATCGCGCCGAAGATGCACGCGAAAGGCGTCAGCGCCCACGCGACGGGGCCGCGCCGGCGCCATTCGCGGGCGAGGAAGTTTTCGAGCGGCGGTTTGAAATCAGACATGGACCGCCTTCGCGATGAACGCTGGCGGGCGGCAAGTCGGGTACGGCATGGCGTGCAACGGCAGCTCCTTGGATGACGGTCGGCGTTGGACGATGCCCGGCTTCTCGCGGCCCGGGACGAGCAGGTTTCGGCCGCGCCAGCCGGTGCTGGAACCCGGCACTCTAGCGCGCGCGGGGCGTGGGCGCCAGTCAGGAGCGCGGGAGAAAAGGCGACTCCATCCGCTCCGCACGCCTGTGGATAACTCTGTGAAGAACTTCCAGCCGACACACCGCGATCGCGCGTCAGGAAAGAGTTGCTCCGGGGCTGACAGTATCCATAAAAATTTATCGTCGAAAAATCAATGGCTTGAAACGAACTCACCAGCCTCTGGCGATGCCGCTCCGCACGCGGCGGTAAGTCTTTCTGTGTGGACACTTGTTACACTTGCGTACCTCGTTCAGCGGCGTTTGTCCATCGCGCACAGCGCCGCGCCTGAAGATTTTTCTCGTCCAGCCATGACTCCCGATTCACTGCAGTCGCAAAGCGGCGATGCCGTCATCCCCGTTTCCGCGCTCAATCGCGCGATCAGTTCGATGCTCGAACGGTCATTTCCGCTCGTATGGGTATCGGGCGAGGTGTCGAATTTCGCGCGCGCGGCGAGCGGCCATTGGTACTTCTCGATCAAGGACGCGAACGCGCAAATGCGCTGCGTGATGTTCCGCGGCCGCGCGCAATACGCCGAGTTCACGCCGCGCGAGGGCGACAAGATCGAAGTGCGCGCGCTCGTCACGATGTACGAGCCGCGCGGCGAACTGCAGCTCAACGTGGAAGCGGTGCGGCGCACGGGGCAGGGTCGGCTCTACGAAGCGTTTCTGCGGCTGAAGGCGCAGCTCGAAAGCGAAGGGCTCTTCGCGGCCGAGCGAAAGCGCGCGTTGCCTTCGCATCCGCGCGGCATCGGGATCGTCACGTCGTTGCAGGCGGCCGCATTGCGCGATGTCCTTACGACGCTCGCGCGCCGCGCGCCGCATGTGCCGATCGTCGTGTATCCGGCGCCGGTGCAGGGCGCGGGCGTCGGCGCGAGGCTGGCGGCGATGGTCGAAGCCGCGAACGCGCGCCGCGAGGTCGATGTGCTGATCGTGTGCCGCGGCGGCGGCTCGATCGAGGATCTCTGGGCGTTCAACGAGGAAGTGCTCGCACGCGCGATCGCGGCGAGCGCGGTGCCGGTGGTGAGCGGCGTCGGGCATGAGACGGATTTCACCATCGCCGATTTCGCCGCCGACGTGCGCGCGCCGACGCCGACCGCCGCCGCCGAGCTCGTCAGTCCGCAGCGCGTGCTGCTGTTGCGCGAGCTCGATCATCGACATGCGGCGCTCGCGCGCGGCTTCGGCCGGATGATGGAGCGCCGCGCGCAGCAACTCGACTGGCTCGCGCGCCGGCTCGTGAGCCCCGCGGAACGGCTGGCGCGGCAGCGCGCGCATCTGCGGCAACTGGCAAGCCGGCTCGCCGCGGCGGGCGCGCGCCCCGTGCGCGATGCGCGCGCGCACTTCGCGCTGGTGCACTACCGCTGGCAGCGCAGACGTCCGAATGTCGCCGCCGAGCGCGAGCATCTGCTGCGGCTCGCGCAGCGTATCGGCAGCGCGCATGAGCGGCGCGCCGACCGTGAGAAAGCGTGCGTTTCGGAACTGGCGGCGCGCTTGCAGGTGCTGAGCCCGCAGCGCACACTCGAACGCGGTTATGCCGCATTGATCGACGCGCAGACGGGCCGCGCCGTGCGTGCACCGAACGCATTGAAACCCAAGCGGCCGCTCACGGTGCATCTCGCGGAAGGATCGGCGGATGTGCTGCTCGCCGATGTCCAGGCGCGTCTGTCGGACGAATTCTGAGCCCGGCGCGGCGCGCGGAATCGGCGTACATTTGACGTGCCTGACGAGGCTCCTCAGAGCACTTTTTACGCCGCGTGAGGCGATTGGAAAGCAATCTTGCTCATAAAGAGCACACGGTTTGCTGGGTTATCCCAACTCGCCTACAATCCAGTGCTCCACTGCTGGACGCCACACAATCCCACAATCCACATAGAAAGGAAGCTCGCATCATGGAACATACGCTCCCGCCGCTGCCGTTCGACAAGAACGCGCTCGCTCCGCACATGTCGGAAGAAACGCTCGAGTATCACTATGGCAAGCACCACCAGACCTATGTGACGAACCTGAACAAGCTGATTCCCGGCACCGAGTTCGAAAACCTGCCGCTGGAAGAAATCGTCAAGAAGTCGTCGGGCGGCGTGTTCAACAACTCGGCGCAAGTATGGAATCACACGTTCTTCTGGAACAGCCTGTCGCCGAACGGCGGCGGCGCTCCGACCGGCGCGCTGGCTGATGCGATCAACGCAAAGTACGGTTCCTACGACAAGTTCAAGGAAGAATTCGCCAAGGTCGCGACCGGCACGTTCGGCTCGGGCTGGACGTGGCTCGTGAAGAAGACCGACGGCACCGTCGATATCGTGTCGACGAGCAACGCCGCCACGCCGCTCACGACGGACGCGAAGGCGCTCCTGACCATCGACGTGTGGGAGCATGCGTATTACATCGACTATCGCAATGCGCGTCCGAAGTTCATCGAGGCTTACTGGAATATCGTGAACTGGGATTTCGCGTCGAAGAATTTCGGTGCGTAAGTAAGCGCGCGTGAAACTCGATTGCCGCATTCCGAAATGAATTCCGAATGCCGCAATCAAAATGAAAGCCCTCGCGAGAGGGCTTTTTTCGTTGAAGCGTCCGGCGTGAGCTATTTTTGGGGAACGTCGAAGTCTCACTTGGTCTAACGGGATTCTGGTCGCCCAATCGGCTTCCGATTTCCATGTTGGCTTTGCCAACACAGACGCGAGCTGAATAATGACGACACGCTATCATCAACTGGATTCGCTGCGCGGCATTGCCGCTTTGACAGTCGTATTCAGTCACTATTCACAGATCACGCTCACGCATTGGCTGCAGCACGTTCCATGGCGCGCAATCGCCGAAGGGCATTCCGCCGTGATCCTGTTCTTTGCGCTGAGCGGTTTCGCCTTGGCCATGCAGATTACCGGCGACAGCAGACCGGGCTTCGCCGAGTTCATCGTGAAGCGCGTGTGCCGCATTTACATCCCCTATCTGATCGCGGTTCTGGCCGCTTATACCGCGTATTGCTTGCTCTACCGCTCGAATCTCTCCTGGACCGGCGAATGGGTCAATCAGGCATGGCACGCGGGCATCGATCGGCATGATTTGCTGGATCACCTCTACTTTGTGATTCCGTTCAGCAACAGCACGCTCGATCCGGTGCTCTGGTCGCTCGTCTACGAGATGCGTATCTCGCTGATCTTCCCGCTTCTCGTCGTCGTGGTATTTGCCACGCCCGTCTGGTTTTCCGTAGCACTAAGCATGTGTTTCTCTCTCGCTGCATTCGGCTATTACCATCATTTGCAGCGGACCCTCCTGGACGCGAGCATTCAGGGCGAATGGATGCCGACCATCCATTACATGTCGATGTTCTTCCTCGGCGCCCTGATTGCGCGATATCGCGAAGCCATTTCGTCGAAACTCGGCGCCTATTCCGCACGAACGCTTTTCGGCGCATTGCTGATTTGTCTCGCCTGTTACGTCCTCGTCGGTTCGATCACTCGCCATTCGATATCCAACGACGTGCTGCGCAGTTTCGCCGACGACTGGATCATTCTTCCAGCCGTGACCGGCATTCTCGTTCTGGCGATTGCGCTCAGGCCGTTCGCCGCGTTTCTGACCGTGCGGCCATTGATTTTCCTCGGCGAGATTTCATTCAGCCTGTATCTGCTGCATTGCATCGTGTTGCTGGGCGTGCTGCATTATTTTGGCGAAACCTATCAAGGCATGTCGCTGATCATTGCCGCCGTGCTGATTCTTCCCGTCAGCATCGCGGGATATTACGCGGTCGAAAAGCCGTCGATTCGACTGGGACGATATCTGACGCGCGGAAAGCAGCGGAGCAGAGTGACGCAGCGTGCGTGACGATAAGCCGTCGCTGCGCGCATCGGAGCGCGAGCCTAAAATATCGGCTCGCCGCAACGATCGAAATCGCATCGCCATCATGAAACGCTTCGCAGGCTTGTGCCTCGCGGCCTGGTCGGCCGCCGCATTGCTCTATTTCGGCCGCCATTCTGCCGCGCTCATCGTGCTCTCCGGCGTGCTGGTGCTTGCCGGCTTCGATCTGCTCCGTCCGGAATCCGAAAACAGCGCGTAGCCTACCGCTGCTTCGCGCCTTCCCAGTTGATATCGACGCACAGCACCTGTAAGCCATAAGGCGTCTGCGCGGCGATCGACGCCGTCACGCAAAGGTGCGCCTCGTTGATCGACAGATACGGCGCCGTCAGATGCATGCGCCCCGGCGCGCGCAGCGCCTCGATGAAGTACGGCCGGCGCTCCCAGCTTGCGCCCTCCGAATGCAGCAGCGGACTGAAGCGCTTCGCGCGCTGCGATGTACGCACGATCGGCACGACGTTGTCGCCGATCTGCCGTCCGGCCTGATCGAGCAGGAAGCAGCGCGCGGTGTCGGCGAGTTGTAGCAGTTCGCTCGTCGCGGCCGTGAGCGTCTCGCCTTCCATCAGCTTGACCGAGGCGCGCTCCAGCCCGCTCACATACGGCTCGAGGCGCGCGACTTGCGCCCGTTCGCGGGCAGCGACGCGTTCGCGCGATGCCGCCGACAACGCATCCATCACGCCAGCGGCGACTTCGCTGTGCACCGCCTCGACGCTCGGCTGCGCGAAGTACGCGCCCTGCACGAAATCGACATTGCACTCCAGCGCGATGAGCGCGTCGCGTTCGGTCGCGAGGCCGCCCATCAAGACGAGCTGGCCGGACTCATGGAGCAGCGAGACGAGGCGCGGCAGCACGCGCTCGATATGCGAATGCTCGGTCGCCTGCTGAAGGATGCAGCGGTCGAGCGTCACGATATCCGGCCGCAGATGCCACACGCGATCGATGTTCGAATGCTTCACGCCGAAGCCGTCGAGCGCGATCAGAAAGCCCGACTTGCGCAGCGAATCGATGATTTCAGCGAAACGCGTCGTCTCGCCGCCCGCCTGCTCGGGCACTTCGAGCACGACGCGCTGCGGCGACAGACCGATGTCCTTCAGCGACGCGAGCAGCGCATCGCCGTAGCTCGTGTCCATCAGCGCGGCGGGGTGCAGGCTCAGGAAGAGCCATTCGTCGTGGCTGTCGAAGGCATTGAAGTTGCCCAGATGCAGCGATTCCGCGAGCCGGCCGAGTTCGAGCAGATCGCCGCGCCGCGCGGCCTGCGTGAATACCTCGTGCGACGGCACGTGACGATGTGAATCGTCGCGCGCGCGCAAGGACGCGTGATAGCCGATCGCGCGCCGGTGCGACACCGAAAACACGGGCTGGAACACGCTGAAAACGGTGTACTCGCCGTACAACACGGTGCGACGCGATCCATCGTCACCGGCGACGGGGCGCGGCGGCTGGAAGCGGGGAGGGTCGAGATCAACCATGCTCATGGTGTCGGGGCGCAGGGCAAGTAACTTTATCGAGATAGTTTACCGGATCGGCACCCGACCGTTCGAGCAAAAAGCGTGCAAATTCAATATCCAAGCGGCGCTCGCCGGGTATCGCGCGCTTCGTTGCGCCTATTCGTGTGCGGATTGAAGCTCGCATGCCGCAGACGCGGGAGCGCGCGCCGTCCAAACGTGCGTGCGGGCACCGGCGCGGTGCGTCGTCCGGGTTCTCAGTTCGATTCGGACGGGTCGGGCTTTCTCGCGGCCGCGCGCACTTCGGGCGCGAGCTGTCCGAAGATCCACGCCGTCGCGGCCGTGATGATGCCGACGCACAGGAACGTCGCGTGGAAGGCGGGCAGCGAGTTCGTCTCCGTGACCTGCGGCAGCAGTCCTGTGAACGTCGACAGGATCGCGCCCGCGACGGTCACGCCGAGGCTCATCGACAGCATTTGCACGAGCGAGAACAGGCTGTTGCCGCTGCTCGCGCCGCCGGTGCCGAGGTCCTTCAGCGTGAGCGTGTTCATCGCGGTGAACTGCATCGAATTGAAGGCGCCGAAGATCGCGAGCTGCACGAGCCGCAGCCAGAGCGGCTGATGCGCGCTCACGAGCGCGAAGCTCGCCATCATCAGCCCGACGAGCACCGTGTTCACGACCAGCACGCGCCGATAACCGTGCTTTTCGATGAGCCGCGTGACGACGCGCTTGGACGCCATGCCCGCGGCCGCGACGGGCAGCATCATCATGCCGGCCTGAAACGGCGTGTAGCCGAGGCTCACTTGCAGCAGGAGCGGGATCAGATAAGGCATGGCGCCGCTGCCGATACGCGCGAAGAGATTGCCCAGCAAGCCGACGCTGAAGGTGTGGATCTTGAAGAGATCGAGGGAAAAGATCGGCTGGGCGGCGCGCGTCGCGTGCAGACCGTAAGCGACGAAGCAGCCGAACGAGAGCACGAGCAGCACGATCACGATCGCGTGCGCGAGGCCGAGATCGGCGAGTCCGTCGAGCGAAATCGTGAGCGCGACCATGCCGATCGCGAGCAGCAGGTAGCCCGCCAGATCGAAGCGCGCGGTCGCCGGATTGCGGCTGTCGGGCATGTACAGGTTCGTCGCGATGCAGCCGATCACGCCGACCGGCACGTTGATCAGAAAAATCCAGTGCCATGACGCGATCTGCACGAGCCAGCCGCCGAGCGTCGGGCCGATGAGCGGGCCGATCAGCCCCGGAATCGCGACGAACGCGAGCGCGGAAAGATAGCGCTCCGCCGGGAACACGCGCAGCACGGCGAGGCGTCCGACCGGCAGGAGCATCGCGCCGCCGACGCCCTGCACGACGCGATACGCGACGAGCGCCGTCAGCGATTGCGCGTTCGCGCAGAGCAGCGAGCCGATCGTGAACACGAGGATCGCGCTGAAGAACACGCGCTTCGTGCCGAGCTTGTCGGCGAGCCAGCCGGAGACGGGGATCATCATCGCCATCGTCAGCGAGTAGGCGATCACGACGCCCTGCATGCGCAGCGGCGCCTCGCCCAGACTTCGCGCCATCGCGGGGAGCGCGGTGTTGACGATCGTCGAGTCGAGCGTCTGCATGAAGAAGCCCGTGGCGACGAGCCACAGCATGATGGAGAGCGATCGGTCGGACGTCTGGGCTGTGGGCGTGTCGGTCATTGGGCGGGTTACTTTCGCAGCTCGGCGACGAAGTCGTAGTAGTCGTTGCGGCAGTAGGTATCGGTGAGCTCGATGGCGCGCTGATCGGCCGTGTAGCCGACGCGCGTGATGAGCAGCAGCGCGTCGTGTGGCGCGATGCCCATCTGCTCGGCAATCTCCGGGCTCGCGTTCACGGCGCGGAAATGCTGAAGCGCGCGCACGATCGAAAGCCCGCGTGCATCGAGATAGCTGTAGAGCGAATCGCCGATGGTCTGCGGATCGGGAATGCACGACGCCGGAAAGGTGGAATTCTCGACGGCCATGACGATGTCATCGGCGAGACGCAGGCGTTTCAGGCGCGTGACGGTCGCGGCGGGCGAGAGGCCGAGCTGGATGACTTCCTCGCGATTGGCCGGCTCGATGCTGCGCGAGAGCCATTTGGAACTCGGTTTGAAGCCGCGGCGCCGGAGCATTTCGGAGAAGCTCGACAGACGCGAGAGCGGGTCTTCGTAGCGCGGCGTGATGAAGCTGCCCGCGCCTTGTTCGCGGCGGATGAGCCCTTGTTCGACGAGCAGCGCGATCGCTTTTCGCGAGGTGATCCGCGAGACGCCGAGTGCTTCCGACAGCACGCGCTCGGAGGGCAGCGCTTCGCCTGCGTTCCAGCGATTGTCGTGGATAGCGTTGGCGAGCTTGCGGGCGAGTTGAAGGTAGAGCGGAGTGTCGCTGTCCGGGTCCGGGCGCAAATCGCGCCAGCGGTCTTCCGAGGTCGGGTTCATAAAGCGGACGCTAATGGGCCAAGCGGGGATTTTAAGACAAACGCTGAAGGTGGTCGCTCCGTGTTTCGCTTTGAGGCGGGTTTTGGTTGCTTGGCCTTTTTCTCGTCGGATCCCGTTTTCTTGGTGGTCCATCAGCATTGCCCCGCACAGGGGCAGTGCCGATCGACCGACACGGAAACGGGATCCGGCAAAACGCGCCCGACGCGACGCTACGAAAGCACTGAGCTCAAGCCGTAGCCGCCCCACCCACCCCACGCCCACCGCGCATATAAAGCGCCACCGACAACGCCACCGCCGCCGCCGCCGCCAGCGCGGCAAACAGAAACACCGACCCGTACCCCAACTCACCCGCGACATACCCAGCGAGCGGCCCGGTCAACCCGAGCGACAGATCGAGAAACACCGAATACGCCGACAAAGCCGCGCCCCGGCTGGCCGGCGGCACGAGCCCGACCGCCTCGACGCCGAGCGCCGGAAACACGAGCGCGAATCCGAAGCCGGTCAGCGCCGCGCCCGCGAGCGCGAAAGTCGGCTCGGCGGCGAGCCACAGCATCAGCAGACCCGCGCATTCGAACGCAAACGACACGATCGCCACGCGAAACCCGCCATACGCCTTGATCGTGTTGGCGAACAGAAGCCGCGCGCCGATGAACATCGTGCCGAACACCGTGAGCGAAAGCGCCGCGTTCGGCCAGTTGTGCGCGGCATAGTAAAGCGTGATGAACGTCGCGATGGAGCCGAATCCCGCCGATCCGAGCGCGAGTCCCAGTCCATGCGGCAACACGCGGAAGAACACGCTCCGATACGACATGCGCTCGCCGTGCACGATCGGCACGCTCGCCATGCGCATCGCGAGCCAGTAGCCGAAGCCGCCGAGCGCGATCACGATCAGCCCGAGCGACGCGAATCCCAGCGAATGATCGATCGCGACGCCGAGCGGCGCGCCGATCGCGAGCGCGCCGTAAGTGGCGATGCCGTTCCACGAAATCACCTTCGCGTTGTTGTTCACGCCGACGCGCCCGATGCCCCATGTGATCGATCCCGTCCCGACCCAGCTCTCGCCGAAGCCGAGCACGAGCCGCGCGATCACCAGCAGCACGAGACTCACCGCGTGCCACTGCGCGGCGAGCGCCGAGGCGAGCAGCAGCACGCCGCTTGCCGCGCACGCCGCGAGACCGTAGAGCACGGTTTTCTTGGGGCCGAGCGTATCGGCGGTGCGGCCCGCCAGCGGCCGCGACAGCAGCGTCGCGAAGTACTGGACGCTGATCGCCGCGCCCGCCATCACCGAGCCGTAGCCGAGATCGGTGTGCACGAAGCCCGGCAGCACCGCGAGCGGAATGCCGATCGTCAGGTAGCAAAGGAACGTGTACAGCACGACGGGCAGAATCCGCAGCGTGACGGCGAAGTCGCTTTGCGGCTTGATGCGGGACTCGGTGGACATAGGGAAATTGCGGGGTTGAATTCGGCGCGAAGGCGTGATTGTCCCATATGTTGCGGCGCAACGTCGCAGTCGTTTTGTAACCAGCTAGGACAAATCGCCTGTCCGAGTCATCGGGCGCCGCCGAGGGAACCCTTGCTGCATAAGGCTCGCAGCACATATCGGACGAAGAATATGTCGTTCATGCAATGCCGCCTATGGGTTATCGATTTTGGCGGTGATAGCTTTTGAACCATCGAAGCGACAGGACTAATCTGAAAAGGTCCGAAATCGCGAATGCCACCGGCTGCGCATCCCGCGCAACCAGCGAAAAAGCATCGAAGAGCCCCGAGACATCCATGACTGAGCCGATCCGCTTCTATCACCGCAACGCGATCCAGGAAGTGAGCGGCGCGTCGACGACGCGCACCGTCCTGCAATATCTGCGCGAAGACGCGCGCTGCACCGGCACCAAGGAAGGCTGCGCGGAAGGCGACTGCGGCGCGTGCACGGTCGTCATCGGCGAGCCGGACGGCGCGGGCGGCGTCGCGTTCAAGGCCGTCAACGCGTGCGTGCAGTTTCTGCCGACGCTCGACGGCCGCGCGCTCTTCACCGTCGAAGACCTGCGCCAGCCGGACGGCACGCTGCATCCGGTGCAGCAGGCGCTCGTCGATTGTCACGGCTCGCAATGCGGCTTCTGCACGCCCGGTTTCGCGATGTCGATGTTCGCGCTCTACGAAAAGCACGGTCATGCGACGACCGGCTGCCCGGGAACGTGCGAGAAGACGAAGCCCTCGCGCCAGGAGATCAGCGATGCGCTGACGGGCAATCTGTGCCGCTGCACGGGTTATCGGCCGATCATCGACGCTGCCGAGCAGATGTTCGACCGCGCGCCGCTCGCGCCCGTCAACGTGCCGGCGCTCGCGCGCACGCTCGAAAGCCTGAAGCGCGACGACACGTTCCACTACGAGCACGCCGGCCGCCAGTTCGACGCGCCGCGCACGACCGAAGCGCTCGCCGCGATCAAGGACAAAAACCCGAACG
This sequence comes from Caballeronia sp. NCF2, assembly GCF_023631205.1. NCBI lineage: Bacteria > Pseudomonadati > Pseudomonadota > Betaproteobacteria > Burkholderiales > Burkholderiaceae > Caballeronia > Caballeronia sp. NCF2. The sequence goes on along the minus strand of NZ_JALQDN010000028.1, from coordinate 62,286 downwards.
TGCGGATTCTCGCGGGCAGCACGGACGTCGGTTTGTGGGTGACGAAGCAGTTGCGCGATCTGGGCGATATCGTCTATGTCGGGCAGATCGACTCGTTCAAGCGCGTCGAGACGACGGACGAATGGATCGAGATCGGCGCGGGCGTGTCGGTCGAGCGCGCGTACGACGAACTCGTGAAGCTCTATCCCGAACTCGAAGAGACGCGTCTGCGTTTCGCGTCGCTGCCCATCCGCAACGCCGGCACGCTCGGCGGCAACGTCGCGAACGGCTCGCCGATCGGCGATTCGATGCCCGGCCTCATCGCGCTGAATGCGCGCGTCGTCCTGCAAAGCGTCGATGGTCTGCGCGAGATGCCGCTCGAGGATCTGTACATCGCGTATCAGAAGAAGGACATGCGCGAGAACGAGTTCGTCGCCGCGATCCGCGTGCCGACGCGCACGGGCAAGCGCGCGAACCTTAAGTTCCGCGCGTACAAGCTGTCGAAGCGTTTCGACTCCGATATTTCCGCCGTCTACGCCGCGTTCAGTTTCATCGCCGATGGCGACACGATCCGCGAGCCGCGCCTCGCCTACGGCGGCATGGCCGCGACGCCGAAGCGCGCGGAACACGCCGAAGCCATTCTCAACGATGCGCTTTGGCACGAAGCCACCGCGCAGGCCGCGATGATCGCGCTTTCCAAGGATTACCAGCCGCTCACCGACATGCGCGCGAGCAGCGACTATCGCCTCGACACCGCAAAGAGCCTCTTGTATCGCTTCTGGCTGGAGACGCGCCCGCACGATCCGCTGGACAAATCGAAGCTGGATGTGCGCGCAATCGAACTCGTCGAAGCGAAGTAAGCGAAGGAGCAAAAAAACATGAATCAGCAAGCAGAAGCATTCATCGCCGACGCTCAGTCGCTCGCGAACGAAATCGACGCTTTCAAGCAGGTCCACGTATCGCGTCCGCATGAGTCGGCGCATCTGCACGTGAGCGGGCGCGCGAGCTATACCGACGACATTCCGCTCGTCGCGGGCACGCTGCACGCCGCGCTCGGCACGAGCCCGAAGGCGCACGCGAAGATCGTATCGATGAACTTCGACGCCGTGCGCGCGACGCCGGGCGTGGTCGCCGTCTTCACCGCCGAGGACATTCCCGGCGTGAACGATTGCGGCCCGATCATCCACGACGATCCGGTCCTGGCTCAGGGCATCGTGCAGTTCGTCGGCCAGCCGATGTTCATCGTCGTCGCGACGTCGCACGATACGGCGCGCTTGGCCGCGCGTCGCGCGACCATCGAATTCGAAGACCTCGTGCCGATTCTCACGCCCGAAGACGCGCGCAAAGCGGAATCGTACGTGCTCAATCCGCTGAAGCTCGCGCGCGGCGACGCCGAGAGCCGCATGTCGAAAGCCGCGCATCACGAGCGCGGCGCGATGAAGCTCGGCGGCCAGGAACAGTTCTATCTCGAAGGCCAGATCGCCTATGCCGTGCCGAAGGAGGACGACGGCATGCACGTCTACTGCTCGACGCAGCATCCGACGGAAATGCAGCATCTCGTCGCGCATGTGCTGAACGTGCATTCGCATAACGTGCTGGTCGAATGCCGTCGCATGGGCGGCGGATTCGGCGGCAAGGAATCGCAGTCGGGCATTTTCGCGTGCTGCGCGGCGCTCGCCGCATGGAAGTTGCTGTGTCCGGTCAAGCTGCGTCCGGACCGCGACGACGACATGATGATCACCGGCAAGCGTCACGACTTCGTGTACGACTTCGAAGTCGGCTACGACGACGACGGCAAGATCGAAGGCGTGTCCGTCGACATGACGTCGCGCTGCGGTTTCTCCGCGGATTTGTCGGGCCCGGTGATGACGCGCGCCGTCTGCCATTTCGACAACGCGTACTGGCTCTCGGACGTGAAGATCGCAGGCTATTGCGGCAAGACCAACACGCAGTCGAACACCGCGTTTCGCGGCTTTGGCGGGCCGCAGGGCGCGTTCGCGATCGAATACATTCTGGATAACGTCGCGCGTGCGGTCGGAAAGGATTCGCTCGACGTGCGCCGCGCGAATCTCTACGGCAAGACGGAAAACAACAAGACGCCTTACGGCCAGACGGTCGAGGACAACGTCATCCACGAACTGATCGCCGAACTCGAAGAGACGAGCGAATATCGCAAGCGCCGCGCGGCCATCGACGAATTCAACGCGAACAACGCAATCCTGAAGAAGGGCCTCGCGCTGACGCCGGTGAAGTTCGGCATCGCGTTCAACGTGACGCACTTCAACCAGGCGGGTGCGCTGGTTCACATCTACACCGACGGCTCGATGCTCGTGAATCACGGCGGCACCGAAATGGGCCAGGGCCTGAACACGAAGGTCGCGCAAGTCGTCGCGCACGAACTCGGCGTGAACTTCGAGCGCGTGCGCGTGACGGCGACGGATACGAGCAAGGTCGCGAATACATCGGCGACGGCGGCATCGACCGGCACCGATCTCAACGGCAAGGCCGCGCAGGACGCCGCGCGCCAGTTGCGCGAGCGGCTCGCGAAGTTCGCGGCGGAGAAGTTCGGCGGCGGCACCGTCACGCCGGCGCAAGTGCGCTTCGCGAACGACCGCGTGATCGTCGGCGACGATGCCATTCCGTTCGGCGAAGTCGTCCAGAAGGCATATCTCGCGCGCGTGCAGTTGTGGTCCGACGGCTTCTACGCGACGCCCAAGCTCCACTGGGATGCAGCGACGATGCAAGGCCGTCCGTTCTACTACTACTCGTATGGCGCGGCAGTGTCGGAAGTGGTGATCGACACGCTCACCGGCGAAATGCGCGTGCTGCGCGCGGATGCGTTGCATGACGTGGGCGCGTCGCTGAATCCGGCGCTCGACAAGGGCCAGGTGGAAGGCGCGTTCGTGCAGGGCATGGGCTGGCTGACGACGGAAGAGCTGTGGTGGGACGACAACGGCAAGCTGATGACGCACGCGCCGTCGACCTACAAGATTCCGACGACCAACGACATGCCCGCCGATTTCCGCGTCGATCTCTTCAAGAATCGCAACGTGGAGGACAGCATCCATCGTTCGAAGGCCGTCGGCGAACCGCCGTTGCTGCTGCCGTTCTCGGTGTTCTTCGCGATCCGCGATGCCGTTTCCGCTGTCGGCGATCACAAGATCAATCCGCCGCTCAACGCGCCCGCGACGGCCGAAGAAATCCTGAAGGCGGTGAATGCGGTGAGGAGCGCGCGCTCATGATGCACGTCGTCCTGTTCGGCGCGGGCCACGTCGGCCACGCGCTCGTGAAGGTGCTCGGCACGTTGCCGTGCGTCGTGCAATGGGTCGATGCGCGCGACGAACTTTTCCCCGACGAAGTGCCGGCGAACGTGCAGATCGAAGCGACCGATCTGCCCGACGCGATCGTCGACGAAGCGCCGCCGGGCGCGTACTTCATCGTGATGACGCACGATCATTCGCTCGACTTTTCGCTGACGCAATGCATCATGCGGCGCGACGACTTCGCTTACTTCGGGCTGATCGGCTCGAAGACGAAGCGCGTCAAGTTCGAGCGGCGATTGATGGAGCGTGGTGTGGCGGCGGACCGGCTGCCGGAGATCACGTGTCCGATCGGCGTGGAAGGGATCGTCGACAAGGCGCCGTGGTCGATCGGGCTCGCCGTTGCCGCGCAACTGCTGCGCGTGCGGGAGATGACGGCGAGGTTCGGAACGCCGGCGGTGAACGCAGCGCATCTTTCCGCCTGAGCCACGATGACGCTTCAAGCGATGCCGTTGGTCTGTCTGAAGCGTCCCGGCGCGACGCCATAAAGCTCCTTGAACCGCTTCGAAAACGCCGCTTCCGACTGATACCCCACATCGGCCGCGACATCCGCGATGCTCTTTTTCGTATGCGTGAGCATCGTGCTGGCGAGCTGCATCCGCACGTGACTCAGCAACGCGAGCGGCGAGCTGTCCGAATGCGCCGAGAACGCGCGCATGAACGTGGCGCGCGACATCGCCGCTTCCTTGGCGAGCATCTCCAGCGTCCACGGTTCGGCGGGGCGCTCGAGCATCGCGATGATCGATGCGCCCAGCCGCCGGTTCGCCAGCAAGCCGAGCACGCCCGCCAATGACGGCTGTCCGTCGAGCCACGCGCGCAGCACCATCGTGAAGAGCGCGGTCGATAGCGCCGTGACGATCGACGGCGCGCCCAGTTGCGCATCTTCCGCTTCGCGGCGCATCGTCTGGACGAGCGGCGCGAGATAGGAAGCCGACGCGTTCGAGAACGATACGTGCACGACATCTGGCAGGACGTCGATCAGAAGCGCGCGCGGCGCGTAGAGAAAGCGCCCGCACAGCAAGTCCACGCCCGGCGGCTGCCCGCCGCAATTGCTTCTTACCGTGACCGCGCCGTTGTCGCGCGCTTCCATCTCGACTTTGGACGAGCCGCCTTCGCGCGCCTTGATGCTCAGCACATGCGCGTCTCCGCGCGGCAGAAAGAAGATGTCGCCCGCCGTCAGTTCGAGCGGCGCGTGACCTTTGCGCACGACGGTGCACGCGCCGTCGAGCACGACGTGATACACCGCTTCGCCGGCGGGCGCGGGCGCGTGATCCAGTTCCAGCGGGCCGCGCAGCAGGCAGCGCAGATCGAGCGCGCCGGCAAGGCTCGCAAGCTGAATCAGTTTGTCGAGAGCATCCATGTGAGCGGGCGGGCAGAAGGTGTCGTTCGGATAGTACCGAAGTCCCGCCGCGCGTGCGTTACTTCGCGGCTTCGCCCAGTTCGGCGGTTTCATCGCCCGATGCCGCCGCCGCAACTTGCTTCCTGCCCGTGAGCGAGTCGGATACGGTCGACATCAGCGTGCGCAGCCAGGCGATGTCCGTCGGCTGATCGGGCTGTGGCACCGAAAGCTGATAGCACTTGATGCGTGGAAACGGCACCGGCGAATCGAGCACGGCGAGCGGCAGCATCGCCGCATAGTGCTGCGCGAAGCGGCGCGGCGCGGTGAAGATGAGGTCCGACTGCAACAGCACCTGCGGGACGAGGCCGAAGTACGGAATCGTCGTGACGATGCGCCTTTCGATGCCCGCGCGCGCGAGCCCGATGTCGATCGGATGACGCCGGCCGCCGCTATACGGCGTCGGCGCGAGGTGCGCGGCGAGCGCGTAGCGTTCCGCCGTCAGCGGTTCGCGCGCGAGCGGATGATTCGCACGCATCAGGCAGACGAATACGTCGCTGAAAAGATCCTGGCGTTCGAAGCGCGGCTCTGGCTTCGTCCAGTTCGCGACCATCAGATCGATTTCGCCTCCGTCAAGCATGCGCTCGTGATCGCGCATCGGATTCAGCGACTCGATCTCCAGACGCGCATTGGGCGCTGCGTCGCGAAAAGCGGCGACGAGCGTCGGCATGAAGAAATCGTTCAGATAATCAGGCGCGGCCACGCGGAACGTGCGGCGCGAGCTTTGCGGGTCGAAATCGCCGTGCGGCGTCGCGACGAATTCCACTTCGCGCAATGCGCGTTGCGCGGGCGCGAGCAGCGATTCGCCGTATTCGGTCGGCACCATGCCCTGTTTGCCGCGCACGAGAATCGGGTCGTTCAGGATCTCGCGCAGACGGCGCAGCGCGGTGCTGATCGCCGGTTGCGTCTGGTTCAGCCGCTGCGCGGTCTGCGTCACGCTGCGCTCCAGCAGCAAGGTGCGCAGCACGCGGATGAGCCAGATGTCGAGTGAGTCGGCGGGATCGTTCATGGCAAGCAAGTGAATTCAGGACGCGCGGGCGCGAACTCGCGAGCCCTAAAGCCGAAGTAAACCGCTGATCCAATTTTGACGCCATAGCAGGCGCGCTATGCACGGCATAGGCGCGTCCGCCATCCGGCCGCCGTCAGCTGAAATCGGCGTCTTTCGGCGCGATCGGCAGCGCGCTGATGCGCTTCACTTCCGCGCCGTCGAGCCAGTTCGGCGAGCGCGCGACGTAGAGCACCATCGGCAGCGTGTCTTCGCCCCAGAAGATCTGGTCGTTGACGAGGAAAGTCGGCACGCCGAACACGCCCATCGCTACGGCGCGGTCGTTGTTGTCGCGCAGCTTCGCCTTGACGTCCTCATCCTCGATGCGCGTCACGGCCTCCGGCATGCCGACGTGCTCGCACAACGCCTTGAAGCCTTCCGGCGTCGCGGGATCGCGCCCTTCGCGCCAGATGTAGCGGAAGATCTCGCGCACGCGGGCGATGTCGCCGTCAGCGAGCACGGCAAGACGCAGCGCCTTGCTCGTATCGAACGGATGGGCGGGCGGCATCTTGAACGGAATGCCGAGCTGCTCCGCGCGAAACAGCGCGTGCCGGTAGGTGAAGACGCGCTTGGACGGAATCGTCGCGGCGTGCGGCTGGCCCCAGCGGTCGAGCAGCTTCATCAACTGGACGGGCACGAGCTCGAACGGCATGTCGGGCCACTTCTCATGCTGCTCCAGCAGCAAGTACGAAAACGGCGATATGAAGTCGAAGAAAAAGTACGGATGACCGGTGCTGGTCGAATGCGGGGCACTCATGTTCCCTTCTCCCTGAGATTCCGTGGCTTTGCTCGCGCGGCGGCGCGCTCTGAGCCGCATCTGTTCGTTTTTTGTCGTGTCCTGCATGACGGAGGCAGCGCGCGGCGTCGCATCCTTTTTTAACGTTTCTCCAACAGATATTACGTGCTGCCTTGCTCCGTGTCTGCTTGGCGAACGACACCGGCCGCATGCTGTTGCGCCATGTCGCGCGCGCGGGTTTGGTCGGCCGGGGCGACCGGCGCGTGCGCGAGACGCTCCCGCACGAAACCGATGTGCTCGCGCAGCACGTAGAACTGATCGGCGAACGCGAGCGGCATCTTCATGCGATTGACGGCCGTTTCGATCGCGTCGATGCGGTCGAGCAGGGCGTCGCGCTGCGCGGTGTCGGGGCCGCTGATCGCTTCCCGCTCTATCGCAATCAGCGCGCCATACCAGCGGTAGATGCGCGATTTCACGCGCCATCGATACAGCCCCGGCACGAGCCGCAAGCCCGGAATCAGCACGACGATCAGCGGCACCAGCACGACCAGCACGCGATCCGCGAGACTCGCGACCCAGAACGGCAGCGAACGGTACAGAAAGCTCTTGCCGGATTTGTAATAGCGCTCGGCGTTGTCGCTGATGCGGAATTCGTGCACGAGCGGCGCGGGGAATTCGTTCGCCCGCTGCAGCAGATTCGCGCGCCCATGCACCTCGCGCGCGGCTTCGATCAGCAGATCGGAGAGCGCCGGATGCAGGCTGTCGCGCGCGACCAGTTCGGCGGTCGGCGCGATCATGTGGACCGCGCGCGGCGGCAGGTTGCGGGCGAAATCGAAGGCGCCCATCGGCAAGTCGATTTCCGTCAGATACGGAAAGCGGCGCGCGTAGGCGTCGGCCTGGGCGAAATCCATGAAGCGGATGCCGGACGTGCGCAGGAGCTTCGCCATCGTCGGCGGCTGCGCGGAGTCGCCGGTCAGAAAGGCTGCGTCGATCTGGCCGTCTTCGAGCGCTTTCGCGGCTTCGTCGCCGGCGAGCGGCAGCAGTTCGGTGTCGCCGCCCGGCTCGATGCCGTTCGCCTTCAGCAGATTCAGCGCGAGCACGCGCGTGCCGCTGCCTTCCGCGCCGATCGCGAGCCGCTTGCCCTTCAGCTCCGACAATCGGCTGACGACCGTCGCGCAGCGATAGAACACCGCGAGCGGCACGTAGGACACGCTGCCGAGCGATTCCAGATTGTCGTGCGTCGCGCCCGGCTTGGTCAGGCCGCCCTGCACGAAGCCGACGTCGACGTTCGATTTCGGGTCTTCGAGGCGCGTCAGGTTATCGAGCGAGCCTTGCGTCTCGAGGATGTTCAGCGTCACGCGGTTGCGCGCGAGGATCGTCTTGTATTTCTGCGCGCTCGTCCAGAACGAGCTGCCTTTCGGGCCGGCGGCGATGGTCAGCGTGCTCGGCGGCGCGGGCTGGATCAGCCGCACGGCGGCATAGAGCGCGGCCGCGCACACGAGCAGGATCGGGCCGAAGGTGAGCGCGAGATCGCGCCATGAGATCGCGACGAAGCGCGCGCCGATTCTCGGCAGGGGCTTGCGTTTGGGCGGGACGTCCGGATCGTGGCCCGGATTGTTTCCTGAAGGGTGGGTCATCTCGTCGGTAATCTTGAAACTTCGTGCGTGCGAGCTTACCCGATCGCGATGCGCCCACGTCTGCCCGAACGTGTTCGGCGAGGCGCGCGAGCGGCGCGTCCGGACGGCCAGCATGGCGTCGATGGTACATGAGATCGCGCGTCGCCCGGATGACCGCGGGCCCGGCGCGCCGTGTGACAGGCGTGTGTAGAAAGCGCGCGCGCTGTTGCTTGCGAACGGCGTCGCATATGGCCGCATTGTTAAAAGCTTTGCGCTAATGGCCGCGCTGGGCTAAATTGACGTTCGCCGCCGCACGACAAGGCTCCTCGCGCCGCCGCAGCCCGGAATGTGGGTTCGCGGACCGCCAAGCAGGCGCCATGCGGCAGGTCATATTCGAGCCGGCGGGCGTCATCGCCCGAAAAAACCGGCCGTGATTTGTTTCGATCGCCAGTCTCTCGCAGCACCGTGAGCCGCATCCGCCGGCTTGCCGCCGCTATTCCCGCGTCAGTTTCAGGCGCCGGGCGCGCGCGGTCACGGTCAGCCGCTCGATGTCGTTGCCCAGCCGCTGGGAATGCGGCCCGCTTTTGAAGTGCAAAACGAGCGAAGTAGCAACTGTGCGAAGTCAACAAGCGAAACAAAAGGAGAAATCATGAAAGCAGTCGATCTGTTGAAGGCGCTGGGCGTGGTGGTGTGCGTGGCCGTGGCATCGAGCGCCTATGCGCAATCGAGCGACGCGGCGGCCACGAGCACCGACTCGGCAGCGGCGGCCAAGGCTCAGAAATCCGCGACCAAGAAAACCGACCGCAAGCTCGGCTACGACGTGCGCCGCGCGCTGTCGAAGGCACAGGGCTTCGACGTGTCGAACGTGTTCGTGCGCGCGCGCAGCGGCGCGGTCACGCTGACCGGCACGGTGCCGGAAGGCGGCCAGATCGCTCAGGCCGAAGAAGTCGCGAAGGGCGTGCCGGGCGTGAAGTCGGTCTCCAACAAGATTACGCTCGGCGTTCAAGGCGGCGGGCAATAACACGCATCACAGGCAGTGGGCGGCATCTCGCGATGCCGCAAGCTTCGCTCGTCTGGCGGGCGTTTGAACGGGCTCCGGCGTCGCCGCCGGGGCCCGTTGTCGTTTGGAGCTTTTGCAGCCGGCGCGCCTGAAATCGGCTGTGACTGGCGTTCGATCGGCGCGATACTCGCATTGTCGATCGCTTGAAAATCGCATCACTCAATCGGAACCGATGGCGGAGATTCAAATGAAAAGACTCGCGCGTTTCCCGAGGTTGCAGGCTTTGCAGGATGTGCCGCGAACGGCCGCGCTCGGCGCGCTGGCGTTGCTGGCGGCGGCGACACTAGCCGCATGCCACGGCGGCGATGACGACAACGGCGGCGGCGGCCAGCCGGCCAACAGCTTGCCGAGCTTCATCTCGGGCTCGGTGAACACCCAGACTTACGACGGCGTCTCCGACGATTTGCTCACGGCCGGTCTCGGCAAGACGGGCCTCGCGTCGGCGACCGCGCCGACGTTCGCGAAGCCCGCCGCGCCGACGGCAGCCGAATTGCGCCGTCTCGCGATCTATTCGAACTACCGCGCGCTCGTCGACATGTCGGCGAACGGCGGCTACGGCCGCTTCTGGGGGCCGAATGTCGATCTGAACGGCAACGACTCGCTCGGCGAAGGCAAGATTGCGGGCAAGGAGTACATCGCCTACGCGGACGATGGCAGCGGCAGGCAGAACGTGAGCCTGCTCGTGCAGATCCCGACGAGCTTCAATCCGGACCAGCCGTGCATCGTCACGGCGACGTCATCGGGATCGCGCGGCGTCTACGGTGCGATTTCGGCGGCGGGCGAGTGGGGCCTCAAGCGCGGCTGCGCGGTCGCCTACACGGACAAGGGCAGCGGCAACGGCGCGCAGGAAATTTCGACGACGCTCGTGACGCTCATCGACGGCACGCTCGCCAGTGCGGACATCGCCGGGACCAAGGCGATCTTCAAGGCGAACGTGAGCGCGTCGGCGCTGTCGTCGTTCAATTCGGCGTTCCCGAATCGCTACGCGTACAAGCACGCGCATTCGCAGCAAAACCCGGAGCAGGACTGGGGCAAGAACACGCTGCAGGCGATCCAGTTCGCGTACTGGGCGCTCAACGACATGTTCGGGCCGGTCAGCGGATCGACGCATCAGGTGCGCTACAGCAAGGGCAGCATCACGACGATCGCGGCATCGGTGAGCAACGGCGGCGGCGCATCGCTGGCGGCGGCGGAACAGGACACCGATGGCTGGATCACGGCGGTCGTCGTCGGCGAGCCGCAGATCAATCTGAATTTGCCGTCGCAGGTTTCGGTGCGGCAGGGCGGCGTGCCGGTCGGCTCGTTCGGCAGGCCGCTCGCGGATTACATGACGCTCGCGAACCTGCTGCAGCCGTGCGCGGCGCTCGCGCCCGCTGCGGCAGGCGCGCCGTATCTGACGACGCTTCTGCCCGCCACGACCAACGCGATCCGCACGGCGCGCTGTGCGACGCTTGCCGCCAACGGCTTCGTCTCGGGCGGCACGACGACGGAGCAGGCGACCGATGCGCTGAACCGTCTGCATCAGGCAGGCTACGAGAGCGATTCCGACACGCTGCACGCGCCGATGTGGGATTCGCAGGCGGTGCCGGCCGTAGCTGTGACTTACGCCGATGCGTACATGAAAGCGAGCGTGCTCGACAATCTCTGCGAGTTCAGCTTCGGCACGACCAGCGCGGCGACGGGCGCGGCCGGCGTCACGCCGCTCGTCTCGCCGATGCCGACGATCTTCGGCAACGGCAACGGCGTGCCGCCGACCAACGGCATCAACTTGGTCTACAACGCGGGAACGACGGGCGCGGCGGATCATCGGCTGGCGACGCCCGATGCGAGCTACGCGGGCGCCGCCTGCCTGCGCGCGTTATGGACGAACGGCAACGCGACGATGGCCGGTAGCGTCAATGCGATCCGCGTGAACGCGAATCTTCGCGGCAAGCCCGCGATCATCGTGCAGGGCCGGGCGGATGCGCTCGTGCCGATCAATCATGCGTCGCGGCCGTATCTGGGTGCGAATCGCGTGGCGGAGGGAAGCAAGAGCCAGCTTTCGCTGTATGAGATCACGAACGGTCAGCACTTCGACGCGTTCCTGAGCGTGGCGGGCTTCGACACGCGCTTCATTCCGCTCCACTACTACGACATTCAGGCGCTCAACCTGATGTGGAACCACCTGAAGAACAACGCGCCGCTGCCGCCGTCGCAGGTGGTGCGAACGGTCGCGCGCGGCGGCAAGGCGGGTTCGGCGCCCGCCCTCACGACGTCGAATCTGCCGCCCATCGCGACCGATCCCGGCGCGAACGCGATCTCGGTGGCGGGCGGCATCGTCAACGTGCCGAACTGACGGTTCAGTGCGTCACGGTGGCCGCGGGCACTGCGGCCGCCGACGCCGCCGGGACTTCCGATGCGCCAGCCGCAGCCGCATCCGCATTCGGCCTCTGGATCGCGGTCGCGGCGGCGGGCGCCTGCACGACGATCGGCGTCGGCGTCAGCTCGGGCGAGCTCACGATGATCGACGGCGCGAGCGGCTTGCTTTTCACTTCGTCGCCGGCGACGGGCGCGCTGCGCGGCACCGTGTTCAGATAGTGGTCCATCAGACCGAAGAAGCGGTCATAGAACTTGCCGGCGGGCACGGTCTCGCTGGAAATCTTGACCATCGCGTCGCTGTTCGAGCGGATCGGCAGCGACAGCGAGCCGAGCACGCTCAAGCCCACGCTCGCGGACGTGTCGCTTTTCTTGAGCGCATAGCCGTCCTGCACGGCGTTCACGTACGCGATGCTTTGGTTCGTCGCGTTTTCGCCGGGCGTGCAAACGACGTGGAACGAGACGACGACGTGCGTTTCGGCGCTCGGCTGGAAATTCTTGGTCGCGTCGACGGTGTCGGGCTGGCCCATCGTCGTGAGAAAGCCTTGCGACAGCAGCGCGCGGCGCGCGGCCTCGCAGGTTTCGTTGACGGTGGCGTCAAAATTGTGCGCGAACGGGCTCACGCCGGTGCTGAACAGCTCCTGCTGATAGCTCGGCGTGGTGGCGGCGCGGCCGCCGCACCCGACAAGGGCGGTCAGCGCGAGCGACACGAACACGAGACGCGACGATGCGAGAGATGACATGAGCGGCTTAAGACGGAGAGCGAGAGGAACGAAGAGAGGCAGGTGAAGATTGTAGTGCCAGCGGTATCACCGACGAAAAAGCAGGGGTCTTAGTTCCTTCAGCAAGCGAAAAGCCCGGCACGCGAGGCCGGGCTTCGTCGGATGCGGCGTCGCGCGCCGCTTTGCGTTCGCTTACGGACGATTGAAGTCGACCGGATTGGCATCGGCGGCGGGGCGGACGATACGGCTCAAAAAGCCGACGCGCGCCGGTTTCCCCGATGCCGACGCGCCATCGCTCACGCCGCCAAACGACGCGTTCGAGGCGCTTTGTTGCGCGGCCACGCGCGCTTCGGCAGCCTGAATCTCGGCGGGATACGTGGCTTGATCGGCCATCGGCTTGTATCCGGCGCGTTCGAGCTGGACGAGCTCGGCGCGCACTTGCGCACGGGTGGCAGGGCCGTCTTCGCGCGCTTGCGCGAAAGCCGGCGCGGCGAGTACGGCTGCAATGGCGATGGCGGGAACGATTGATTTGAACTTGAACATGATGACCTCCGGATGCTGTTTTAAGGAACGTCGCGGCGGAGTGTGTGTCTTTCCGTTGCTTCGTCGTTGAGATGCAGTCTAGGCTCCGGACGACCTAGGAAAAACCCTAATCCGACGAAATCACTTTTGTCGAATCGGCATTAATTCTGTCAATCGGTTTTTGGTTTCCATTGATCCGATTTTCCGCTTATGGACGCAGTGCCGTTTTTCAAGAGTCAAGCGCTTTAGCGTTTTCCCGGCCTTTGCGTCCTTGAAATTGTCAAAGTCGCTCCATATAATTGGCACTCACTGCACGAGAGTGCTAACAAGATTGCCGTCCGGCGAGATCCTTCTCAAAGGACGGGTTTTCCCGCGTTTTCAGTCTCAATCAAGAGAGGAGTGTGTATGAACCTTCGTCCTTTGCACGATCGCGTCATCGTCAAACGTCTGGACCAGGAAACCAAGACCGCATCGGGCATCGTGATCCCTGAAGCAGCCGCTGAGAAGCCGGATCAAGGCGAAGTCCTGGCCATCGGCCCGGGCAAGCGCGATGACAAGGGCGCGCAAATCGCCCTCGACGTGAAGGTCGGCGACCGTGTTCTGTTCGGCAAGTACGCTGGCCAGACCGTCAAGGTCGACGGGCAGGAACTGCTCGTCATGCGCGAAGAAGACATCATGGCCGTTCTGGTCAAGTAAGCATCCTTCCTGCACGTTTGGCTTCGTCTGCCTGAGCCGCTCCTCCGAGCGCCGCAGCGAAGCCAGCAAACCGAATCGAATCAAGGAGTTTGGATATGGCAGCTAAAGAAGTCACTTTTGGCGATTCCGCACGCGCCAAGATGGTCGAAGGCGTGAACATCCTGGCCAACGCGGTCAAGGTCACGCTGGGTCCGAAGGGCCGCAACGTCGTGCTCGAGCGCTCTTTCGGCGGCCCGACGGTCACGAAGGACGGTGTGTCGGTCGCGAAGGAAATCGAACTGAAGGACAAGCTCCAGAACATGGGCGCGCAAATGGTCAAGGAAGTTGCTTCCAAGACCAGCGACAACGCAGGTGACGGCACCACGACCGCTACCGTGCTCGCGCAATCCATCGTTCGCGAAGGCATGAAGTACGTCGCATCGGGCATGAACCCGATGGACCTGAAGCGCGGCATCGACAAGGCCGTGGCTGCAGCAATCGAAGAACTGCGCAAGATCAGCAAGCCCTGCACGACGAACAAGGAAATCGCGCAAGTCGGCTCGATCTCGGCGAACAGCGACACGTCGATCGGCGAGCGCATCGCTGAAGCGATGGACAAGGTCGGCAAGGAAGGCGTCATCACCGTCGAAGACGGCAAGTCGCTGCAAGACGAGCTGGACGTCGTCGAAGGTATGCAATTCGACCGCGGCTACCTGTCGCCCTACTTCATCAACAACCCGGACAAGCAAGTCGCCGTCCTCGAAAACCCGTTCGTGCTGCTGCACGACAAGAAGGTTTCGAACATCCGCGATCTGCTGCCGGTTCTGGAACAAGTCGCGAAGGCTGGCCGTCCGCTGCTGATCATCGCTGAAGACGTCGAAGGCGAAGCGCTGGCTACGCTGGTCGTCAACAACATCCGCGGCATCCTGAAGACGGTTGCTGTCAAGGCTCCGGGCTTCGGCGACCGCCGCAAGGCCATGCTGGAAGACATCGCGATCCTGACCGGCGGTCAAGTGGTCGCGGAAGAAACCGGCCTGACGCTCGAGAAGGCAACGCTGGCTGAACTGGGCCAGGCGAAGCGCATCGAAGTGGGCAAGGAAAACACGACGATCATCGACGGCGCTGGCGAAGCCGTGAACATCGAAGCGCGCGTGAAGCAAGTGCGCAAGCAGATCGAAGAAGCGACGTCGGACTACGACCGTGAAAAGCTGCAAGAGCGCGTGGCCAAGCTGGCCGGCGGCGTTGCGGTGATCAAGGTCGGCGCTGCGACCGAAGTCGAAATGAAGGAAAAGAAGGCACGTGTCGAAGACGCACTGCACGCAACGCGCGCAGCTGTGGAAGAAGGCATCGTGGCAGGCGGCGGCGTTGCGCTGATCCGCGCACGCAAGGCGATCGACGGCCTGAAGGGCGCGAACGCAGACCAGGACGCCGGTATCAAGATCGTCCTGCGCGCAATGGAAGAGCCGCTGCGCCAGATCGTCACGAACGGCGGCGAAGAAGCTTCGGTCGTGGTGGCAGCAGTTGCTCAAGGTACGGGCAACTACGGCTATAACGCGGCAACCGGCGAGTACGGTGACCTGGTGGAAGCCGGTGTCGTCGACCCGACGAAGGTGACGCGCACGGCGCT
This sequence comes from Caballeronia sp. NCF2, assembly GCF_023631205.1. Taxonomy (NCBI): domain Bacteria; kingdom Pseudomonadati; phylum Pseudomonadota; class Betaproteobacteria; order Burkholderiales; family Burkholderiaceae; genus Caballeronia; species Caballeronia sp. NCF2. The sequence goes on along the minus strand of NZ_JALQDN010000028.1, from coordinate 47,233 downwards.
GCAAAACGCGGCATCGGTGGCTGGCCTGCTGCTGACGACCGACGCAGCTGTCGCCGAACTGCCGAAGGAAGATGCTCCGATGCCTGGCGGCATGCCCGGCGGCATGGGCGGCATGGGCATGGACATGTAATCTGGCGAAAGCCGATTACATCGGCGCGGGCTTCGAAAGAGGCTCGCGTCATGCCAAAGAAAAACCCGCAGCGATGCGGGTTTTTTTTCGTCCGGACTATTTGTTCATCTCCTCGCGCAACTTCTGCGCGGCGGCCTTGTAGTCGTACGTCGGATAGAACTCCGTCCGATATCCGCCCCATGCGGTGCTTTCGATCGCGCGATTCACTTCGCGCAACCGGTCGGCGGGCACGCGCAGCGTCACGACCTGGCCGATGCCCATCATCACGTACCACGACACCACTTCGACGCCCGGCGATGGAACATTCTTGGATAAAACATCGGCGATCTTCCGTCACGCGGGAAGTATAGGTGGCGGACCGATGGTTCGCTTTCGAGCCGATGCGGATCGAACTTCCTTGACACTTCTATGTATGGATGTACAGTATCAATATGCCTATCACACTCCAATCTGGCGTTCGATTCAGAGCCTATCCTGATGCGGAATTGGCGTCGACGCTCGCGCGATGGATTGGCTGTCAGCGCTTCATTTACAACGGAAAAGTAGACGAAGATCGGCTCTTCGCAGCACAACGCAGGCTTGAGGTAGTCTCGGGTAACGTGGAAGTCAAAGCCCCGCTTGATCAGGCTTACGCGCAGTTCAAGGACCGGGAACTGACACCGTGGCTGTACGAGGTGCCAAGTCAAATCCTGCGCAACGGCGCAGTGCGCTGGATGAACGCTAAGCAACGACAGTTGAAAAAGCTCGCGAACGCACCGCGACGCCGCACACGGAGAGACTTCAACAGCGTCCACGTGACCGCGGAACTGTTCCGCCTTGTCTAGACTGCTGCAGGGCCGGCCATCCAACTGGGCACGAAGGCCGATCCCATCGGCAGGTTGCCATTCAAGGCGCATCGCCCGTTTGGAGAGCCAAAGAGCATCGTCCTCCGCGAGCTTGCTGGTCAATGGTTTTTGAGTTTCTGCTACGAGCACGAGAGCAATTTCATTGTGCGCATGCCGCACGAATTGGCGTACGAGTTGGATACGCTCGACGACGCGACGCTGGCTAGGGTCACGCTCGGCCTTGACCGCAACGTGGCAGACAACTGTGTTGCCACGAGCGCTGGTGAGCAGTTGCGCTTCGATCCTGTGACCGTGAAACGTATGGAGCGCAAGGAGATCGGTGCCAAGCGATATCAGCGGCGCTTAGCGCGATCGCAGGATGGGTCGGCGAACCGCCGCAAACTGGCCAGACGGATTGCTCGACGGCTGGAGTACGCAGCGCGCGTGCGCAACGACTTCGCTCACCGACTCACTTATCGGCTCGTCAACAGCGAAGCGCGTTTCTTTGTGCTCGAGGATCTTAAGGTCAGGAACATGAGCCGTCGTCCGAAGGTGGTCAAAGACGAGCGCACAGGAAAGTGGCTCGAAAACCGTGCGAAGGCGAAGGCTCACTTGAACCGGAAGATCCTCGCCTCGTGCTGGGGCAGAATCGACGTATATTTGCGCTACAAGGCCGCGAAAAAGAACAAGCTAGTCGGCAAGGTGCCAGCACAAAATTCGTCAAGAGGATGTTCCCGGTGCGGGCACATCCATGCAGACAACAGGGATGCCCGTCGCTTTGTCTGTCTACGCTGCGGTTTGTCGCTGCATGCTGACCATAACGCGGGGATCAACATCAAGACCCTCGGTATCCGAGCATTGCGCGACGGAGCTTTCTTCGTCGAGAAGTCTAAAAAGCGCATTGCGTTTCGACGGATGGACAGAATTCCGACCGGTGGGACGCCGGAAGTTGCCTGTGGAGCGAATGTAAGTCCTGATCCACGCCTAGCTGCGTAGGTCAAGGCAGTCCGCCGCGAAGCAGGAATCATGCGCCGCGAGGCACAGAAGCATCGCGTCTTCAGGCCGATGAGAGTTCACGTAGCCTTGTTCCTTCAACTTCTGCCGAACGACCTGCCGCCGTGTCTTCGATTCATTCTGCTCGAAGAAGATCGTCAGCAGCGGTGTGCGGTCGCCCGCGAGCGCGACGTTTTTGCTTCTGCTCGGGACGGCGAACTCGGCAGCGAGGCGAGCAGCATGGCTGCAAGCAAACGGGCAATTCGTCCCGCGGACTTTGCATCGAACAATCTCCAGAGAATCAGACCTTGTGATGAATCCGCAGCCGCTCCATCAGATGCAGCGCGTTCGGCTGCGCGTGGCCCTCGGCGGTGTTGTCGAAGATGCACCAGACTTCGGCCGTCTTTTTCGCGCGGTTGTGCAGCGTGCGCGCGAGTTCGTCGAGATAGGTGTAGTCGTACGAGGACTTGTATAGCTCGGGCGAGCCGTGCAGCCGCACGTACACGAGCGATGCGTCCGCGCGATGCTTGATCTCGCATTCGTCGGGAATCGGGTCGGCGTCGACGTATGCAATGTGATGCGACTTCAGCAACGCTGCCGCGTGCGTCGTGAACCAGCTATGTTCGCGCGCCTCGCACGCGACCGGCAACGTCGTGCGCTCGCGCAGCGCCTTGAAAAACGCGTCGGCGATGTCGTGATCGAACGGCAGGCTCGGCGGCAATTGCACGAGCCAGCATCCGAGCTTGTCGCCCAGTTGGCCGGCCGCGCGGAGAAAGTCGTCGAGCAGCGATTCGATATCGACGAGACGCGCGTCGTGCGTGATCGCCTTCGGCAGCTTGACCGAGAACCGGAATGACTCGGGCACGCTGTGCGCCCAGTTCGCGTAGGTCTGCTCGCGATGCGGCTTGTGGAAACTGGAGTTGATCTCGACGCACGTCAGAACGTGCGAGTAGCGTTCGAGATGAGTGCCTTCATGCGGAAAGCTCGCGGAGACACCGCTCGACAGGCCCCAGCCCGCGCAGCCGATGCGGATCGCGCCTTGCGGGCCGGGCTTGTGCAGATGGGGCAGTCGGTATGGCATGCGCTCGCGTCGCCTCCCTTCTTGTTGTGTGTCAGTGTCGGGCTTCTCCGGGCAATCCCGTTGGATCGTCGGGCAGCGCGGATGCGTCGCCTTCTTCGTCGGCATCGTTCGAGCGCGCCCAGAAGAAGCGATCCGGCAGATACGCGCCCATGCCGGGCCGGAACGCGGCGCGCGCGGCCTGAAACACATACTCTTGCGCCTCACGCGCGGCCTCGGCAGGTTCCTGGCCGTTGGCGAGCAGGGCGGCGACTGCCGAGCCGAGCGTATCGGTCAGGCCCATGATGCGTTGCACGCTGCGCTCCCACGTGTCCTGTCGCACGAGCCCTTCTTCGCTGTAGAGCGTGTTGACGTGACGATGCGTGCCGGTTTCCATTGCGAGCACGTACTCGCAGCCCTGCGCCAGAATGTGGGAAATCGCGGAATCGAGCGTCGGCGATTCCGCGTCGCTGTCGGGCTGCGCGAGTTGCAGTAGCGTGGCGTGATCGGCAATCAGCATGGTGGTCTGCGGCACGAGCAGATCGGCGAGCGATTCGCGCAGTTCATCGGCGGACAGGACGTGTTCGTCGTCGAGCGTGAAATCGGGCGCGAGGATCAGCGGCACGTCGTCGTAATCGGAGACGACTTCGGCGATGGCGGACACGAGCTCCGCGCGCGTCGCCGCGCCGATCTTGAAGGCGGCGATCGGCATGTCCTCTAGCAACATGCGCGCCTGGGTCGCGACGGTGTCCGGATCGAGGCCCGTCACTTCATCGCAGGTCGCGGAGTCGCGCACCGCGTAGCCCGTCAGCACGGTCGCGCCGTGACAGCCCATGCTGGCGAGCGTCAGCAAGTCGGCCTGCAGGCCGGAGCCGCCCGTTGGATCGGAAAGGCCGAAGGTGAGTACGATCGGTGGGGAATCGCCGGTCATGGCAAAAACGGACATTATGGTATTGGATTGCTTGGATGGACGATCGGCTCTAAGCGAACTCGTGCGCGCCTCGGCGCGTGAGCGAATGCCCGCTCGGTCATGTCTGATTATGCGGCCTAACGCCGCCAGGAATGTTTCTTTGCGCACTTTTTTCCGGTGCGCTAGCCTTCTTCACCGGACCCGGCGTGACGGCCGTTTCGACCCATGTCACGATGCGCGCACCGCAGGCGGGCGGCTTGCTAGGCATCGGCACGGCAACACGGTACCATCATGTCCTATTTTTAAACGACCAATCGACTCGGCATAAGTATGGAATACAGAAGCTGGATGTGCCTGATCTGCGGCTGGATCTACGACGAGGAGGCGGGATTGCCTGACGAGGGCATCGCGCCGGGCACGCGCTGGGAGGACGTTCCGATCAACTGGACCTGTCCCGAATGCGGAGCCCGCAAGGAAGATTTCGAGATGGTCCAGATCTGATCTTGTCGTTCTGCCGCGCCGCATGACTCGCGTCATGCGGCGCGCGTTTTTTGCGGACCGCGTACGTCGCTGACGGCGCGTGCCACGCATGGGCCGCCGTCGGGCGGCCCGTCCGATTTTTCGGATTTTGCAGCGTCAGATGAGTTCGTTGCGGCGATTCCGGCGTCGACCGACGTTGGCGAACAAAGATGCGAAAAGCCTTTGCAGGTTCGGTTCCCGCACTGGCCCGTTAAGGCATACGCTTGAAGCAGGCGCGGCGACGCCGTCTCCCGCCTGTCGATGACGCATATAAACGGCGGGTGACGGCGGCCTTCCGTCGCCGCGCCCGCGAACCGGCTTGTGAGCGCTTGTTATGACATCTCGTCCCGATCTGCCCGTTCCGTACGAAGCCTTGCCCAATCCGCGCGGCGGATCGGTGCGACTCGCAGAAATGGCGCTGACCGACGCGCTGCACGCGTTCCAGCGTCAGGGCGAAACCGGGGCGGCGCTCAAGCGCGCGATCGCCGCGCTGCATTCGGCGGGGTGGCTTCCCGCGCAGCGCTTCGCCGAGGCGCTGACGCTCGTCGCGCCGCTCGGCGAGGAATCGGAAGGTAGCCACGCACGCATCGCCGATGCGATCGCGGTTTTTCGCGGCGCGGTCGAGCGGCGCAATCTGCGCGAACTCTCGTGCTCGACGGCGCTCTTCGATCACTATCGCGGCCTGCATGCGTTGCTTGCATCGCATACGCGCATCGCGCCGGTTTCCTACGATGACCTCGCCCTCGCGGGCCGCGCGATCGCGCCGGCGACGCTGCGCGGCATCGCGCCCGAGCGGCTCGCGCATACGCGGGCGCGCTATGAGGAAACGTTGCTGAAACTCTTGCGCGGACCGGCCGAAGGCTCCGCCGACACCTTCGCGCGCCTCGACGCCTGCCTCGACGAACTGCGCGGCCCGGATCCCTACGATTTCTGGCGGCTCGCGTCGTCGGCGGTCGTGGCGCTACGCGAGCGCGCGCAGCGCACCGGCGGCGAGCTGGACTACATCGCCGACGTCAAGCGTCTCTACGCGCGCTTCAACCTCGTGCTGGCCGATCAGGCGCACGCGCTGTCGTACGCGCCGCGCTCGCTCGTGCGCGCGACGCTCGCGCTGCTGTGGCGCGATTTCGCGCTGTACGGCGCGCGGCCGGAAGATGCCGACCACGTCGATGTTTTGCGCGATTACGGCCTGACGGTCGCGTGGCACGTCGCCGCGACGCCCGAATCGGAAGCGGCGTGGGAAGAGAGCGCCGCGCAGGCGGGCGAGGAAGCCTCGCGCGACGCCGCGACGCGCGATCTCGGCGTGCTGCGCGTGAACGCGAGTGCTTACGAGGACTTCCTGCAGAGCGCGGAAACGTCGATCGACGCGCTCGTCGAGCGCGGCACGCAGGCGAACGAAACCGGCATGGTCGATGAAGCGGCGGCGCTGTCGGCGGCGGACGCGTCGCATCGGCTGGGCGCGGCGGCTTGCGCGCTGGGCCTCGGGCATGTCGCGCTCTTGGCGGATACGCTCGGCCTCGCATGGCGGCGCGTCGCGCATCACGGCGAAACGCACGCCGATGGCGCCGAAGGCGCGACACGCGGCATCGACGCGACCGTGCCCGAGCGCGCCGCGCAAATGCTGCGTTCGATGCTGCATCAGGCGGCAGCCGGCATCGCGCCTTCGGAAGGGCGCGGATCGATCGTCGCGCTGACGTCGATGATCGAAAAACCTGCGCCGTTTGCGCGCTAGTCTTCGCCGTCGTCGTCGGGCGGAAGCTGCTTCGGGCCCGGCGCGCGCACGACGTCATAACGCATGAGCGTGCGTTTTCTGGCGGCTTCGTGATCGACGATCGGCTGCGGATAATCCGCGCCGAGCGAGATCTTCGCCGCTTTCAGCGCATCCGGTTTTGCAAGCCACGGCGCGTGAATATCGCGATCGGAAAGAGCCGCGATCTCTGGCACGTAATGACGGATGAACTTGCCCGCCGAATCGAATTTCCGTGACTGCGTGACCGGATTGAAGATGCGAAAGTACGGTTGCGCATCGCAGCCGCTCGACGCGGCCCATTGCCATCCGCCGTTGTTGTTCGAGAGCTCGAAGTCGTTCAGATGCGCTTCGAAGTACGCCTCGCCGCGTCGCCAGTCGATGCCGAGATCCTTTGTCAGAAAGCTCGCCACAACCATGCGCAGACGGTTATGCATGTATCCCGACGCGTTGATCTGCCGCATCGCCGCATCGACGAGCGGATAGCCCGTCTGACCCGCGCACCACGCGGCGAAATTCGCGTCGGCGGCATCGCCCGTTTCCCAGCCGATGCGGTCGTACTCCGGCTTGAACGCGCGATGATCGCCAGCCACGCCGACGTGCGGAAAATGGTGCAGCACGGAGAAATAGAACTCGCGCCAGATCAGCTCGCCTAGCCACGTTTCAGCGCCCTTGTCGCCGTGACGCTGCGCATCGTGGGCGCTGCGGGCGAGCGCGCGGATCGACATCGTGCCGTGCCGCAGATGAACGCCGAGATAGCTCGGCCCTTTTAGCGCGGGGAAATCGCGCGTGCGGCCGTAGTCGATCATGCGGTCCCGGAAATCGTCGAAGAGTTCATAGGCGCCGCGCGTGCCGGCGGGAAACGCAGGCGCGGGTGCATCGCCGAAACCGAGCGCATCGAGCGATGGAATCGCATGCTTCACGTTCGACGGCGGCTTGGCGAGCGCGTCCAGATGTTCTTCGGATGCGTAGGGCGCAAGCGCATCGGGCGTGAGCGTCGCGAGCCACTTGCGCTTGTACGGCGTGAAGACGGTGTAGGGCTTTGCGGCGCCTGTCATCACATCGTCGTGATCGAAGACGGCCTGATCCTTGAAAGAGAAGAACGCGATGTCCTGACTCGCGAGCTTCTGCGCGACGGCTTCGTCGCGCGCCTTCGCCGCCGGCTCGTAATCGCGATTGACGAACACGGCGTTCGCGCCGCATTCGCGTGCGAGCGAAGGAATATCGTGCACGGGGTGCCCGTGCCGCACGATCAACGCGCCGCCCGCCTCGCGCAGCGTGCGATCCAGCTCGACGACGCTCGCGTGAATGAACGGCACGCGCCGGTCTTTTTTGTCGAGCGGCGCAAGAATATCGCGATCGAAAACGAAGGCGCACAGCACCCGACGGCACCTTGTAAGCGCGTGATAGAGTGCAGCATTGTCTGCCGCGCGCAGATCCCGCCGAAACCAGACCAGAGCCACATCAAAGTCGGCCATCTCGCAGCGCCTTTGTTAAAATTCTGAATTATGTCCAAGACTTCCGATCGCATCAATTTGACGAATCAGTTCCTGATCGCCATGCCCAACATGGCCGATCCGACGTTTTCAGGAACGGTGGTCTACCTTTGCGATCACACGGAGAAGGGCGCGCTCGGTCTCGTCATCAACCGGCCGACCGACATCGACCTTCAATCGCTCTTCAATCGCATCGATCTCAAGCTCGAAATCGAGCCGCTCGTCCATTTGCCCGTTTATTTCGGCGGTCCCGTGCAGACCGAGCGCGGCTTCGTGCTGCACGAAGCGGGCGAGGGCGAACCCTATAGCTCGTCGATGAGCGTGCCCGGCGGACTCGCCATGACCACGTCGAAGGACGTGCTCGAAGCTGTCGCGAGCGGCAAGGGCCCCGAGCGCTTCCTGCTTACGCTCGGTCATGCCGGCTGGGGCGCGGGCCAGCTCGAAGAGGAAATCTCGAAGAACGGCTGGCTGACCGTCGAAGCCGATCCGCGCATCATCTTCGACGTACCAGCCGAAGACCGCCTTGAAGCGGCGCTCTCGCTGCTCGGCGTGTCGCGCTCGATGTTGTCCGGCGAAGCAGGGCACGCATGAGCCGCGAAGCCACGCTGCTGGCATTCGATTACGGCGAGAAACGCATTGGTGTCGCCGTCGGCAATACGCTCACCCGCCACGCGCGCGCGCTCGTCACGCTGGAAAACCGCAATCGCGACTATCGCTTCGTCGAAGTGGGCAAACTGCTCGACGAGTGGAAGCCCGACGCTATCGTCGTCGGCATGCCGATGCATCCCGACGGCACGCCGCACGAAATGAGCGCGCTTGCGAAGCGCTTCGGCAATCAGGTGAACGGACGTTTCAACGTGCCGGTGCAATGGGTGGACGAGCGCTACTCGTCCGTCGACGCCAAAGCCGATTTGCGCGAGCGCGGCGTGCGCGCCAATGCGCGCGGCCGCTTCGACGAAATCGACGCCGAAGCCGCGCGCGTCATCCTTCAACAATATCTCGACGGACTTGCCGACGATCATGAGTTCCATTGACGCCGAGGCGCTTTATCGCGCGCTCGTCGACCAGATTCGCGCTGCCTACGGACAATCGCTCGCCGCGCCCGACGGCGCCGTTCTCGCGGGCATTTTCAGCGGCGGCGTGTGGCTTGCCGAGCGGCTCGCGAAGGATCTGAACGCGCCGCGCTTCGGCGTGGTGAACGTGGCGCTGCATCGCGACGACTACGCGAAGAAAGGCCTGCACAGCCAGGCGAGCCCGACCTCGCTCCCCTTCGATGTGAACGGCCGCCGCATCATCCTGGTCGACGACGTGCTGTCCACGGGGCGCACCGTGCGCGCGGCGATCAACGAGCTGTACGACTATGGCCGTCCGGCATCGATCGATCTCGCGGTGCTCGCCGATCGCCGCGGGCGCGAAATGCCGATCGGCGCGCGTTTCACCGGCGCGACGCTCGATGTGCCCGCGAATCAGAATCTCGTGCTCGCGCGTCGCGAAGACGGCGCATTCGACTTCAGGACGGAACCGCGCGCCAGCTGAAGCGAGCGCTTCGACGTCTTTTCAAAGTACATCCGGGATCGACATGAATACCGCCACCGAAGGCGCCGCCGCGCCCGACACCTTTCGCTACGGCTTTCTCAAGGGCAATCCGCAGCTGACGAAGAACGGCGAGCTGAAGCACCTGTTGAGCATCGAAGGATTGCCGCGCTCGATCGTCACGCACATTCTCGATACCGCCGAGCAGTTCGTCAGCGTGACCGATCGCGAAGTGAAGAAGGTGCCGCTTTTGCGCGGCAAGTCGGTGTTCAATCTCTTCTTCGAGAACTCGACACGCACGCGCACCACGTTCGAGATCGCGGCGAAGCGTCTTTCGGCCGACGTGCTGAATCTGAACATCAACGCATCGTCGACGAGCAAAGGTGAATCGCTGCTCGACACGATCAACAATCTCTCCGCGATGCACGCCGACATGTTCGTCGTGCGTCACGCATCGAGCGGCGCGCCGTATCTGATCGCCGAGCATTGCGCGCCGCACGTGCACGTCATCAATGCGGGCGATGGCCGTCACGCGCATCCGACGCAGGGCCTGCTCGACATGTACACGATCCGCCATTACAAGCGCGACTTCACGAAGCTGCGCGTGGCGATCGTCGGCGACATCCTGCATTCGCGCGTAGCGCGCTCCGACATTCACGCGCTGACGACGCTTGGCGTGCCCGAAGTGCGCGCGATCGGACCGCGCACGCTGTTGCCGGGCAATCTCGATCAGATGGGCGTGCACGTCTATCACAATCTCGACGAAGGGCTGAAGGGCGTCGACGTCATCATCATGCTGCGCCTGCAGAACGAGCGCATGAGCGGCGCGCTCTTGCCGTCCGCGCAGGAGTACTTCAAGAGCTGGGGATTGACGCCCGAGCGTCTCGCGCTCGCCGCGCCCGATGCGATCGTCATGCATCCGGGTCCGATGAATCGCGGCGTGGAAATCGACTCGCAAGTGGCCGACGGCCCGCAGTCGGTCATCCTGAATCAGGTGACTTTCGGCATCGCCGTGCGCATGGCGGTGATGGGCATCGTGGCCGGCAACACTGACTGACAAAGACGACATGAAGATCCAGATTCAGAACGGCACGATCATCGATCCGGCGGCCGGCACGGAAGAGCGCAAGGACGTGTTCATCGCGGCGGGCAGGATCGTCGGCATCGGCGAGGCGCCCGCGGATTTCAACGCGGCCAAGGTCATCGACGCTTCGGGGCTTTACGTCGCGCCGGGTTTCGTCGATTTGTCGGCGCGTCTGCGCGAACCGGGCTTCGAACACAAGGCGACGCTCGAATCCGAGATGGCCGCCGCGATGGCGGGCGGCGTGACGAGTCTCGTGTGCCCGCCCGACACCGATCCGACGCTCGACGAACCCGGTCTTGTCGAAATGCTCAAGTTTCGCGCGCAGAAACTGCATCTCGCGCACGTGTATCCGCTCGGCGCGCTGACGGTCGGGCTCAAGGGCGAGACCATCACCGAGATGGTCGAGCTGACCGAAGCGGGCTGCGTCGGCTTTTCGCAGGCGGATAACCCGATCGTCGATACGCGCACGCTGCAGCGCGCGCTGCAGTATGCGACCACGTACGGCTATACCGCGTGGCTGCGTCCGCAGGATGCGTACATGTCGAAGGGCGGCGTGGCGGCGAGCGGCGCGGTGGCGTCGCGGCTGGGGCTGTCGGGCGTGCCGGTGTCGGCGGAAACGATCGCGCTGCATACCATCTTCGAACTGATGCGCGTGACGGGCGCGCGCGTGCATTTGTCGCATCTGTCGTCGGCGGCGGGCGTCGCGCTCGTGCGCGCGGCGAAGGCCGAAGGAATCGCCGTGTCGTGCGACGTGACCATCAATCACGTGCATCTGACGGACATCGACATCGGCTATTTCGATTCGCAATTTCGCCTCGATCCGCCGCTGCGTCAGCAACGCGACCGCGATGCGATCCGCGCGGGTCTCGCCGACGGCACCATCGACGCGATCTGCTCCGATCACACGCCGCTCGACGACGACGAAAAGCTGCTGCCCTTCGCCGAAGCGACGCCCGGCGCGACCGGCCTCGAATTGCTGCTGTCGCTGACGGTGAAGTGGGCGCGCGAAGCGAACGTGCCGCTCGCGAAGGCGCTGTCGCGCATCACGTGCGCGCCCGCCGACGTGCTGAAGCTCCCCGCCGGCCGCATTGCGACGGGCGCGCTCGCCGATCTGTGCGTGTTCGATGCGGCGAGCGAATGGCGCGTCGATCCGCTGAAGCTGAAGAGCCAGGGCCGCAATACGCCGTTTCGTGGCTACGAATTGCCGGCGCGCGTGCGTGCGACGGTGGTCGGCGGTCACGTCGCTTACGAGAGCCGCTGAACATGCGCTTCGCATGGCGCAAGCTTCGGCTCGTCGCGCATCTGTTGTACGGCATGTGGATCGTCGCGACGCGCTTTGCCCGCGCGTCGGCGGCCGAACGCGCCGAGATGAACCGACTGTGGTCGCTCGAAATGCTGCGGCTTTCGGGGATGAAGCTCGTCGTGCATAACGACGAGGCGCGGCTCGATAGCGGCGTGCTCGTCGTCGGCAATCACATCTCGTGGATCGATATCTACGTCATCAACGCGTGGCGTCCGACGCCGTTCGTGTCGAAGGCGGAGATCCGCAAATGGCCGGTGGTCGGCTGGCTTGCGCATCAACTGGATACGGTGTTCGTGCAGCGCGAGAAGCGCAGCGACGCGAAGCGCATCATGCACGAGCTCGCGGATCGTCTGCTCGCCGGCGAAAAGATGTGCGTGTTTCCGGAAGGCACGACCTCGGACGGGCAAGCGCTGCTGCCGTTTCACGCGAACATGTTTCAGGCGGCGGTGTCGGCGTCGTGCCCGGTGCAGCCGATCTGCCTGATGTACGCGGATGCGCAAGGAAGGCAATCGACCGCGCCGGCGTATATCGGCGATATGTCGCTCAACGATTCGCTCGATGCGCTCTTGCGCGCGCGGCCGCTCACCGCGCATCTTTACGTGTGCGATCCGCTCGCACCGGGCGCGGACCGGCGGTTGCTCGCGAGCGAGGCGCAGGCTTCCGTCGACGCCGCACTTCAGCGGATGCGTGGCCTGCCCGCCGTCGCCGATGCGATGACGGAAGTGCCGCTCACTTCTTCATCGAGCAGCTCACCTGCGTGACGACGCGCTGCGCGGGATCGGCCGTCAGGCGCACCGCCGACAGCTTGTTGCCCCACACGCAGCCCGAATCGAGGCAGAGAACGTCGTCGCGGATCATGAGACCGAGCGCGGCCCAGTGGCCGAAGACGATCGTCACGTCCTGCGTGCGGCGGTCCGGCACGTCGAACCACGGCATGTAGCCGGGCGGCGCGGCGTTGGGGCCGCCGTTGTTGGCGAACTCCATCGCGCCTTCGGGTGTGCAGAAGCGGATGCGCGACAACGCGTTATAGATCACGCGCAGCCGGTCGGCGCCCTTCAGTGAATCGTCCCAGCGATGCGGCTCGTTGCCGTAGAGCGACGCGAGCGTTTCCTTCCAGTTCGGTGCGCGCAGCGCTTGCTCAAGCTCGTGCGCGAGTTCCATCGTCATCGTCGCGTCCCATTGCGGCAACACGCCCGCGTGAACCATCAGCACATTGTTTTCGAAGTGCGCGACCGGCTTGTGACGCACCCACTCGATGAGATCGGCGGCGTCGGGCGCTTCGAGGATTTCATCTAGCGTGTCGCCTTTTTTCGGCTTGCGCAGGCCGGCGGCGACGGAGAGCAGGTTCAGATCGTGATTGCCAAGCACGACAGTTGCGCGCGAGCCGAGGGCGATGATCTCGCGCAATGTCTGCAACGACTTCGGCCCACGGTTGATGAGATCGCCCGCGAACCAGAGCGGTGTGTCGGGTGATGGCGCGGCTTTTTTGAGGAGGCGCTGGAAGGGGTCGCAACAGCCCTGGAGATCGCCGAAGACGAGGGGAGCGGGGGAGGTGGCGATGGTCATCTGGGAGATTTATTGTCAGGCTTCTTCTAGGAGGAAATCCGGGTGAGCGAAGATTATGGAACAGCGGGCAAACACTGTGCCTCCATCCGACGGGTGCACAGGCAGGCATTACCCGCTGCCACATGTACAACCATAAATCGCGTATCAAGTTGTTATCCGCCTAAGTTTTCGAATGGCAGAGCCTTATAATTTAGCGTTGACCAAACTGGCGCGGGAATGCACGAAAATCGTCATACTTCGGATTCTGCTTCCATCCACCGCAACTGTCGCAATTTTTTCGCATATTCAAGCTTTCCGCGCGGCGTAATAACATGACGGAAAGCTATAAAGAGGGCCACGTATGATTCTCGTGACGGGCGGCGCCGGTTTCATCGGCGCCAATTTTGTGCTGGATTGGCTCAATGGTTCCGACGAACCCGTGCTCAACGTCGACAAGCTGACGTATGCGGGCAATCTGGGAACGCTCAAGTCTCTGAAGGACGACCCGCGCCACATCTTCGAGCGCGCCGATATTTGCGACCGCGCCGCGATCGATGCGCTGCTGGCCAAGCACAAGCCGCGCGCCATTCTGCACTTCGCTGCCGAGAGCCACGTCGATCGCTCGATCCACGGCCCGGCCGATTTCGTGCAAACGAACGTCGTCGGCACGTTCACGCTGCTCGAAGCCGCGCGGATGTACTGGAGCAAGCTACCCGAAGACGAGAAGCAGGCGTTCCGCTTCCTGCACGTATCGACCGACGAAGTGTACGGATCGCTGTCGGCCACCGATCCGCAGTTCTCCGAGACCACGCCGTACGCGCCGAACAGCCCGTATTCCGCGACCAAGGCCGGCTCCGACCATCTCGTTCGCGCGTATCACCACACCTACGGACTGCCGGTCCTGACCACGAATTGCTCGAACAATTACGGTCCGTATCAATTCCCTGAAAAGCTGATTCCGCTGATGATCGCCAACGCGCTCGGCGGCAAGCCGCTGCCGGTCTACGGCGATGGCCAGAACGTGCGCGACTGGCTGTACGTGGGCGATCACTGCTCCGCGATCCGTGAGGTGCTCGCACGCGGCGTGCCCGGCGAGACGTATAACGTCGGCGGCTGGAACGAGAAAAAGAATCTCGAAGTCGTGCACACGCTGTGTGACTTGCTCGACCGCGCAAAGCCGAAGTCGAGCGGTTCGTATCGCGATCAGATCACATATGTAAAGGACCGTCCGGGCCACGACCGCCGCTACGCCATCGACGCGCGCAAGCTCGAGCGCGAACTCGGCTGGAAGCCTGCGGAGACCTTCGAGACGGGTCTTGCGAAGACGGTTCAGTGGTATCTGGACAACCAGGCGTGGGCCGACGAAGTCGCTTCCGGCGAATACCGGAAATGGGTCGAGACGAACTACGCGCAGCGAGCGTGAGGGACTGAATCATGGCGCGCAAGGGCATCATTCTGGCCGGCGGGTCCGGCACGCGGCTTTACCCGATCACGCACGCGGTGTCGAAGCAGCTTCTGCCGGTCTACGACAAGCCGATGATCTACTACCCGCTGTCGACGCTGATGATCGCCGGCATCCGCGACCTGCTCGTCATCTCGACCCCGCAGGACACGCCGCGTTTCGAGTCGATGCTCGGCGACGGCAGTCAGTGGGGCATGAACATTCAGTACGCGGTGCAGCCGTCGCCGGACGGGCTTGCGCAGGCGTTCATCATCGGGCGGGAATTCGTTGGCAATGATCCGTCGGCGCTGATTCTCGGCGACAACATCTTCTACGGACACGATCTCGTCAAGCAGTTGGACGCGGCCAGTGCCCGCACCGATGGCGCAACGGTGTTCGCCTATCACGTGCAGGATCCCGAGCGTTATGGCGTGGTCGAGTTCGATCAGCAATTCAGAGCGCTTTCGATCGAAGAAAAGCCCGCAAATCCTCGCTCGAACTACGCGGTGACGGGTCTCTATTTCTACGACAACACGGTTTGCGACATCGCGGCGGACATCGAGCCGTCGGCGCGCGGGGAGCTCGAAATCACCGACGTCAACTTGCGGTATCTGGCGGGCGGCAAGCTCAATGTCGAGATCATGGGACGTGGCTACGCGTGGCTCGACACCGGTACGCACGATTCGCTGATCGAAGCGGCCACCTTCATCGCGACGCTGCAGAAGCGTCAGGGACTCGTGGTCGCGTGTCCGGAGGAAATCGCGTTTCGCAAAAAGTGGATCGGCGAAGAGCAGCTGCTCGAACTCGCTAAGCCGCTCTCGAAGAACGCCTACGGTCAATATCTGCTCAATCTTCCGATGGACCAAGTCGCATGGCTATCCAAGTAACAGCTACCGCGCTGCCCGAAGTCAAGATCATCGAACCCAGGGTGTTCGGTGATGCACGCGGCTTCTTCTACGAGAGCTTCAACGCACGCGAATTCGCGGAGCACGTCCAAGGCGGCGTCGAGTTCGTGCAGGACAATCATTCTCGCTCGGCCAAGGGCGTGTTGCGGGGGCTGCACTATCAGATCCAGCATGCGCAGGGCAAGCTCGTGCGCGTGGTGGAAGGCGAAGTGTTCGATGTCGCCGTCGACATCCGCAAGAGCTCCCCGAAGTTCGGCGAATGGGTCGGGGTAAATCTTTCGGCGGAGAATCATCGGCAATTGTGGGTGCCGCCGGGATTCGCGCACGGCTTCGTCGTGCTGTCGGATGCGGCGCAGTTCCTTTACAAGACCACGGATTACTGGTTTCCCGAGTTCGAGCGCAGCATCGTGTGGAACGATCCGGAGATCGGTATCGAATGGCCGATCGGCTTCGAGCCGATGCTTGCGGCGAAGGATGCGGCGGGTAAGCGGCTTGCCGAAGCGGAGCATTTCGAATGAAAGGGACGATGGCTGGAGATGCGCAACGCACGATCCTGCTAACTGGGGTCAACGGTCAAGTCGGCTTCGAGCTCGCGCGCAGTTTACAGGGACTCGGGCGCATCGTGGCGGCGGATCGCGCCACGCTCGATCTCGCCGACCCGGCAGGTATCCGTGCGTGCGTCCGGTCGCTGAGACCTGACATCATCGTGAATCCGGCCGCCTATACCGCGGTGGATCAGGCCGAGAGCGACGCAGCGGCCGCGCGCGCCATAAATGCGCAGGCGCCGGCAATACTGGCCGAGGAAGCGAAGCAGCTCAACGCGTTGCTCGTCCACTACTCCACGGATTACGTCTTCGACGGCACTGGCACCGAGCCGTACCGCGAAGCCGACGCCACTCATCCGCAGAATGTCTACGGCGCCACCAAGCTGGAAGGAGAGCAGGCCATTGCCGCATCGGGCGCATCGCATCTGATCTTCAGGACGAGTTGGGTATACGGTCGGCGCGGCCGCAATTTTCTGCTGACAATGCTGAAGATCGCGCGTGAACGCCACGAACTGCGTATCGTCGCCGATCAGATCGGCGCGCCGACCTGGTCGGCGACGATCGCCGCCCTTACTGCATCGGTCGTTGCGCAAGGCGTCGCGAACGAGGCCGGGATCGCCGAGTGGGCGCGCGTGAAGGGCGGCATCTATCACCTAACGTCGAGCAGTTCGACATCTTGGGCAGGCTTCGCCGAAGCGATCTTCATCGAGGCACGGCTGGAGAAGCCGCCGCGCGTGATTCCCATTCCTTCGTCCGACTATCCGACGCCCGCTCGGCGCCCGTCCAATTCGCGTCTGGATCTGTCCAGGCTGGCACGCGAGTTCGGACTGGTGCCGCCCGACTGGCGTGAAGCGCTCGCGCTGTGTCTGGCGTCCAACTAAACGTGCGCCCGGAGGCTTCGAATGCTGGAGTGGCGCGGGTGGGCGCTGTCGTCGTGTTCTATCGCCCGGATGCGAGCTGCATAGACAGGGCGAATCGGCTCGCGCAATGGTGCCGATGCGTTGTCGTGGACAACACGCCCCCAGGCGATGGCGGCGAACGGACAGTGGCGCTGCTCGACGCGTCCGTCGTGTATCTGCCGAATCACGCGAATGTAGGCATAGCGACGGCTCTCAATCAGGGTGTCGAGCGGCTGATCGCGGACGGTTTCGAACTCGCGATATTGTTCGACCAGGACAGCGAGTCGACGCTCGAACTCATCAGTGGGCTCGCGAGCGTGATGCAGTCGTGCATTGCGCGGCGCGAGCGGGTGGCGCTCGTCGGACCGGCGTATGAGGATGCGCGTCTGCGCGGTCTCGCTCCTTTTGTCCGTTTCGGATACTTCAGGCTCGAGCGCGTGATGCCGGCCGGCGACGTGCCGCTCGACGTCGACTTTCTCATCAGTTCAGGTTCATGCGTGAACCTGGCCTGCTGGCGCGATGTCGGTCCGATGGACGACGCCCTTTTCATCGATTTCGTCGATACCGAGTGGTGCATCCGCGCCAGGTCGCGCGGCTTCCGCGTATTGGGCGTGCCGTGGATCAGCATGACGCATGAACTCGGCGAAGAGCCGGTTCGCGCATTTGGTCGCAACTATCCGATGCACAGCGCCGTGCGCCATTACTACCTGTTCAGGAACGCGGTCACTCTCATCAAGCGCGCGTATGTTCCATGTACGTGGAAGTCCACGGAACTGATCAAGTTGCCGGTGCGGCTCGTCATCTACGCGTGCTTCGTGCCGGATGGCCGGACACATGTGAAGATGTCGCTTCGAGGCCTGTGGCACGGGTTGATCGGGCGCCTGGGCCCGTTGACCTGACGCGCGAGCGCCATGCCTGCTCAGTCGAACTGCCCGATGCGCGGGTCGTCAGCGAGCGCAAAAGGGGCCTTCGACGTGTCGAGCGAGAGATTTGGGTTGTAGGCGGGATCGCGCAGGAGTGTGTCGCCCCAACGACTCTCCATCAGACGGACTTCGCGCTGAAAGCGCTGGAACTTCTCGGGCGCCATGTCCGAACCCCGCGTCGCCGATTCGTGATGATAGAGCTCCGCGTGCGGCGTCCATACGTTGCGGTACCCTGCCTCTCGCACGCGGATACAAAAATCGACATCGTTGAAGGCGACGGCAAAAGTTTCGTCGAGTCCGCCGACTTCTTCGTAGATCGCCTTGCGAATGACGAGGCAGGCGGCCGTGACGACGGAAATGTTCTGCGTTGCGACCGCGCGTCCGAAATAACCGAACGTGCCGCGGCGGATCTTGTAGTGCATATGCCCTGCGACGCCGCCGAGGCCCAGCACGACTCCGCCGTGCTGCAGGGTTTCGTTGGGATACCAGAGACAAGCACCGACCGCTCCGTTCCCCGGCTGCGCCGCAATCGACACGAGTTCTTCGAGCCAGTCGGGTGTGATCACTTCGATGTCATTGTTCAGCAGGCAGACGAATTCGCCGCCACTCAGAGCCACGGCGGCATTATTGAGCGCCGAGAAGTTGAACGGACGGTCATCGCGGGACACGCGCACGTTGGCGCGCGCGCGCAGCGTGTTGAAATAGGCGAGCGTCTCCGGCCTCACGCTGCCGTTGTCGACGACGATGATTTCGAAGTTCGGATACGTGCTCTTGGCGAAGATGCTTTCGATGCACTGGCGCAACAGGTCGACGCCGTCGCGCGTCGGAATGACGATGGAAACCAACGGCGCCGGCGAAGGCGGTGCGTAGCGCACCCTCAGGATGCCGACATCGCTCGAAAGCTGCCCGACCGTTCCACGCACGCTGGTCCGCGCGAGGTGCTCTTCTACGGCGCGTATGCCGGCGGTCAGTGCGTAGGGTTTTTCGGTGCCAGCGCCCGCAGTGCTGCCCGGCACGATGCGCCAGTGGTAGAGCACATGGGGAATGTGATGCACCGCGCCGTGACCGGCGATGGCCACGCAGCGCAGCGCCAAATCATGGTCCTGACTGCCTTCGAAACCCTTACGAAAGCCGCCGGCCTGCCGCACGAGCGCGGTCTCGTACACGCCGAGATGCGAAAAGAGGTTTTGTACAAGGAACAGTTCTGGGTTCCAGTCACTCTTGAAATACGGCGCGATGCGCTCGCCGTCGGTCGTGAGCTTATCTTCGTCGCTGTAGAAGAGGCGGGCGTCCGGATGCGCATTGATTGCGGCGGCGACGTGATAGAGCGCGTGTTCCGGCAGGATGTCGTCGTGATCGAGCAGGGCAACAAATTCGCCGGTGGCGAGCGCGAGCGCGCTGTTGCTCGCTTCGGAAATGTGGCCGTTCTGCTTGCGCAGGGCGATCTTGATGCGCGAGTCGCGCGCGGCGTGGTCTTTCAGCGTTTCGGCGACGTCAGGACGTGTCGACGCGTCATCGGCGATGCAGAGTTCCCAGTGCGGATAAATCTGTGCCTGTACCGATTCGATCATCGCCCGCAAAAGCGCAACGTCGCTGTTGTATGTCGGGACGAGGACCGAGATCAGCGGCTGCCTAGGCAGCGTGCTGCACCGTTGGCGCAAGGCGGCGCGCTTCGCGTCGTCGATCGCGTCGTGTTGCTCGATCCAGCGCCGGTAAGCTTCGGGGCTGGATTCGAATTGCTCGCTCGCGAGAATACGGCGGCCGCGCCGCACGATGCCGTCGATGCCTTCCTTGCGCCAAATTGCATAATAATGCGCGAGCGCGGCGCGTAGTCCGCCGCGCATACGGATGGCGCGCCTGACCGATCCGAACGACCGCTTCGCCTGCTGCGCCCGCACGGACGCGGCCCGCAGCGGCGTTGTGACGCGCCAGGACACTGAAGTGCGCAGGGCCATCAGTTCCGCCTCGAGCAACGCGATGGTTTTCTGAGCATCTTCGCCGGACGGACCCGGCCGCACCGACGACGCGAGCTTGCGCTGAAGGTCGGCGACCGCCGCTTCGAGTGCTGCGATGCGCTTGGCGTCCGGCGGGAGCCGGCTATCGCGTTCCGGCGCGGTGTCACTGTTCTGCTGGGGCGGTATGTCGCGCGGGGTTTGTGGGGTCATTCGAGATGCCGGCGGCTATCTGGGGAAGGCCTGTACCATTGGAAGCTGATTCCGGATTATATCGGACGCGCTCGCTCGGTCTTCGGTCCGCTGTGACTCAGAAAGTTGCATCCAAAAGTAACGATACGAACCTTAACTACGCGCGGGCGGTCCGAGTGTTCCGCGTTGAGCAGGCGGCCTCTCCCACCGCCCTGTGTCTCCGGGCCAAACGTTGGAACTTCGGGGCCGCGACCATTACAATACGGCCTCGATATTTGGAATCGCTCTGCTTCAGGGCGTTCGATCAGGCAGGGCAGGCTGCGTTTCATTACGGTTCCGCGCGAGAGCGGCCCCTGCGTCCGGCGTAGAGGCACCCCGGCCCATTGCCCAATCACAATCTGGAACCAAAAGGTTCAAACAACAAGATGCAGCCAAGAATTTCGGTACGAGGCGGCGAGACAAAAGCCGTCCTCGCCGCTCGCGATGTGATCGATGGGATTCGTGCTTACCCGGTGTGGTCGGCGCTCGCATGGCAGGACATTCGCCAGCGCTACCGGCGCTCGGTGCTCGGGCCATTCTGGATCACGCTCACGATGATCGTGACGATCGCGGGCATGGGCCCGCTGTACGGCGCACTGCTAAATATCAGTACGGAAGAATTCGTTCCCTACCTTGCGCTCGGGATCATCACGTGGGGCCTCATTTCTACGCTCATTCTGGACGGCTGCATGGTCTTCATCGGCTCGGACAGCATCGTGAGGTCGGTACGCCTGCCCATGATGCTGCACGTATTTCGCACGGTTTACCGGAACGTCCTTTTTTTCGCGCACAACATCCTGGCGTACTTGCCGGTGATGCTCTTCCTGAAGCTCGCTCCCCGCGTCGAGTGGCTGATGGCGATTCCGGGCCTGCTCATCATCGTGCTCGCCGCCGTGCCGCTCAACATTATTTTCGGCATTTTCTGTGCGCGTTTTCGCGACATGCAACCGATCATCGGCAGCGTGGTGCAACTGACGTTCTTCCTCACGCCGATCTTCTGGAAGCCCAGCGCGCTCGGCCATCGGGCTTACGTCGCGGACTGGAACCCTCTATATATGTTCGTCCAGCTCGTGCGGGCGCCGATCTACGGCGAAGGACTCAATCCGAACGTGTATATCGGCGCCGGCATCACGACGCTGATTCTTTATGTGATGGCGATTCCGCTTTTCATCCGCTTCCGTTCTCGCATCGCGTTTTGGATCTAGGTTATGGCGTTTCTCAAACTCGAAAACTGCAGTCTGAACTTGCCGGTTTACGGCGCGGGCAACCGGTCGCTCAAGCAGATGATGCTGTCGGCAGCCACCGGCGGCCGAATTGCCGCGGACAGCCGCAAGCTCACTGTCGTCGAGGCGCTGCGCGACGTGAGCCTGGACGTCAAGGCTGGGGACCGCGTCGGCTTGGTAGGGCATAACGGCGCGGGCAAGACGACGCTCCTGCGCCTGCTCGCGGGTATCTACGAACCGAGCATCGGCTCGTTCTTCTGCGAAGGCCGGGTGACGAGCCTGCTCGACCTGACGCTTGGCCTCGACTACGAGGCCACCGGGTACGAGAACATCGTCTTGCGCGGGTTGATCCTTGGTGCGTCGAAGGCCGAAATGACCCGGCTCACCCCGGCCATCGCGGAATTCTCCGAGCTGGGCGACTATCTCAACATGCCGGTTCGGACGTACTCGAGCGGCATGGTGCTGCGGCTAGCGTTTGCGATCGTGACGAGTGTGCATGCCGACATCCTGCTGATGGACGAATGGCTGAGTGTCGGCGACGCCTCTTTCATTCAGAAGGCCGAGAAACATATGAAGGAATTTGTCGGCAAGGCCGACATTCTCGTTTTGGCCTCTCACAACGCTCAGATCATTGAGGATCTGTGCAATGTGATTGTCGAGCTGGAGCACGGCACGGTCAAGGATGCCCGAAGGGTCTGATTGCCTGCTCCGCACCCAGTCACGATAGAAGAAGATCGGAGCGCGCATGGCCGGCCTCAAGGTATTCGTCACCCGCGAGCTTTATCCCTTTACGAGCGGCGGGATCGGCCGTGCCATTGCGAATCTGCTCGACACGCATGCCGGGGCTGACCTTGGTCGCGAGTTCGCCGTGGTGTATCTCGGGATGCCGCTCGACGAAGCACGCTTTCGCACGCGCTATCCCGGCGTCATGCTGGTCGACGCTTCGCCTTTGTCGTATGTCGAATCGGATAGCGAAGGATTCCACTATACGCCGGCCGACCAGTTCTCCACGCATCCCCTTCATGCCGAGTCCATTCGCGCGATGCAGGCGCTCAAGCGGCTCGCGAGCGAGCAAGGCCCGCTGGAGTACGTCGAGTTTTCCGACTGGGGCGCCGTGGCTTTCGCGTCGTTGCAGGAAAAGCGGCTCGGTCTCGCGTTTTTGAACACGACCCTGGCCATTAGGCTGCATACTTCCGATAGCGTGCTGAGCGCGACGGAGTCGAAGCCGGTCGATCAGCCTTCGTTGATCCTCTTTGACTTGGAACGCAAGGCGCTCGCGGATTGCGATCTGCTGATCGGGCAGGTGCCTGCCACTGCTCGCTGGATGCAGCGCTTCTTCGACTTCTCCGATCCGGAATGGCTACCACGTCTTCGCATCCGGCCGCCGCCCGTGAATCTAGAGCATGGCGCGCTGGCCGCGGCATCGATCGTTCCGAACGCGAACACGCCGATCGTCTTTTCGTCGAAGATTCAGCGCATCAAGCGGCCCGATGTCTTTGTGCGCGGATGCTGCGAATTCGTCAAGTCCAACCCCGCTTATATCGGTAAGATCGTCCTCGCCGCCGTTGCCGAGGACGTCAACTATCTCGAGGAAATCAAGCGCCTCGTGCCGCCCGATCTCGCTGAACGGTTCAGCTTCTTGCAGGAAGCGACGCCAGAGGAGCGCGCAAAGGTGATCGGCGTTTCGGTTTGCGTATTTCCGGGTTCGTTCGAATCGTTCTGTCTCGCGGCATTCGAAGCCTCCATGGCGGGCGCACTATGCATCCTAAACGCTTCCAATCCCGCGTTCTCCCGAGACTCCGCATGGGCCGACGCGATAAATTGCGTGAAGTTCGATGGCAGCGCGAGCGGGTTGAGCGGCGCGTTGACGCGGGCGTTCACGACGACCCAGTCCCTTCGGCCGGTTTCTCTGGATCTGTCCGCGCCGCCTTCCTGGCAGAGCCCCCCGCCAGCTGGTCCGGCGAACGTGGACGATGGCGCCGCGCCACTCGTGAGTGTGCTTATCGCGCATTACAACCTCGGCTCATATTTGAACGAAACAGTCAGGAGTGTTTTGGCCTCCGACTACACTCCTCTGGAAGTCGTGATTGTGGACGATGCTTCGACGGATCCGGCAAGCATCGATGTCATTGCCGGATGGGAGTCGGGCGGCGACCCTCGGGTGCGTATCGTGAGACTCGGGAATAACGTCGGATTGGCCGGCGCGCGCAATGTCGCGGCGTCGCACGCGCGCGGTGAATTCGCTCTGACGCTCGATGCGGACGATCTCATCGAACCCCGGTTCATCGGCATCGGAGCGAAAGCCTTGGTGCGGCATCCAGAGGTATCGTTCGTCGTGCCTCAGACGGCGTATTTCGATGACGGCCCTAGCGTCGTCGGTCTGCCGCGCTATATGACCTTTGTCGGCGAGGCGCGCGTTTCGGGGTTCTTCATCAATCGCTTTTCGACCGCGACGATGATGACGCGCACGGCGCTTCTGCGGTCGCTGCGGTACGACGAGTCATTGCGCGCGTATGAAGACTGGGATCTGTATATGCGCGCGGCGATGCAGCGCCATCGGTTCGTCGTAACCAATGCCGTGCATTTTCACTATCGCCGGCGGCATGACTCGATGATTCACAATGAGTCAGCAATTAAGCGAATGAGCATTTTTTATCACGACGTGCTTCGCGGTAAAGAACTTACAGTCGGCGACAATCAACTCCCGCTCTATCTGCTGGAAGGGGCGGTAAGCGGAATCGGTCACGGCGAATCTGTGGATCATTTGCGCGCACGCCTTGCGAACTACGACAACAGCACGCTCGTGCAGGCCGCGCTCGCGGTTCGCGCGCGACTGAATAGCCTTCCGGACTGGATGCATTCGCCTCTGAGACGGCTCGTCAACGTTATTCGCTCGATGCGCGCGATACGCCGCGGAGTGTGAAGCAGCGACTTGAGCGGCGCTTCGTTGGAAAACACTCCGGGCGCGACCTTCGAAATACAGTTGCGCCCGGCACGGGAAATCGAAATGTCACGCTTTAACCAGGACTATGGGCAGCGTCAGGACGCTGAACCGAAGGGACGACACGGCGACATGGAACATCGGGAGCAGGAGCTCTGGCTCGTCGCCCATTTGAAGCAGCGCAGCGAGTCCCTGGGCCGGCCGGTGGAAGTCCTCGATGTCGGATGCGGCTTTGGGCGCATGGCGGGCGTGCTCGCGAGTTGCCCGTCGGTTGTGTACCAGGGCTACGACGCTTCGGACGCGACGGTGAGGGGCATGCTGGACGGTCCGGCTTACGGTCCCGGCTCGACCGAGAGACGCGGTCGTGCGGCGCTGAGTGCGCCTGAGGCGTCCGCGGATCGCCGCTTCGACATCGTCTTCACGGTTTCCACGCTGATCCACCATCCGCCCGAGGCCGCGGCGCAACTGTTGTCCGACATGATTTCAGTGCTGCGCCCCGACGGATACCTCGTGCTGATCGAGAATCAACTGGTTCCGTTTGAACTCAGGGAGCATGCCGGGCACGGCGGTTGTTGGCTGCACGATTTTGCGGGCGACCTGGCCCGCGACTTCGATGTCGAAGTGATCCGCGAGCGCATTTCGGGTCACGACATCTATCTCGTGCGGACCATGCGCGGCGCGCAGCGAACCGTGACGCTCGTCGAGGGCAACGGTGTAGCGCGTCCGCTCGCCGACGACGAGCGGTTGCTCATGAGCCTTCCTCGCGTGCAGGCGGCGTTGAAAGGGCGGCAAAGCGAGCGGGAATATGGCGATGCAGTCGAAACGAACGCTACGCAGGCGCGAGTCATTGAAGAGCAGCGCCGCGCGCTTGATGCACGGCAACGCATCATCGACGAGATGAGCGCCGAGCGGGATACGCTCAGGAATGTGCAGCAATTGCGCGCGCGTATCCATCAGACGCTCGCGCAGGTCCATGCCGAGTCGCAGGCCGTTCACGTTCTTCCGGATGCTGGCGATGACCTCGCACAGAAGAGCTTCGTTCGCGCGTTCCCGCCCGAACACTCATTCGAGTGGCAGGCCGCGCGCGACACCATGTATGCCAATCAGGACGCACGCTTCGATCAGGTCTGCCACGTGTTCCATCATGACTGGATGGGCATGCGCTCGGCAGTTGGCGCCTTGCCCGGCCGGAAACTCTCGATTCCGTCCGCGCATGGCATCCCTGTGCCAGACATCGAGCGCATCGTCACGCTCCTCCAGCAGCATGGCATTCGCAAGCTCGTGCTGCACGGCATTTCGGATCCGATGTACGCGCTGTCTCTCGCGCTAGCACGAGTCGGTTTTGACCGGCAATACCTCGTGTGGCACGGTACCACGACGCAATGGGTCTGGGAAGACGAGCGCCGCTTCGCGCATCGCGCCATCCAAATGGCGCGCGAAGGCAAGGTCCGGCGCTTCAGCGCGATACGACGGGGCCTCGGACCAGTCGTCGGGGAGCGCAATTTTGCGCCGCAGCTTCTCAACATGCCGCCGCTGTTCTCGCATCGCACGCTCGCGCGCCGCTCGCCGCGACGCGAGGATTGCCATGCGCTCGCGCCTTCATGGAACGACTTGCGCAAGAATCTCGCGACCAATGTGCTTGCGGCGCAATGTGTCGATCGCATCGGCAAGGTCCATGTCGTCGCGAAGGACTTCGACCTGCCGAAGTGGCTCACGACGAAGCTGACAAAGGTGGGATATCGCGATCACACCGGCATGCTCGAAATGATGGCGTCGATGGACATCGTGCTGAACGTTACCACGATCGACTGTCATCCGATGGTCGATCTCGAAGCGATGTCGGTCGGCACGCCTTGCGTGCGTGGACCGTTGTTCCTCGACGGGCTCGAGGATCACGAATACGTGCGGGCGACCTCCGTCGACAATCCGATGAGTGTGGAAGACATCAGTCAGTGCATCGAAAGAGTGCTGAACATTGAGACGCGTACACTGGACGCCATGATGTCCGATTACAAGAGCGGCTTGCTCGAGTTGTCGCGTCAGCGCTATCTGGAATTTCTTGAACTCTGAAGCCGGTGCCAATGAGAGTATTCGTTACTAGGGAACTGTTCCCTTTCACGCATGGCGGTATCGGCCGTTCCATCGCAAACATGCTGTCGGTGTCGACAGAAGCAGAGTTGAACAGCACGGCCATCGTCTGGGTGGGTGACGAGTTCGACACCGGCTCCTTCGCGATGCTCTATCCGAAGGTCCGGCTGGTCATCGCGTCTCGGCAGAACTACAGCCTGTCGGACCGCGACGGCACGAGCTATCCGCCCGAATGGGCATTCACGGACTCCGAATGGCACTGGCATTCCGTGCGGGCGATGCAAGGGCTGCGACGGCTCGCTGATGAAGTGGGACAACTCGATTACGTCGAGTTTCACGATTGGGGCGGTCTAGGCTTTGCGAGCATCCAGGAAAAGCTGCTCGGATCTGCGTTCCAAGACACCGTGCTTGCGGTCCGACTGCATACGGCGGATAGCTTGCTGGCGGACGTCGACAACCGGCCGGCCGACAAGCAAACGCTGGTGGTATTCGATCTCGAGCGCAAGGCGCTGGCCGATTGCGATCTGATCGTTGCCCAGTTGCCCGAGGTCGCGAAGGCTATTCAAACCTTTTTTTCGTTCTCCGACGAAGCGTGGTCGCAGCGCCTATATCTGCACGCGTCGCCCGTGTTGCTCGACGCAGGCACGGTCGCCACACGCTCCATCGAGCCTTCGCTCGATGTGAACATCGTATTTTCGTCGAAGATCCAGCATCTCAAGCGACCAGAGCTCTTCATCCGCGGATGCTGCGGCTTTCTTCGCGCGACGCCGGACTATCGAGGCTCGGTCATCCTCGCTGCGCATGCGACAGACCCGCAGTTCCTTGCGCGCATCAGGCGCATGATTCCGGAAAACCTAAAGAGCCGCTTCAGCTTCCTGAACGACCTCAGCGTGACCGAGCGCCACGCCGTCGTGTCTCGCGCAGTGTGCGTGACGGCGTCATCGTTCGAATCGTTCTGCCTTTCCGCCTACGAAGCCTCGTTGGCCGGCTCGATCAGCGTGCTCAACGGATCGAATCCCGCGTTCGGCGAGAACTCGCCATGGATCGACGACGTCAACTGCGTCAAGTTCGACGGCAGCGCGGAAAGCCTTGCGGCAGCGCTCGTGCGTGCGGTTAAGGGCGGTGCGCGCGAAGTCGTCCGGGTTCCTGAGACGCCGGCCCCGTGGACTGCCGGCATGCGTGGGCGCGGAAGCGCGCGAACGAATCAGGCGACCCGGCCGCTCGTGTCCGTCATCGTGCCTCACTTCAACCTCGGCGACTACCTTCTCCGGACGGTCGATTCCGTCCTTGCGTCGACATATGAAAACGTCGAGATCATCGTAATCGACGATTGTTCGACGGACGGCTTTAGCCGACTCACGATCGAGCGCCTGGAAGGCGTGCATGAACGTCTGCGCATCGTGCGCAATACGATGAACCTGGGTCTTGCGGCGACGCGCAACGCCGGGCTCGCGCACGTCCGCGGCGATTACGTGCTGACGCTCGATGCGGACGATCTGATTGGCCCTGGCTTCATCGAGCTGTCGGTGCGCGCGCTGGAGAATCAGCTGGATTACGACTTCGTCGTGCCGCAGACCGGATTCTTCCACGATTCGGAGGAAAGCCAGATTGGACAACAAGTTGCATTCGCGGATTACGCAGTGTTCTACGGCGAGGCGCGCGCGGTCGGCACGTTCGAAAATCGTTTCTCGACGGCGACATGCATGACCCGCACACGCGTGCTGCGTGAGTTGAGATATCGCGAAGAACTGGAAGCGTACGAGGACTGGGATTTTTACATGCGCGCCGTGATGGCGGGCAAGCGCTTCATCGTGACGAGCGGCATCCATTTCTTCTACCGTCGGCGCAGCGAATCGATGTTTCATTCACCCGAGCGACTGGCCCGACATCGCACGCTCTACCACGATCTTCTGCGCAAAAAGTCGTTCAAACTGGGACAGGCCCAACTGCCACTTTATGTCGTCGAGGCCGGCGCGTCGCCCAGCGGGGATGCGGAGGCGTTGCAGGAAGAGCTTCACGCGGCGCGCGCGCGGCTCGCTTACTTCGAGCGGAGCCGCGCGGTGTTTATCGCGGTGCGACTCAACGAGAAGCTGCGTCGGGTCGCGCCGTGGGCGGTGTTTGCGCTGTCGATGGGGACGAGGGTGGCTCGTGCAGTCAGGCGGCGTTTGCGCGTATAACGGGGCCAGCGAGCATGGCTGGCTAGGCTGGGCACACCAGCCCGAATGTCCAGCCCGTGTCTCAACGTTGAGCCTTGAACCGTAGGAGCGTTTCGCGGAAGAACTTGCGATACGCTTGTGTTCGGACACTCCAGTCCCAGTTCTTGATGCTGTTCACATTCTCGGCCGACAACTGCTGCAAACGATATCGGTCGACGATGAGCTTCTCGATTGCCTCCGCGAGGCAGACGGCCGACCGCTCCTTCAAGATGAACTCCCGCTGAAGCGGTCCGAGCGCTTCCGACACGATCCCTACGTTCGTCGAAATAACCGGAACGCCGGAGGCCATTGCTTCGAGAACCGGGTTCGGCGTGCCTTCGGCTTCGGAGCAGCAGACCAGAACGTCCAGCGAGTTGTAGTAAGCCGGCATCTGACTGTGAGGAATGTGCCGCACCTGACGATCGGCGAAGTGCTCGCTGACTTGAAGACCTTTCGCGCGCAGGATCTCGAGCGCGGGTTTCAGGATGGTATGGAACCCCTTTGGGTCCAGCCGCTCGCCGCCCGCGCCGGCGCTCCCCCAGGCGCTGTTGCCAGACCAGCCGATGCGCAGATCGCGTGTACTCGCGCCGGAAAAACGCGCCAGATTCGACGGGCTGAAGCGCGTTAGATCAACACCGTCCGGCGTTTCGCCTTGCGGCTTGGGGTAGTGAGGAATGTTCTCGTAGATGCGCTTGAGAATATCGGAGCTGACCGTGTATCCGCTTGCCAGGTGATACATGGGCGCGCGCGCCAGCGTTTCCTCCTGGCTAAGGAACAGGTGATCGAACACGGTGAACGTAATCGGACGAGGCGCGACGAGCCGCTCGACGAACGGCTCCCAGCCGCCGCACAGGCGTTCGACGTACGGAAGTCCCCAGTCCTTGTCCAGATGATGCAACGGCTCGCGCCAGAACATGTGCACCAGGTCGTGCGCGCGCGTCATCTCGAGGACGAGGACCGGATTGCCTATGTCCTTGAGCGTGATCAGGTCGAACTCGAACTCGTCCGACGTATAACGCATGATCTGACGTGCAATGTTGGCGAGCGCCCAGGTGCCCGTATCGACCATCAGCGCGATGCGCGGCCGCGGCGTCGCGTCCGTCGTCACGGCGGGTGGCGCAACGACCGCGGCTTGAGGCGCTGCCTGAGCAGAAGCAGGCTCGACCCACGGCGCGCGAAGATGATGCTTGCAATCAAAATGGATGCTTGCTGCGCGCAGAACGTTGGAATCGGCATCGGCGGAATGCGCGGGTGCGGGAGTGCGCGTCAGCGTCAGGCCTGGCGCATCACTCATTCCGACCTTCCGACCGTCCTCAAAAAGTCGCAGCGACAAGTCGGTTTCGTCGAGCCCCTCCGACAGCGCTTCGTCATATCCGCCGAGTGCCTGCAACGAGGCAATCCTGACGAACACCGCCGGTCCCGACAGCAGCGTAACGAGAAAGCCGCCGCCGTGCATGTGCGGCCTCGTCGAGAGCAGCATCTCGCGCGCGATCTCGAGCCGGCCAGGCGCGATCCGGGGCACCAGATAGCCGATGCCCGTTCTGCCGTTTTCGGTGGTCTTGTCGGCGGCCGACATTGCGAGGAAGTGGCATCCAAGGCTCGCGATGTCGCGCTGCGCGTCGCGCATCAAGTCGCGCGTGAACGACACGCCGCGCTCGACGAACATGATCCAGCCCGTTTGCGCGATGCTCGCCATCCGGTTCCGGCACGCGGCCCTGTTCATCTTCGCACCTGTGAATTCCACGCGGGACTTTAGGCTGGATTCGCTCCGGAACTGCTGCAACTTGTCGAGCGCCGCAGCATCTTCGCCGTTGACCAGGATCAACACTTTGCCCGCGAAGTAGGGCAAATGCTGGGCGATGGATTGACAAAGCGCGAGCGCTGGTGCGCTGTCGCCGTCGATGCACATGGCGATGGTGAGATGGAGCCCGTTTTCGCCGATATTGGCGCCGTCCGGCTTTCCCGAATCGGCCGCCAGGAACTCGTGCAGACGGTGGCCGAGGTACGCGCGCGTCTCGAGTTCCAGTTCGAGCGCTGAAATGGTGTTCATCGTATTAACGCCCTCTTGCCAGCACGGCACCGATGAAGCGAAGCAGGGGCTTCGGCAGGCGGCGGCGAATCGCGAGCCAGATGCGGACGATACGCCACGGGACCGCGGCTAACCGCTCGTTCGTCTGAGCCAGCGCATCCTGCAGGATACGATTCTGGTCTTCGTGGCGCGCGATCGCGTCCCAAAGGAGCTGATTCTCGGCTTTCGCTGCGCGAACGCCGACGCGCAGCGCTTCGTTCTCGTGCTCGCAGAAGTGAAGCTGCGCCTCGATCGCGCTTCGCGACTGCTCGGCCGTTTCCAGTAACGTCTGAAGCTGCGCGCGGTTGTTCTCGGCCGTTTCCAGGCTCTTCTGGAACTGAGCGGTGATCGCCATGCGCGAGCGGTCAGCGCTGATTCGCGCTCCCCACAATCCGTCGCCCGGAAAGAGCTCCTGCTTGCCGATGTCCATCGACACCGGATAGCCCGCGAACAGCGCGGGTCCAATTTTCGAAGGCCCCCAAACACCGACGTAATAGGACGTCTCTTCGGGAACCGGCGCGACATCCTCCTGCATCGGCACGAAGATGCCCGGCGCCAGATCAACATATTCGAGCATGCGATCCTGTTTGTCGTCGCGACGCGCGAGTCTCGCTCCGCCCGCTTCATCGAACATCCCGAAACCGACGGCAAGCGTGCCCAGGTGCCACGAGGTGGCCGGTCCGAGCACGTCTTCCGCGAGCTGCTGGAACTCTTCCCGCGTGAACCGGTGCAGATGATACGGATTCGTCCCACCGTCCTTGAAATACCAATGGTCGTTAGGTGCGGAGACGATGATAGTCGCGCCGGGAGCCGCAACCGCCTTGAGATTTTCCAGGAACGCCCGCGGATCCTTCAGGTGCTCGATCGTCTCCAACGAGACGATCAGTCCGAATCGCTTCTCGCCGACGATCGCCTGAAGATCTTCGGCCTGCGCCGCGCGATAGGTTACCGCGGCGTCCTTGAAACGAGTCTGCGCGCGCCGCACCGCATCGTCGGAAACATCTATACCGAGCACCGAGACGGCGCCCCATTGCCGCATGAGCCAGGAGCCGTAGCCTTCGCCGCAGGCGATGTCTAGCACATCCTGACCTTTGCATGCTTCGCGGGCGGACAGATAGCGCGCCATATGAATGGATGCCTCGAGTGCGCTGTAAGGTGCGCTTTCCTCAAACAATGCGAGTCTTTCCATCTGATGCCTCGGATATCTCCGTGAATTGGCTGTGCCGGGTTACCTGCTTACCGCAGCCGCAACCGGCCTGTTGTAATGAAGGACATGAACTGGAAATTGCAATAGAACGTGACTGGCGTGACGATGATCTTGGACACGATGGGCGCGAAACCCAAATGACGCGTGATCAGGTCGATGGCGATCGAAGCACTCAGAATCGCGATGGCCTGATAGACGGCATAGCGCAGCAGTTTCCCGAGCAGGTAGTGGCCGTGATATTGAAAGACGCGCCGCACCGACACGAAGAAAACGAACAGGACCGCGGCGGTCGCACTCACTGTGTTGGCAAGCCATACGGGTGATTTCAACACGTTCAGCGTAGCGAACAGGCAGAAATCAATGAGCCAACCAAGACCGGATACGACTCCGAAACGCATCAGCATGCTAGGCGGCTCCAGAAAGAGGGTTGGGCAGCGACTCCTGCTGGCTCGGCCAGCCCGCCATCAGGAAAGGCAGGCAGAACCCGATCAGTTGCAGGTCGTAGAGGTAGAGGAAGACGGACGCCGGCGCGAAAAGGAAGAACACGCACGCGCGCGCGACCACCCCTGCGGCGAGCACCGCGCAGGGCGGATAGCGCCGACACCAGGCAAGTGCAACGAGGCAGACGATCAACTGCGGAATATGCGTGGCGACGGTTGCCGTCCAGTGACGCAGGAGCCGGGCGCTCTCCATCCAGCGATGGCCGTCGGGAGCAAAGCCATAGAGCCACCGGAACTTCCTGAATGAGCTGCCCGGATCCGTCAGATGATCGTAGAACGACTGAGATTCGAAGTCCCCCCGCGACATCTCCAGACCGCCGACCGAGCCCCGGAAACCGAGATTGGATGCAAAGGTTGCGAGGCGAACCTTGACGAATAGCGCGGGGGCCTCGAGCGCCAGCCGCACGTAGGTCTTCTGCAGGTTTCGCACGGCGGCATCCGTTGGAGCGGGCCGTTGGGAGAATGTCTGATGCCAGTAGACGATATCGTAGGGCGACCAACGCGCGAGTGAGTAGTCCGCATCGACCAGCCGGTCCAGCACCTCACGCGTTTGTGCCGCCGTGCTCGCCGGCAGGCGGTCCTGCCCGAGCTTGAGCACGCCGGTGATCGGGTTGACGAGCGCCGTGCTGGCGTACAACCGCTTCGCCGCGGTGAGCGCAGCCTGATCGGGAAAGAGGACTCGCTCGGCCAGCGGATTGATCGACAGCCACGCCGCCCCGGCGATCGCTGCGATACCGAGCCGTCGCGCGCGGCTGCCGCTCAAAAGCAAACACGCGCCGGCGATCCAGATGCCGAGCGTAGGAACGTTGTCGACGCGAAGCAGCGCTGCCACGAGTCCGTTCGCAACGAGCGCCGCGACGACGACGCATCGCTGACCGGTCGACCAACCGCTCCATTTGCGCAGCATCACGAACGCGGTTACGGCAGAAGCTGCCATGACGAGGCCGTTCATTGCGTCGCGCAGGTGTACGGCGCTTGCATAGGGAATGATCGTCAGCGGCAGCCACACCAGGCAAAGAGCGGCGATCAGCGCGCGAACGCCCCGGCGCGCCGCGCCGAGTCCAATGGCGAGCGCGACCAGCAACAGAAGCGTCGTGCCTGCGACGCCAATCGCCGTGACGAGTCCGGGTCCTTGCAAAAGGAGCAGTCCGCTGACCAGGAGTGGGTATCCGACGCCATACCATGTGTCGTAGGATCCGGCGTCGAATACGACGTAAGGCATGGTGCCGTCCCAGCCGACGACGGCGGGCCATGTGATCAGCGCGGCGAGTCCCATCGAGCCCAGGATGCCGACAATCCCGAGTACAACGCTGACAGGCCTGCCGGCCCTCGCCAGTTGCGTCAGCGATCGGACCGTCCATGCGGCGACCGGTATCAGCATGGTGAGCAGAAAGATCTCTGCCGCGGCCACGAGCTTGACGGCGATGAACATGCGGTTGTCGGGCCGACTGACGCCGGCGACGGCATAGGCGTGACTGCCGTCCGGCCTCAATTCGAATGCCTGAAGGGGGGCCCCGAAGGAGATTCGAAAGAGCCTGGCGGCGGCATCGCCATTTGCGGCGCGCATCCGCACCTTCGTGACATGCCCCGAAAAATCTGAGCCGATCGGCAATGACGCGAACGACCGACTCACCGCGACGCGCAGAGTCGCGGCATCGCGTTGAACGAGCACGAAAATCTGGTCCGATCCCGGTTGCGGGACAGGAAGCGCGTGTTTCCGCGAGTCGGGACCGATGATCGCCAGCGTCGGATTGTTCTTCCCCTCGAGCATGTACAGCGAGGTGTGGCCGACCTGAACCCCGTTCGGAGGGTCATCGATGGACCGGGGCTCGCTCGGGCCGGCGGCGTCGTGCGGCGCCGCGTCGGCGGCGATCGGAACGTCGATGAGCGTACCGTCCGTTGCCTCGATGTTCCACCTGGCGTCGGACGCAGCGGCGGTCTCGAACTGGCCCGGCGCGCTGGCTCTCAAAGCGTGATTCAACTCGGGAGCGAAGCCTTGCCCCGCGTTCAGCTCTACCGTGGTCACCGGCGCGCCCGCTTCGAAGGCGACGACATTGAAATCGCCCGCGTACGATCGGTCGCGGACGGCAAAGAGCGTTAGACAGGCCGCGAGAAACGCGATGGCGAGACTGCCGGACCAGGGTGCCGGCAACGTCGGGAGGAAGTGAACGAGCACCGAAACAGCCAAAACGACTGAGGCCGCGAACGCTGCCCACAGCGCCTTGTCCCTCCACGAGGGGGAAGGACTGGGCAACGGAATGGTCCACGTGCTCGCGACGGGCGCATAGAGGTCGAGTGTCTGTTCCCGTCCGCCGATGTCCACCCGAGCGATGCCCGACCACGGATGGCGCGCGAGTTCCAGCCTCGCGCCGTCACCCCAGGTGCCGTCCCAGGCCAGTGTCGCGGGCTGTTTTCGATAGGACACGTAGCGCTGACCGCGCGGCTCCCACGCATCGCCGCCGCCGGACCAGTGACCTTCGACCGGCTGCGCGCCGGACTCCAGTCCAACCCAGACTTCCGACGAAGCCGCCGCAGGATTTTTTTGTCCCGTCGCCGTGACACTGATCTTTGGATAATGCTGCGCTACCGGATGAACGAGCGCGGCCACGAACGCTGCGCCGACGACGAGCGCAGCCAGCTCCCACATCCGAACGGAACGCCATCCGCGGCGCACGAACAACGCCATCGACGCACCCGACGCGAGCCCGACCGGCGTCGTGAACCAGGCGACACGAGGCAGGACGTGCGCCCGCAGAAACAACGCGACGACGAGCGCGGTCAACAGCGCGGTGAACACGCCGGCAAGGACCGGAGCCAGAATCGGACGGCCAGTGCGCACGGATGGCGGATCGGAGATCAAATGAAGAGCCCGGGTGGAAACGTGGGACGGGTGCAACGTGTCAGAGCGATGGCGGCTCGTCCTGCAGGAATCGTTCGACTTCCGCGGGTGTCCCTAGCGGATAAACGGCGCCTTTGGGCACCTCATGCAGATAGACCGGGCGGCCGGCGGAGATGAGCTCGTTGTAGAGCGGCGCGATGTATTTCTCACCCTTTTCCATGCGACTCGCATCGCTGTAATAGCGCTCGTAGGCGTCGCGATACAGCGAGAACGACGAGAACCAGTACAGGCCGATCGTCGCATGGGGCGAGATGCGCACCTTTTCGCGCAGTTCCGTGATCCGGCCGTCCGGCTCCGCTGCGGCAAAACTCCAGCCGTCGCCTTCGCCGGGGAAGCACGGTACCCAGCCGTCGCCGCGCGTCGCGTCTGCCTGCAGCGACGACGGATGCACGAAAGTGTCGATGTTGTATACGAGGATCGGCTGCGACGGATCGGCGATGAGATCGCGCGCGAGCGTCGCGGTGGTTGCCTGTCCGTCCGTGAGATAGCCGATTTCGAGCACCTGTCGGTTGGCGATGCCGAGCCGCGTGGCCTCGCTCTCGATGAACTCGCGCGCGCCATCTTCCTTGCGGACGATGAAGATGAACCGCGCCCCTTGCGCTATGAAGCTCGAAAGGCTGAGCATCGACCAGGTGAAGAGTGTCCTGCCGTGCGCCTCGATTTGATACTTGGGCACTGTGTAGCCGGCATCCCGAAAGCGCTTGCCGAGGCCGCCCATCGTGATAATCACGTTCACCATTGTCATTCTCCGCCCGGCTCGTCGCCGACAAGTTTGAGAATCTCGTTGTAAGAGAGCTTGAGAAATTCGTCGGGACGAATGGCTTTGTCGTCGACATAGAAGCCTCCGCGTCCCGGCCACGGCTTGCCGAGATGCAGTTCGTCATAGGGCACCTGATGCCTGTCGAGCCATTCCATCAGCAGCTTTCCCGTATTCGCGACGATGCGCCCGATGTTGCCGTCGTGCGTGTTCATGTTGCGTGAGGTGAACAGGATCACGTAGAAGCCCTGCTCCCGATAGCGCACGAGTTGCTCCATCATCTCTGGAATCGGCAGCAGATCGCCATACGATTCGTCGGGAAGCTTCTTGGGACACAACGTACCGTCGATGTCCATCACAATGCACTTTTGCTTTACCAGCATCTGAGCCTCCTCAGTAATTGCGCTCGAGTTCGTCGAGGATGTCCGCCGCGTTAACGAGAAAGGCAATGACTTTCTTCGGAACGTCGATGTGCAGCGGCGCCATGCTGATGAATAACGAAGCCTCGTAGAGTCGCGTCAACCACGGATCGAAAGCGTTGTCCGCGAGCTTCTCCATGAACATCCCGGTGGCCCACGGCTGGGGTTTTGCATCGATGTGCAGCCGAACCTTTAGGTCCGTGTCGATGTCCAGCCGGAAAAGGCCGTAGTTGATGAAGTCGTAGTTGCCGACGACCGAGTGCGACAGCTTGGCTATGTCATAGTAGGGATTCACGTACAGCTCGTCCTCGGTCTCGGCGCCTCGCGCGTCGATGAAACGCATGAGCCCGGTCGTCTTGCTGTACAAAATGTTCGAGAAGCACAGATCCCCATGTCCGATGCACAGGCTTTTCTCGATCTCTGCCGGCTTCGACCTGCTCAACAACGCCAGATAGCGATCCAGCAGAGACCGGATGCCGCCGAAGGTCGCGCGTGCATACGGCTCGATCGACGCATAGGCGGGAAGCGCTTCGAGTTGCTCCAGACGAGCGAGCAGTTTCGAGCGGTACGCTTCGTCTCGTGCGCGAGCGGCGACTTCGCGCGGCGCCGCCCGGGTCGGGCGCGATCGCACGAAGAAAAGCACCTTGTCGAGGAAGCGCTCGAGATGGATCTTGTTGAGCGATCCGTGAATCCATTGCAGCGCCATGTCGGGCACGAACAGGCGTTCCATCTTGTAGCTCGCGCCTTGTGCCTCGCGCTTGAAGTCGTAAGGCTGCACGAAGAACATCTGCATCGACGCAGGCAGCAGATGATAGAAGTCATGCTCGCGCTTCAGCTTGGCCGCGTCGGTTGACCGCTTCAGCAGAACGAAATCGTTGACCGTCTGAACGGAGTTGAAGAAACGCGCGTCAAAATTGCTGGTCAGGTAATCCGTGAAGCGAAGCGGATCGCGCAAGTCGATCATGCCGGCATGATCGGGCACGGGTTGCAGTTGCTCGCCCACCTCCCGGAAGAACGACTCCGCCGACTCTCCGGATGCGATCGTCCGCATGAATGACTGGGCCAGATCGTCCACCAGCACCATCATATGCGGCGCGAGGGGATCGAACTGGTGAGCGTCGGTCGTCACGCGCAGGTTGTTGCGCGTCAGACTGAGCTTCTGAAGAAAAAGTGCGGCCTCTTTTTCCGCGCATCCGAAAGCGACCCACGCCGGGATGTAGATGAGCGTCTGCCTGCCGGGGCCGGACAGCGGCGGCTTCGCCAGCGTGTCAGAATGCGTGAGCGATTCCAGATCAACGAAAGTGAGATCCGCCTGCGCGGCCAGGTCCGAGATCCAGCGGTCCAGCGAGCGCTTGCGGTAGTAAACGTCCGAGAATCGTTCGATACCCAGCAGGTTGCAGACGTCACTCGGCGGAGGTTGAGTGTTGTCGTAGAGCAGAATCTTCTTCACCGCGTGATTCCTTCAGCTTGAGATGTGGTGCGGCGCCATTTGCGAAAGAGCACAAGCGCGATAAGGCCGGGTGCACACAAAATCAGAACCTTCCACTGATCGAATACGGAAACCAACGCGTCATTCGATGCCCCATGCGCCGACCGATGGATGATGATGTCGGCGAACTGGCTGACGAGCCTGTAAAGCGGGTTCCAGCTGTCCAATTCGCGCGTGAGCAAGCCCAGCGCGAGGAGTTCGAAGCACCAGATGAAGAGGGTGATGAAGGCGAGCGTCAGGATTCGGCCGTTCAGCAGCGGTCTCGCCATATGCGACAAATCGTTGATGCGCTCCAGAATCTTCAGTACGCGCACCGCCTTTTCATCGCGATAGGTCCGGATCACGTGCAGGTTCAAGGTGGCCAACTGTTCCGGCAGCACAAAGAAAAACAGCAGCGTGGTCAGCACGAATGCCGTGCTGAGCCAGAGCACAGGAGCGATGGGCGCGACTTCCACATCCGAGCGCGTCAGGATGACGAGAATGATGGCGCCGAGCGCGACCATGTCGAACACACGCTCGACCCAGACGATCACTACGCCCCGTGCGAGGCTTCCAGATTGTTGCCATGCGAATTCATTGACTCGCACCAGCTCGCCGAGCTTGAAGGGAACGACCGCCGAACAGGCGGCGGTATAGAGATAGAGTCCCAGAAGCTTGCGAATCCGGATGCTGCCGAGAAGCAGACCGAGCCGCAACATGCGGGCGCCGTGCGCCATCGCATAGAGGACGACCGGCCAGACAAGGGCGCTGCCCGTCGGGAAGCCCATGCGCGACCAGCCGACCGGAAGCCAGAGCACTAGGGAGCCGATGAACAGGACGGCCGAAACACCAAATGCCCAAAGAAACAGCCGCGCTTGATTAACGAGGGACATCCGGCTGCCCCAGTGGCTGTGCCGACGCCGTGCTGTCATACACGGTATCGAAACGGTAGTCTTCAGGCGAGCGGGGGGTGTGCTGCCCGTCGAGGAAGTAACGGCGGCGGAAAACGAACGTTGCGAGCAGCTTCAGGACCTGGAACGACTGGCGCGTCAGTTTGACATTGGATACCTGATCGTCTTCGCGCCAGCTGATCGGGAAAAAACGGATGTTCCAGCGGTGCCAGACGGTCGCCAGAATCATATAGTAGTTAAACGTGAGGTTGTCTGCGAAGCCTTGATAACGCAGTTTCTTCACCGCATTGACGCGATACATGTTGAGGCCTGAGCCCAGGTCGTAAAGGCGCTTTCCGCTCGCTGCAGAGAACAGCAGATTGAACACTTCGTTGCCGAGGGTCCGGAACGTCGAATAGTTTTCGAGCCGCGAGCCAGGCATGAACCGGGCGCCGAGCAGACAGTCAACAGTACGATGTTCGCCGCGCTCGATTTGGGGCACGAGCTCGCGTATGTTGCCCTGATCATCGCCGTGGAGGACTACGAGATAGTCAAATCCCTCACGCGCCGCATAGGCGAACGCGCTTTTGTGAGATCCGCCCAACCCCAGGTTATCCCAGTTCCGCACCACCCGCGTCGGCAAAGCCAGTTGCGCCGCGGCTGAAATGGCGACGTCGACTGTATTGTCGGTGCTGCGATTATCGACGACGATCACTTCGCGAAAGAGCGCCTCGCATCCTTTGAGTTGCAATAGTGTGCGGCCGATCTGTCGCGCGCAGTTATATGCAGGGATGAAGACGAGGATGTCCTCGCGATTCGGTATTGTGCCCATCTTGCTGGATGCCTCGGGAAAGGTGCTGAGTGCCGCTGCTCGGGGCCGTGCCGGACAGGCTCGGAACGGGCGTCTAGCGGATTATGAGCCGCATTTTAACCCATCGGTCTAACCCAAACGACTCCGCAGCATTAATGGCGGAGTCGAGAAACGTACCGTCATCGGCGGGAATTCGCGCGCCCATTGCGGAATACCACAGCTTCGCGGAAAGAAAATTAATGAACATGCCGGCGATGGATCCGGCAGCGACCGCGAGCGCGGGCGTAGCCGGCAAGCGCGGAAGTCCGTCGCGATATGTATCCAGCTTGCTTTCGAGCCCTTGGGGCGGGATTTGTAGTCGGCCTCGGTCTCGACCACCGGCATGCGCATGCTGAGAGCATACGCGGCGAGCCTGGTTTCGATCTCGAAGCCGGTCCAGTGCGCGGGAAAGGTCTTTGCATAGCGCCGGGAAAAAACTCGGTCGCCCGACAAAGATGTCCTTGAGCGTGCGGGCGAAGATGGTTGCGGCGCATTGGGTTAGCAATACGTTGCCGAAGCGATGTCCGAGCCGGTATGCCATCTCTTCGTCGCTGAGGCACGACCCCACGACCATATCGAGACGGTTTTAGACGAGCGCGTCGATCAGCGTTGGCGCGGCCGCGCGTCGTAGGTCGCGTCGCCGTCCACCATCACGTCGACATCGGCAACGTCCGCGAACATGCGGTGCACACCACGTTCCCCTTGCCGTGCAGCGGTACGTCGGTCACTTGGGCGCCGGCGGCGCGCGCGGCTTCGTCCGTGTTGTCGGCGGATTTATTGTTGAACGGGGATATGTCCGCCGATCGCATGCCGTCATCGGCGAAAACCTGCACGAGCCGCGCGTGTGGCTCCCCGACTGCTGTATGAACGATGCAAAGGCGGGACTTCCTTCAAAAGTTTCGCGGCACGAGGACATAGCGCGCGCCGAATCGACGATAGGCGTCCAGGTTGGCAATGAGGCTGTCGGCTGCGCTCGGGCCGGCCCGATCGCTGCGCGAGACAAGATGCGCAGTGACATAGTAGGCCCACGCCTTCGAAGGGGGCAGGTCGTTGTAGTTGACCGACGCGATGCCGAAGTATGAACCGTCGTTCGGTTGAACCGGCCCGAGCGTGGGGAATCGCTGAAGCCGAGATTCTGCTGCGCGAAGCGGATGCCGCCGAGTTCCATGGTCCAGGCCGCGACGGCGCAGGCCAGCGCGACAAGTCCGAGGGCCGGCGCGTGAGCGTGAGCTTTAGCACGCGCGCCTCGAGCTTATCAGGCGGATGCACGGGAGCTCGTCCAGGATGGCGCGCATACAGGCCTGCCAGCCGCTCGGCCAAGAACCGACTCGACCATCGCGAAATGAAGCGCGAGTCACATCGTAGCCGCTGCATGATCGCCTCGCGTGTTTCGCCGTTGTCAAGCATCAGAATCAGCCGAGCGCGCCGGGCGTCAGCTGCGCGCACCGTCTGGCTACGAGTTGCTGACAGCAATTGTTCGCGCTCGAGCGCGCTCAAATTCATCTTTTCCATGCGTTTCATTGAATACCAAATCGGGTGCTTTTTCAATGACGCAATGGACTAGTCGACACAGAACACCGCTGCCTGCGCCGGCGCGATTAAGTAAGCCCGATCACGTCGGGTGCTTCGGTCTTGAGGTCCGGGTCGTTAGAGACCACACCCGCCGCTTTCACCTGACCTAAACGTGAGAGCGGCAGACCGGTTTCAGGAGCACTCGAGCGAGCCACTGACCGAATGTAATAGACGCGGTCTCGATGGGAGAAAAAATGACGCCCACTGCCACAGCGACGGGGACGCAGATCGCCAGTTCGATTA
Source organism: Caballeronia sp. NCF2 (assembly GCF_023631205.1). Classification (NCBI taxonomy): domain Bacteria; kingdom Pseudomonadati; phylum Pseudomonadota; class Betaproteobacteria; order Burkholderiales; family Burkholderiaceae; genus Caballeronia; species Caballeronia sp. NCF2. The sequence continues at coordinate 5,879 of NZ_JALQDN010000028.1, read as the reverse complement.
GCGTAATCCAAGGGAACGAAAGCCCCTTGTCATGGAGCATTAGCGCTGTGCCCGCGCCGAGGGTGCAAATGACAGGAATATGCGTCAGATACAGCGGAAAGGAAATTTGCCCGAGAAAGCGGGATATCGGCAACTCCATCGCACGGGACCATGCAAGGTTGACGACCACCGCGATCACCAACGCTGTCCCGCATAAGGAGCGCACGGTAAAACTGTCGTACGCCTGCCGCTCGAAGCTGACAACATAGAAAACGATGAAAAGAGTGTCGTTGAGATCAGCCATGCGGTCGCTGGCTTACGAAGCACGCGAATCCAAATTGAACCGTGGCATTCAGCCAGCACTGTCCCCGCAATGAACGAGGAGAGCGGACTATCGAAATGCGCAAGCGCCAGCCAGCCGAGCCCATATGCGGCCCAGCGGATGCGCGACGTGCCCATCACGATCAGAAGCGCGAACACCATGACGCTTCCGATCAGTTCATAACTCATGGTCCATAGGACCGGGTTGTAACTGTGGTCCCAGCGGTAGTGGAAGAAGACGTCGAACAGACCGAACTTCAGCGCGTCTATTAAGCCCGGCTCGAATCGAAAGGCGCTAGCGGGCCAATTCGTTCGGCCCAGAAGTGCCGCAGCATTCGGCGCTCGATTGGCGCCCGTGAGCAGCATGACAAGTGTGATTAGAGTGGCCGCCAAAACCGGGATCGCAAGTCTCGGATATCGTCGTATGGCGAGCGAAAACAGGCCGGATCGCTCGCGACGTCGCACAAAACCTATCGAGAGCGAGAAGCCGGAAACGACAAAGAAAACGTATACCGCGAGAGCGCCGTCCATTGGCAACATCAACCAGCCAATGCTTTTCAGATAGTGTGGCGGAATCAGGAAGGTCGGCGCCAGATGGTAGAGGACGACGGCAAGCGCCGCCCAGCCCCTCATGCCATCCAGAAAATGAACGCGTTCAGGTATCGCTCCCATCGACGGGCTGGTTCTGGCGCCGAAGGCATACAGCTGCCTCATGCACTGAACCCGCCAACGACGCGCCGAAACCACCCGTTGATCGTTTTCGCTGCGTTTTTTGCGTCCATCTTCGACCGAACAAACAACGTGCCCAGAGTCTCGTAGGCATCGTCGACACGTCGACCCGCTCGGCCCGCGTAGTTTTCCAAAATCTCGTCCATCCCCGGCCAGAAGGACGGTTCTCGAAATCGATCGAGGATTTGCAGTATCGGTTCAGCCTCCATGGCGTCGGCGACGATTCCAAACGGTTCATATTCCTCGCCGCCCAGATGACGCAATATCGCTGTCGGCCGCTTCATCGCGAGCGATGCGAGTGCGAGCGTGCTTCCGGACGTGATCACGGCAGAGGTACGCGCCAGCGCGCGCGAAAGCGGCTCGGCTGGATCGGAAAACTCGAAGGTCGGGCGAAGCACATCATAGTGCGACACGTGTTCCGGATGAGCGCGAAGCACCATCTTCCTGCCCGACAAAATTTCTATGTCCTGAGCAAGTCGTTGCACCTCTCCCGGCGAGATATCCCTTTGCAGCGCAAACAGTATTCTGTTGCCCTCAGGCCGCGCGTTCGACGCGTAAGAGTCGAGGATGGGAAGAGAAAGCGCCACCGTTCGCTTCCGAAACTCGGGAACGAGGCGATGCCTGAACGCCCGTCCAAAAACGCCGAGATAGTCGTACGAGCTGAATCGGGCTTCGAAATTCGGCCACTGTTGAACGAATCCATGCTGCAGTCCGACGAACTGGGTCGCTGGCGATACGGCCTGCACCCAACTGCGCAGTGTCAGTTCCGGCCCGAGATGGCAAGTCGTCATCAGCACTCCGTCGTATCGCTTCCGTTTGACGATGTGCTGGATGGCGGCTTTGCAGTCGGCTTCCGTCGTCTCGCAGAGTTCGAATGATGCGTCGATCGGTGCGGTGAGCACGGCATGCGACTGGATCTCGTGGCTGTAAAGGCCTTTATGGTCCGGATCAGAGAGTCGGGGAAACAGAAGGAAATTGCACGTGCCGCCGCTAGCTCTGATCTTCGTTGCGATTGGGATCCAGTTCATCAAGCAGCGGTTAGTGAACGCGGACATCAAGATGTTCACAGTAATATTTACCCGTTAATGCCGCGGCATTAGAATGTCGCCGCGCAGCCGTCGTGGTGGATCCTCTCCGATCGCTGCAGGTCGGGATCGCAATGACTACGTGACCGCGAAGGATTACCACGTTGCTGCGCCAGCAGAATTTACGTCTTTTGTATTATTATACGTCCAAAAGGGCGGGTCGATGGCAGAGTTCCAAGAAGTCTGATTCCGCCGAATGTGTCATTGAATTTCATCGAGCGCTTGCGCCGCCGATGCATCGTGCCGGTATGACCCGTCACCAGCCGTCGAGAGAGCAGGCGTAGCTGGCCCTTCATGACCCCTGTTGTCCGCTCGTTCGAAACGATTTACACTGCAACGGATTCAAATTCTGGACAGAAGTCGCGTGTTCGATTGCATCGAACCATCGTGCGCGCGTCAACCGCTTACGCGTCCAATCTTTCAGATGAAGACCTCCGAGGCGCTTTTACTGCTCGACTCATTGCGAACGGGCTATCGCGACGAGTCAGCGGCAATGGAGACGGATTTTTCTTCCAGGAAAGTGATGATGTTGCTCCATGTATTGGAACGCAATTTCGACGCCAGTCCAGAGCTGAAGCACGGGCTGGCATTTGGAAGGTTATTTGCCGCCGAACGTCGACCGGGCCTCGCACTATCGCGCCTTCATAGCACACTACTGAGCATCGAATGTCGCAAGTCGTCGGTGTAGGGCATCACTGCTTCTAGGTGCGACGTTGCGCGCGAAACGCATACACGCTTTCGTGCCCCTATCGGAGTTCGCAATGATCAGCCTGCTGAGTAGCGATTTGGCCGGACCGCAGGACCGCAAAAGGCCTTAGCATTCAAAAGCTTGCTACGATATCTGCATCGGGGGTCCGGCACGCCATCTGTTGGACTATCAGGTGCTGACCGGGAGCGACAGCTTCAGCCCCTCTTCACGATGCTGTGGAAGTCGACAGTCTGACTGACAGGGGAAACCGCCCGGCTAAAACAGCGGAAACAATATCGTGTGGCCGTTAATTGCCTCGACCTAAGGCAAGAACGCGACAAGCTAACCTGCCGCCCCGCTGGGTGCAAATTGACGCAGATCTTGTTGCGCCAACACGCGGCGCTGATATATTGATCCTTCGAGCTAACGAACGGGTGAAAGATGAAGATCTTTCAGGCGCTGCGCGGCATTCGTGTTCCAGTCGCCAAGCCGGTCGACAATCCAAACTCGGCCGACCTCGACGCGGCTCTGGCGCGCTGTCAGGCTCTCGAGGAGGAAAATATCAGGCTGATCTCGGAAGCTCAGCAATTCAGCGCTCTCAGAACTCCGATATCTCCTGCTGTATCGTATCTTCCAGCGTTCTCACCCTTGCCAATCCCGGACGACTTTAGGCCGTTCTTCAAGGACGTACTGCTTCGCACGTTTTATAGGGCTAATGTTACGCAAGATGAGTCCTTCGAACGAGATTTGGATGCCCATGTCGTGCATCGTTTCCGCGATTTCGAATACTGGATTTGCAAATGGCTTGCACAGATCGTCCCAGACATGAGCAAGTTGAGGGCCATTGAAATCGGATCTGGGACAGGCAGTTCCACGCTCGCCGTCGCAAGTCGAGTCAAGAGCGTCGCCAGCTTCGAGATCGACCTAAAGGCGAGCGCCGCCGCAGCGGAGAGACTGCGTTTCTTCGGATACGACAATGTCCAGTTCGTCAACGAGAAACTGACGGAAGAAAAAGCCCAGGCGTTCGTCGGTCAAATCGATCTCGTTGTGCTGTGCGCTGTGCTCGAACATATGACGTACGGGGAGCGTATCGAGGCTTTGCGCGCATCGTGGAAAACGCTGGCGCCCGGCGGCCTGCTCGCCGTGGCGGATACGCCTAACCGATTCAATGTGCTCGAAGATCACACGAGCCTCATGCATTTCTATTCGGCGCTTCCACTAGAAATCCAGCGCGACTACGCGCAGTTCTCGCCGCGTGCAGACTTCCGGAATTCGATCGGGTCTACGGCGCCCGAGAAGATCGGCGAAACACTTGCGCGCTGGGGTTTTGGCATTTCTTATCACGATTTCGAGCTTGCGATAGGTCGGGATTGCCACGACTACATTGTGCTCGACGGGTATGAGGAGGCCATTCTCGCGCGTTTCTATGATCGAACGGACGATGCATTGCTTCGACTTGCTTTCGATCGCTACAATATACCGGCGCACCGCGCTTTCACGCGTCACAATCTTCATTTTGTCATGCGCAAACCTGGCCATTTCCAGTAACTCGGCTTATCCGCCGAGCCGCTTCCGTGCGGCTCTTCTATGTCCGTATGACTTGCGAAATTTCGAGTAGAAACTAGATGCCCGAGTTCTAAACAGGGTGCTAGCCTCGTGAGCTGAGTGTTCGCTCGACCTCGGGATCGCCATCAGCCGCCTCTTCAAATCTGGGCGCCGTACGAGATCGTCGCGCTCATCATAACCGCGGGGGCCGCCGCCGGGCATCACGCGAGGCGGGTAAATGAGCAATGCGATTTACTCGATAGCACCGACAATATTTCTCGTCCACGTCGAAGCGCGCGCCACGACGCGGCCGTGCTCACGCTCTCCATGACGATCGGCCTCTTCGCGATAACGAAGTTATTAGCTATAAAGCTCTGCTGCGACTGTCGCTTTCCGGACGGTGCGAACGCGCTACATCGGTGGATGCATGGGCTTTGCGATCGGCTACATCGTTAAGCATCGGCTCGGCTAGCACTAGGTGTTCCGTACGTCGCCGCGCGTCTACCTATAGCGTCACCCGCTTGAACACGATCCGCGGCACGCAGCGAATCACGAGCATGATGCCCCACCGAAACCGCGGCGTATAAAGCGTGCTCCGCTTCCTTTGGACCGCGCGCACGATGTCCTTCGCGACCGGCTCGGGCGTCGCTATGAACGGACTAGTGCATTGCATCATTGAATTGGCACCCCAAGTGTGTTCAGATGCAGGTCATGGGCAAAATGAATCTGACCGATACCGAACGCGAGCAACTGCTGTCGGCGGCGCGCAGCCGAACGGTGCGTGCGGCGGACGTACGACGCGCGAAGTTGATCCTGATGCTCGAGGACGGCGAATCGCGCGACAGCATCATGCGCACACTGGGTTGCGACTCGCGCTTCATCGCGCGCTGGTCGGGGCGCTTTCTTAGCGAGCGACTGTCTGGCATGTACGCCCGACATCCCGGGCGCGCTCCCAAGCAGCCGCCAGCCAGACTTGAGGCGCGTGTGCTCAACCGTACTCTCAAGCACAAACCCGCCGACGGCTCGACACACTGGAGCAGCTATAAGCTTGCGGCAGAGCTCGGCGACGTGTCGGTCTCGACCGTGCAGCGCATCTGGCGCAAGCATGGGGTCAAGCCGCAGAAGTTGGAGCGGCACATGGTCTCCAACGACCCGGACTTCGAGGCCAAAGCAGCCGACGTGATCGGGCTTTACCTGAACCCGCCGGCGCACGCAGCGGTGTTCTGTGTGGACGAGAAGACCGCGATTCAGGCACTCGAGCGCAAGGACCGGATGCTGCCGCTGTCGCCGGGGCGCGCCGAGAGTCACGGCTTCGAGTACAAGCGCAACGGCACGCTCAGCCTGTTCGCGGCGTTCAATACTGCGACCGGCGAGGTGCTGGGCAAAACAGCGCCGCGCCACACCAGCGAACAGTTTGTGGCCTTCCTAACCGACGTCGTGGCCAGCCAGCCCAAACGCAGAGAAATCCATGTCATCTGTGACAACGTGAGTAGCCATAAGACGGAGCGGGTGGCCACCTTCCTCAACGCGCA